>JAYOFY010000014.1:4021-14124 GCA_038117465.1 Acholeplasmataceae bacterium
ACTTCAAGCACTTGGATTATATGTAGAACTTATTGATGAACATTCTGGAGAAAATGAAGCTGTCAAGTCACTTGTTGATCTTGGTGGCGGATCAAAACCTAAAGGAGGCTTCCGTTAATGGCAAAAGAAAAATTAACATTAAAAGTTGAATCACTTAAACTGTCAGAAGAAGCATTAACGCAGCTAAAACTTTCAGGGATTGATCAACTAGAAGATTTTAATACATTTTCAATTAAAGAGCTCAAATTATTACTTGCCGAAGCATTCGAAGAAATCACTTCTGTATTAAGACGATATTCTTTACCACGTCCACTTGAAAACATGGGTATTTCAGGTGAAACGGTGGATCGACTTCGTGCAAATAATATGGAAGATTTAGTCGATGTCTTAGAATTTGATCGTCACCTTTTATATCACATCTTTGAAGATGACTCGATATTAAGAGAAGAAATGAATGGTGTCTTAAAGTTTTATGGATTTGACCCTCTTCATGAGCATCATCATGCAGATGGTGATGAAGATGAAGTAGACATTGATTCACTTAAAGATTTGGTAACGTTACCTTCAGACCCTGTAAAAATGATTGACGTACAAGCACGTATCAATCAAGGTAACAAGGTTGTTAAAGAAGGTGTTGCCAAAACATATTCACATTTAAAAATACGTATCGCATCTCCTGATGAAATTAGACAATGGTCTTATGGAGAAGTCAAAACACATGAAACCATCAACTATAGAACGTCTAAACCTGAAGAAGGTGGATTGTTTTGTGAGCGTATTTTTGGACCAACAAGAGACTATCAATGTGCATGTGGTAAAAAACAAAGTGGAAATAAAGGTCAAGTTTGTTCAAAATGTGGGATCGAAATTACAGAATCTAAAGTACGTCGTGAACGTATGGGACACATTGAACTTGAAGCACCGATTGTACACACTTGGTATTTAAAGAACTCGCCTTCAAGACTTGCGATTTTGTTAGGCATTAAAGCAAAACAACTTGAAGAAGTTGTGTATCATGCTTCTTATATCGTGACGGATCCTGGAACTGCACCTCTTTCTAAAAAACAAATTTTATCAGAACAAGATTTTTCACGATTAAGTGAAGAATACTACAATAAGTTTACGGCACTTACTGGTGCTGAAGCGGTTAAAATTTTACTTCAAGAGTTAGATTTAGATAAAGAAGTAAGAATCTTAAGACGTAAATTAAAAACGGCATCTAAACAAAAACGCGATAAAATTATTAAACGTTTAGAAGTTGTAGAAGCATTTAACAACTCAGATAATAAACCTGAGTGGATGGTCATGGATGTTATTCCAGTCATTCCACCAGATTTAAGACCAATGGTACCGCTTGATGGTGGACGCTTTGCAACAACGGACTTAAATGACTTATATCGTAGAATTTTAAATAGAAATAATCGTTTGAAAAAACAAAAAGAACAAATGGCACCACGATTAATTACTAAAAACGAAAAACGTATGCTCCAAGAAGCTGCAGATGCATTATTTGATAATGCAAAACGTGGTAAAAAAGCAGCGGTTGAACGTAATAGACACTTAAAATCACTTTCGGATTTACTACGTGGAAAACAAGGTCGTTTCCGTCAAAACTTACTAGGTAAACGTGTAGACTATTCTGGACGTTCGGTGATTATCGTTGGTCCGGACTTAGAAATGTATCAATGTGGTATTCCACGTGAAATGGCAATTACCTTATTCAAACAATTTGTTTTAAGAGATCTTCAGTAGTTATCTGGAGATGATGCCAATGCGAAGAAAAATGCGAATTGAAATTATGAACGCATGGATGATGATGTTTGGACAGCATTAGAAAAAGTTGTTAAAGAACATCCTGTATTACTGAACCGTGCACCAACGCTTCATAGACTTGGAATTCAAGCATTTGAGCCTAAATTGATTGATGGGAAAGCGATTCGTTTGCATCCACTTGTTACACCTGCATTTAATGCCGATTTTGATGGTGACCAAATGGCTGTTCACGTCCCACTTTCTAACGAAGCACAAGCAGAAGCGCGTCTTCTTATGCTTGCATCCAATAACATTCTTAACCCTAAAGATGGTAAGCCTGTTGTTACACCTTCACAAGACATGGTTTTAGGAAACTATTACTTAACGATTGAAGAAACAAAAGACAAACCATTTAGTGGATTCAAAGCAAAAGAAAGAAAAGTGTCTCATCAAGAAAAACATAAATACGAAGGACATTTCTTCTCTAATTTTGAAGAAGCTCAACTTGCATATGAAGATGGATTTATCCAGCTTCATACAAGAATCATTATTGATCCTAAATCAATGGATCAAATGTTCAAATCTGAACAAAAACAACAATATTTAGTCACCACTTTTGGGAAACTTATTTTCAACCAAATCTTACCACCGAACTTCCCATATTTAAATGAACCGTCAGATAACAACTTAGAACATGGGACACCTGATATTTACTTTATTAAAAAAGGTGTCAATCCAAAAGATGTTTTAAAAGATATTCCTGTACCTGGTCCATTTACAAAAAAATTCTTATCTAAAATTATTGCTCAAGTATTTAAAAAACTTCACATTAGTGAAACATCAAAAATGCTTGACCGCTTAAAAGATTTAGGATTTAAATATTCAACTGTTTCTGGTATTACCGTATCTTTTGCTGATATTAATGTATTTTCTAAAAAAGAAGATATGTTATCTGAAACAAGAGAAACCATTGATCAAGTACTTGAATGGCATGATGATGGATTACTCACAGGTGAAGAACGTCGTAAACTTATCATTCAAACTTGGGAAAAAGCACTCAAAACCATTCAAGACAATGTCATGGATGAGTTTGATACAGACAATAACTTATTTATGATGAGTGATTCAGGTGCACGTGGTAGTTTGAATAACTTCGTTCAGCTTGTCGGTATGCGTGGACTGATGAATAATCCTAAAGGTGAAACCATTGAAGTCCCTGTACAAGCATCCTTTAGAGAAGGTCTTACTGTGTCGGAATTCTTTATCTCCACACACGGTGCGCGTAAAGGGTCTACGGATACTGCCTTAAAAACAGCAGAATCAGGGTACTTAACAAGACGTCTTGTAGACGTGTCTCAAGATGTGATTGTTGTGGATGATGATTGTGGTACGGAACGTGGTATCGTGATGCGTCCAATTACATCAGAAAAAGATGAAACCAAAATTATCGTGCCTCTTTATGATCGTATCGTTGGACGTTACGCAAGTAAAGACATTGAAAAACCTAAAGGTAAAGGATTCTTATTAGAAAAAAATCAACTCATTACAGATGAAGTTGCAGCAGATATCATTGCTGCTGGTATAGAAGAAGTTGAGATTCGTTCGAACTTAACATGTCACTCTGAAAATGGTGTATGTGCGAAATGTTACGGAAGAAACTTAGCATCTAATATGCCAGTTGAAGTTGGTGAAGCTGTTGGTGTTATTGCAGCCCAATCGATTGGTGAACCAGGAACACAATTAACAATGAGAACCTTCCATACTGGTGGGGTTGCATCTGCATCAGATATCACACAAGGTTTACCACGTATTCAAGAATTATTTGAAGCACGTAATCCTAAAGGTAAAGCTGTGATCAGTGAAGTTGAAGGAAAAGTCCAATCGATTGAACGATTAAGAAGTGGATTTTCAACTGTCACGATTGTAGATAAAAATGAAAAAGAGTATAAATATACAATTGATCCAAGTGTGGATGTTCTTGTTCGTAAAAATCAAGTTGTCAAACCAGGTCAGCGCTTAACTTTAGGTTCGATTCATCCGAAAGAATTATTACGTATTGTTTCTACAGAAGCATCAGCGAAATACATTCTTGAAGAAGTTCAAAAAGTGTATCGTGCACAAAACGTTGAAATTTCAGATAAACACGTAGAACTTATTATTCGTCAAATGTTACGACGTATTTACGTTGTTACAGAAGGTGAAACAACATTACTTCCTGGTGTAGAAGTTTCCGTATCTGAATTCAGTCGTGCGAATATGCAAGCCTTTAAAGAAGGTAAACAACTTGCTGTTGGACGTCCATTATTATTAGGAATAACACGTGCCTCCTTAAGAAGTGATTCATTCTTATCTGCTGCATCATTCCAAGAAACGACACGTATTCTTACAGATGCAGCCATTAAAGGAAAAGTCGATCGATTACATGGACTTAAAGAAAATGTGATCATTGGTGGTTTAATTCCTGCTGGTACGGGTATTTTAAAAGAATCAAGGTTTTCTTATGATTCCGCATTCACCACTGAAAAAGAAGATGAAGACATAGAATAAAAGTAGCGAAAGCTACTTTTTTCTTATGTTTGCTGCGGTATGACACATATAAATATAGTCACTTTTTAAGATTTTTTTAAAATATTTAGTATAATAGATTTAGCGATTCTTTAGAAAAAAGAATCTAAGGAGATTTTAATGGATATCTTTAAAAAATGTGATGACTACATAACTGCAGATGTTGCGAAAGAACAAGGATATTATCCTTATTTCCACGAACTCACGTCAAAACAAGATACTGAAGTTGTGATGGAAGGCAACCATGTCGTGATGATTGGATCTAATAATTACTTAGGACTCACCTCTCACAAAGATGTTGTGAAAGCATCACTTAAAGCAACCAAAAAATATGGATCAGGTGTTTCTGGGTCTAGGTTTTTAAATGGGACACTTAATTTACATGTCGAATTAGAAAAACAACTTGCAGCATTTGTTGGCATGGAAGATGCCACAATTTTTGCTTCAGGATTTCAAAGTAATCTCGGGATTATTTCTGCGATTGCTGGAAGAAATGATATCATTTTTTCTGATAAAGAAAATCATGCGTCTATTTATGACGGTATGAAGTTATCTTATGCTGAAGTCGTAAGATATAACCATAATGATATGGACGATTTAGAAGCTAAAATTATTAAAACAAAAAAACAACTGGAAGAGAAAAACATTGAAAAAGGTATGATTCTTATTACAGACGGTGTTTTCTCTATGACAGGCGATCTTTGTGACTTACCTAAAATCATTGAATTAAAGAAAAAATATAACATACGTGTGATGGTTGATGATGCACACGGATTTGGTGTCATGGGTGCGAAAGGTAAAGGGACACATGAACACTTTGATTTAATGAAAGAAGTCGATATAGTGATGGGGACATTTTCAAAATCACTTGCGAGTTTAGGTGGATATGTTGCATCTTCAAATCGTGTTATTAATTACATTCGACATAATTCAAGACCGTATATCTTTTCAGCAGCAATTCCACCTGCCAATACTGCAGCGGCTCTAGCGGCACTAAAGATATTAAAAAAAGAACCTGAACGTGTAAAAAATTTAAGAGATATTACAAACTATATGCGACAACAATTAAAAGCACATGGTGTTGATTTTAGAGAAACAAATGATCAAACACCTATCATCCCGATATATACATATCTTCCAAAACGTACAATGGTTGCATGTAATATGCTATTTGAACGTGGTGTGTATGTAAACCCAGTATTGCCACCGGCAACACCCGTAGGAGAATGTTTAATCCGCACAAGTTACACATCTACACATACAAAAAAACAAATGGATAAAGTTGTCGGCATTACTGCAGACGTCCTTAACGAACTTAAGGATCTTCAAGAATAATGGTTGTTGTTGTAACGGGGGCATCTTCAGGTATAGGAAAAGCAATTTGTGAACTTTTAGGCAACAAAGGCCATCAAGTCTATGGATTTGCCAGAAGAAAAGTTCATGAAGAATCATTTATTTCGATGCAAGTAGATGTTACAAACAAAGAAGAGATTGAAAAAGCATTTGAAACGATATATGAAAAGGAACAATCGATACACGTTATCATCAATAACGCTGGTATGGGTATTTCAGGCAGTATAGAAGATACAGAACTGATGGATGCCAAATCCATGTTCGATGTGAATTTTTTTGGTGCTTTTGAAGTCATTCAAGTTGCACTACCGTATTTAAGGAAAGAACAACGATCAAAAATCATTAACATCACATCACTTGCTGGCGTATTTCCGATTCCTTTTCAAGCCTTTTATTCGGCATCGAAAGCGGCATTAAATAATTTTACTTGGGCACTTCAAAATGAAGTCAAGCCATTTGGTATCTCTGTTTGTGCACTCATGCCAGGGGATGTTAAAACAGGATTTACAACACAAAGAAAGAAAAACACTCAGACAACAATTGAATATGGCGCAAGAGTCAAAAAATCTGTTGCAACCATGGAAAAAGACGAACAAAATGGAATGCCTCCAAGTGCTATTGCAAACAAAGTGGCATCCTTGATTAAAAAGAAAAAAATGCCGATTCAAGTTACTGTTGGATTTCAATATAAAATATTACTTTTTATTAAACGTTTAGTATCAACTACATTCGCAAATAAGATCTTAGGATCGATGTATGGATTTTTTAAGCTAAAATAAGCCAAAAACTTGACTTATTGATGAACCTATAATAAAATACAATTGCTGTGAAAAAAACACACCAATAATAAATAAAATATTTGGCTTATCTAAGCCAAATATTATTTTGAAAAGAAAAATGAAACACATGGATATGTGTAAAGAAAGGAGATCCAATGCCTACAATCGCACAACTCGTACGCAACGGACGCACCAATAAAACATATAAATCTAAATCTCCAGCACTTGGATACGGATTTAATGCGTTACAAAAAACAGAACGTAATTACAGTTCTCCTCAAAAACGTGGTGTTTGTACCCGTGTAACAACGATGACACCGAAGAAACCTAACTCTGCATTAAGAAAGTATGCACGTGTACGTTTATCAAACGGTACTGAAGTAACTGCATACATTCCAGGAATCGGTCATACACTACAAGAGCACAGTGTTGTACTCATTCGTGGTGGACGTGTGAAAGACTTACCAGGTGTACGTTATCACATTGTTCGTGGAACATTAGATGCAACTGGTGTTCAAAACCGTAAACAAGCCCGTAGTAAATATGGCGCAAAACGCCCAAAATAAAATAAATTAAAAGAAAGATGGTGATGATATGCCTCGTAAAGGCCATATCGCTAGACGTGATGTGTTACCTGATCCAATTTATCAATCAAAATTGGTCACAAGAATTGTAAACACAATCATGCTAGATGGTAAAAAAGGGACTGCCCAAAGCATCTTATATGGTGCGTTTAACCGTGTCAAAGAAGCTACTGGCAGAGAACCAATTGAAGTATTTAATGAAGCGTTAAATAACATTTCACCGGTCATTGAAGTGCGTTCAAGACGTGTCGGTGGACAAAATTATCAAGTGCCAGTTGAAGTCAGAGCATCTCGTAAACAAACATTAGGTTTAAGATGGTTGATTCAATATGCACGTTTAAGAAATGAAAAAACGATGGAAGAACGTTTAGCAAAAGAAATTCTTGATGCTTCTCAAGGATTAGGTGCTGCTGTTAAAAAACGTGATGATGTCCATCGTATGGCTGAAGCAAATAAAGCTTTCGCACATTACCGTTGGTAGAAGGAGCTTAAAATGTCACGACAATACCCATTAGAACGTACTCGTAATATTGGTATTATGGCGCACATTGATGCCGGAAAAACAACAACAACTGAACGTATTTTATATCACACAGGTCGTATCCATAAAATCGGAGAAGTTCACGATGGTGCTGCAACGATGGACTGGATGGCACAAGAACAAGAACGTGGAATTACAATTACATCTGCAGCAACCACTGCTTTTTGGAATGATCATAGAATTAACATTATCGATACCCCAGGTCACGTTGACTTTACTGTAGAAGTATCACGTTCGTTACGTGTACTCGACGGTGCAGTTACAGTACTTGATGCTCAAGCTGGTGTTGAACCTCAAACAGAAACAGTTTGGAGACAAGCAACAGAATATAAAGTCCCACGTATTGTATATGTGAATAAAATGGATAAAATTGGTGCCGATTTTCAAGCAGCGATTGAATCTCTAAAAGATCGTTTAGGTGTAACTGCTGTGCCAATTCAATGGCCAATAGGGGCTGAAGCAGATTTCACTGGAATTATTGATTTAGTTACAATGACAGCGTCAGAATATGATGGTGAAATGGTTGAAGAAGCAAAACAAATTGAAATTCCAGCACATTTAAAAGCAATTGCTGAAGAAAAACGTATTGCACTTATTGAAGCTGTTGCTGAATTTGATGAAGAACTTATGATTAAGTATCTCGAAGGTGAAGAAGTCACTAACGATGAAATCAAACAAGCAATTCGTAAAGGAACCCTTAAAGTTGAATTTTTCCCTGTCATTTGTGGGACATCTTTTAAAAATAAAGGTGTGAAAAAAATGATTGATGCTGTAATCGATTATTTACCATCTCCAGTGGATGTAGAAGCTGTTATTGGTATGAATTCAAAAGGTGAAGAAGTTAAACGTAAACCAAGTGACAACGAACCGTTCTCAGCGTTAGCATTTAAAGTGATGACAGACCCATATGTTGGACGTTTAACATTCTTTAGAGTCTATTCAGGAAAACTATCGTCTGGGTCATATGTTATGAACTCAACAAAAGATAAAAAAGAACGTTTCGGTCGTATACTTCAAATGCATGCAAATTCTCGTGAAGAAATTTCAGATGTGTATGCTGGAGATATCGCAGCAGTTGTTGGTCTTAAAGATACAACAACTGGGGATACACTCGTATTAGAAAAAGACGATCTCATCTTAGAATCCATGGTATTCCCTGAACCCGTTATTAACGTTGCGATTGAACCAAAAACGAAACAAGATCAAGATAGAATGGCAACAGCGCTTCAAAAATTATCTGAAGAAGATCCAACATTTAGAACATTTACAGACCATGAAACAGGTCAAACGATTATTGCAGGTATGGGTGAACTTCACTTAGACATCATTGTAGATCGTATGAAACGTGAGTTTAAAGTTGAAGCAAATGTAGCGCAACCTCAAGTATCGTATCGTGAAACCATTACATCAGACGCAGACATTGAAGGTAAGTTTGTAAGACAATCTGGTGGACGTGGACAATACGGTCACGTTCAAATTAAATTTGAACCAAACCCTGGTAAAGGATTTGAATTTGTTGATAAAATTGTTGGTGGTGTCATTCCTAGAGAATATATCCCAGCAGTATTAAAAGGATTAGAAGAAGCGTTGCCGAATGGTATCGTTGCTGGATATCCTGCAATTGATATTAAAGCAACCCTACATTTTGGATCCTATCATGATGTGGACTCTTCTGAAATGGCATTTAAAGTTGCAGCATCTATGGCACTCAAAAAAACAAGAGAGCTTGCAGAACCAGCAATTTTAGAACCAATTATGGATGTTGAAGTCATTGTTCCAAATGATTATGTGGGGAATGTTATTGGAGATATTACATCTAGACGTGGACGTTTAGAAAAACAAGAACCAAGAGGAAATGCTGTTGCGGTACGCGCTAGTGTCCCTCTATCCGAAATGTTTGGATATGCAACGGCATTACGTTCAAATACCCAAGGACGTGCAAACTTCGTAATGCAATTTAAACAATATGAAAAATGTCCAAAGTCTATCCAAGAAGATATTATTAAAAAACGCGGAATGAACTAATAAAAACTTGCAAAAAGTATTAAAATACATTAAAATATGCATGATAAACATGCAACAAAAAAATTAGGAGGATTACCAGAAATGGCGAAACAAAAATTCGAAAGAACCAAACCACACGTTAACATTGGTACAATTGGCCACGTTGACCATGGTAAAACAACTT
Source organism: Acholeplasmataceae bacterium (assembly GCA_038117465.1). Classification (GTDB taxonomy): domain Bacteria; phylum Bacillota_I; class Bacilli_A; order Acholeplasmatales; family Acholeplasmataceae; genus UBA8290. Next base: position 13,784 of record JAYOFY010000014.1, read on the forward strand.
TAACAGCTGCAATTACAACTGTTTTATCTAAAAAAGGTTATGCTGAAGTTAAAGATTATGCATCTATTGACTCTGCTCCAGAAGAAAAAGAACGTGGTATTACAATTAATACTGCACACGTAGAATATCAAACAGATTCACGTCACTATGCGCACGTGGACTGCCCAGGTCATGCTGACTACGTTAAAAACATGATTACAGGTGCTGCACAAATGGATGGTGCCATCTTAGTTGTATCAGGTGCAGACGGCCCAATGCCTCAAACACGTGAACACATCTTATTGTCACGTCAAGTGGGCGTACCTAAGCTCGTTGTTTTCTTAAACAAAGCTGATATGGTG
>JAYOFY010000015.1:0-13069 GCA_038117465.1 Acholeplasmataceae bacterium
TATCATCTCACTTATTACATGGGCAACCACAAGTGCGATAATAAAATATGCAGTTTTAATGTCCCAAAGCTTCATTTTCTCAAACTTATTTTCAATATGAAGCGCTTGTAAGATGCGCAAATTTATAAAGAAAAAGATGAGCATCGATGTGATATAAAGGATGTATTCAATCATACTTTTCCGGCTTTCGCATCCTTTAAGTGATTAAATAAATCTCGTTCAAGTTTAGAAAAATCAACATTTTCTTCTTTCGCAAGTTGTTCTCTATGATGTTTATCTTTTAATAACGCTTCTTTTGCAGTTTCTAATGTATTTGAAACACTAATATCATATGCAGCAACTGTCAATGTATTATTAGAAAACTCTAAAAAACCCTGAAGCACATAACAGATCGTTGTGTTCGTTTCAGATTGCATACGAATATATCCTTCTTCAATTGATAAAAGGATAGGAATATGATCTTTTAAAATGGCAATTTCTCCATCTTGATTGGTGATCACAACATACTCAACTTCTTGATTATATTGATCTCCAAAGACAGATTTAATATCAACTTTCAATTATGACTCCGATTGTAGTTTTTTAGCTTTTTCGATGGCTTCATCAATGGTTCCAACCATTTGGAATGCTTCTTCAGGTAAATCATCATGTTTACCCTCAATAATTTCTTTAAATCCACGAATTGTTTCTTTAAGCGGTACAAAAACACCAGGAACGTTTGTAAATTGTGCGGCGACATGCATATTTTGAGATAAGAAAATTTGAAGACGTCTCGCACGATGCACAGTCAATTTATCTTCATCTGTCAGTTCATCCATACCTAAAATTGCAATAATATCTAATAATTCTTGATACCGTTGAATCATTTTTTGAACTTTTCTTGCAGTATCATAGTGTTCCTCACCAACTATATGTGGTGCAAGGGCACGTGATGTTGATGCAAGTGGATCAACTGCAGGATAAATCCCAATCTCCGTGAGTTTACGTGATAAATTGGTTGTTGCGTCTAAGTGTGAAAATACCGTTGCAGGAGCTGGATCGGTATAGTCATCTGCAGGTACATAAACCGCTTGAATCGATGTAATCGATCCATCTTTTGTTGATGTGATACGTTCTTGTAGACGACCCATATCTGTTGCCAATGTCGGCTGGTATCCAACTGCTGAAGGCATTCTACCTAATAAGGCTGAAACCTCACTACCCGCCTGAATAAAACGGAAAATGTTATCAACAAACAATAGCACATCTTGTTTCTTTTTATCTCTAAAATGTTCTGCCATAGTAAGTCCAGTGAGTCCGACACGCATACGTGCTCCAGGTGGCTCATTCATTTGACCAAAAACAAGTGCGGTATTTTTAAGTACCCCAGAGTCTTTCATCTCCATGTACAAGTCATTTCCTTCTCTTGTACGTTCACCAACACCAGCAAACACGGATATCCCATCGTATTCTTGTGCGATGTTGTGAATAAGTTCTTGGATAAGTACTGTTTTACCAACACCAGCACCACCAAATAGTCCAATTTTACCACCTTTAATATATGGTGCTAATAAATCGATAACTTTAATCCCAGTTTCTAAAATTTCAACTTCTGACGATAATGTTTCAAATTTAGGCGCATCTCTATGAATTGGTGCTGTTTCAATATTTTTAGTATCTAATGGTTGATCATCAATCGGATCCCCTAAAACATTAAACATACGACCTAATATCGCATCACCCACGGGGACAGCAATCGGTTTACCCGTTGCCTCTACAACAGCATCTCTTTTTAAACCTTCTGTAGGTTCTAATGCAATTGTACGCACAATATGATCTCCTAAGTGTAAGGCAACTTCTAATGTAATTGATTTGTCTTTATTTAACGTTGCAACCAATGCATCATATATTTGTGGTAAGTCTTTTTCAAAATATACGTCTACAACTGGTCCAATAACTTGTACGACTTTTCCTTTCATGTCGTCCTCCTATACATTCGAACCATTGATAACATCAATGAGTTCACTTGTAATTGATTGTTGTCTTGCTCGGTGATAAACAATTTCTAATTTAGATGCAATGTCTTTTGCATTATCTGTCGCATTTTTCATTGCAATCATACGCGATGCATGCTCCGATAATTTTGCATTTGCAAGACCTTGTAATAACATCGATTGAACATAATTCACCATAAGTTTCATAAGTAATTGTTCATCTTGTGTTTCAATAATATGTGATTCTTGTTTCTTTGTTTCTTCTAAATCAATCGGTAGTATCATCTCTATGCTAGAATCATGACTTGAAATCGATTCATGTTTATTATAAGCGAGCCATACACTGTCAAATGCCCCTTCTTGGAACAATTGAATGACAAGCGTTGCAAGTCTGTTATAATCAAATGTTTTGATATTGTCTCTGTTTAAAACCATATCTTTTAAAATATTTTTATAACCGCGCTTATTTACAAATTGAAACCCTTTTTTTCCAATGGGTAGCACATAATCATCTGAAGTAATATCTTGCTCCAATCTTTTAAAGATATGATTATGATAAGGACCTGCAAGTCCTCGATCACTTGTTACAAGAATAAATAACTTTTTATTTCCTCTTGGAAGATCCGTGAAAATAGAAGCTTCTTCACTATGAGATGCGAATTGTTTAAAAATTGTTTTAAATTGTTGATCGTACAAGACGGCATCATCAAAAACTTTTGTTGCACCTTTTAATTTAGATAGCGCAATACTTTCCATGGCTTTTGTGATATTGCCTGTTTTTTTAACCGCTTTGATACGACCTTTAATTTCTTTTAAATTCACTAGATTACCTTCTTACGTGCGTCGATAAATGCTTTTAGATCTGCTTCTTTAGGTAACGTTTTTGTCTCCATTAAAGTTTGATAAATCTTTTGACCTGCTGAATCATTTTTCAATCCTAATTGAATTTCTTTTTCAAATGTTTGTATGTGTTCTAAAGAAACATCATCCAAGTAACCATTGGATAAAGCATAAATTGAAACAATTTGTGATGGCATATCCACGATTTGATGCACATCTTGTTTTAATAATTCAACAGTTTTACGTCCACGTTCCAAACGTCTTTTTGCAGATGGATCTAAATCACTACCAAATTGTGCAAACGATTCGAGTTCACGATAATTGGCAAGATTAATACGTATTGTTCCTGCAACTTTTTTCATGCCTTTCCATTGTGCAGCACCACCAACACGTGATACCGAAAGTCCAGCATTGATAGCAGGACGAATACCTGAATAAAATAATTCAGATTCTAAAAATATTTGACCATCTGTAATAGAAATCACATTCGTAGGAATATATGCTGAAATATCCCCTGCTTTAGTTTCAATGATAGGAAGTGCAGTAATAGACCCTCCCCCTAATTCTGGTGATAATCTTGCAGCACGTTCAAGTAATCTTGAGTGCAAATAAAACACATCTCCAGGATACGCTTCACGACCAGGTGGACGTCTTAATAATAATGATAATTCACGATAAGCAACCGCATGTTTTGATAAATCATCATACACAATTAATACATCTTTTCCTTGAGCCATAAAGTACTCTGCCATGGTCACACCAGCAAATGGTGCTAAGTATAACAGAGTTCCTTCTTGTGAGGCACCAGCATTCACAACAATTGTATAATCAAGTGCATCAAGTTCTTCTAATTCTTGAACAAGTGCAGATACGGTAGACTCTTTTTGACCAATTGCAACATAGACACATAACATGTCTTTTCCTTTTTGGTTAATGATTGCATCAATTGCAAGTGTTGTTTTTCCAGTTTGACGGTCACCAATAATAAGTTCTCTTTGCCCTCTACCAATCGGTACGAGTGCATCAATCACTTTGATTCCTGTTTCCATTGGAGTATCGACTGCTTGACGTTGCATGACACCATAGGCTTTTCTTTCAACAGGCATGGTTTCTTTTGTATCAATAACACCTTTACCGTCTAGAGGTTGTCCCAAAGGATTCACAACGCGTCCTAATAACGCATCGCCGACCGGTACTTCAAAGATTTTACCAGTTGTTTTAACAAGGTCACCTTCTTTAACAAGATGGGATTGACCAAGTAATATAACTCCTACAGCATCTTCTTCGAGGTTAAAAACAAGCCCTGTGACATTGTGTGGAAAAACGAGTAATTCTCCCATCATAGCATCTTTTAAACCATAGACGATCGCAATGCCATCCCCTACGCTTAAAACAGACCCAATGCTTTCAAGCTTTGTATCTTTTGTATATGCTTCGATTTGTTTTTTAATGACTTCTGTCATTTCTTTTACTTTTAAATTTGCCATATGATTCTCCTAAACCATCATTTCCATTTGTTGAAACTGTTCAAGGACAGTATGGTCTAATGTTTGTTTTTGATACATGATTTTAATACCACCCATCACATTTGGTTCTAAATGCTCTTGGATGACAACTTGAGATGCTTGGAAATATGTCTTAAGCTGATTTTGTAATATTTTGCTTTGTTGAGATGTAAGTTTTTTTGCAACATATACATCAATAAAATACACTTTATTTAATTCTCTTAAATGAGAGACCCATGTTTTATAAATGCTATCAAATTGATGTATTTGACGATACTTTAACAAATTATTGAGAAGTCCTTTTGTATATGGATCTATTTGAAAAGTATCAAGTACATGTTGTTTATCTTTCATATCAACTGTTGGCGCATCTAAATAATCGATGATGTCTTCATTCAACGATACATTGACGTTTTCTAAAGATTCCATCACTTTGTCTAACGTATCGTTTTCCAAAGCAATGTCATACAAAGCTAAAATGGCATGCTTAACTTTCATGCTTCATGCCTTCTTTGATTGCTTCATCAATTAAATGTTGATGTGTTGTTTCATCAATTTCTTTAGACACAATTTTCTTTGCAGCAGTAAAAGCAATCGTTTTTATCGATTGTTTAATGTCTTCTTGAGCTTGTGTCACTTCATAAGCAATTTGTTTTTCTGCTTGTTCTAATTTTCTTGATGCTTCTTTTTCTGCTTGTGAAAGAACAGCTTCTGCTTGAAGTTTTGCTTCTTTTTCAAGTTTTTGTTTTAATGCTTGTGTTTCCTCTCGCATCTTATGATAATCAGCTTTTGATTGTTCTTGAAGTTGAATTGCTTGTTGTTTTTGAGATTCAGCCTCTTGTAAAGCTTCAGTAAGCGCATATTGTTGCTTGTCTAAAAAATCAGTAATTTTAGACCAAAAAAACTTACGAACAACAATCGCTGTAACAATAAGTGCGACAATGTTTAATAAAACAATATCGGGATTGGTAATGACTGAATTGAGTCCAGCATCAATAATCGCTGAAACTTCTTCGAATATTTCTTGCACGTTGTATTATGGTTGAACGTTAATTAATATAAATGCAATTAACAATCCATAAAGACCTGTTGTTTCGGCTACTGCCTGACCAATGATCATGGTTGTTAAAATTTTACCTGATGCTTCAGGTTGACGACCGACAGCTTCAACTGCTTTTGCAGCTGCAATCCCTTGACCAATACCAGTCCCTAACCCTGTAAGCACGGCAATACCCGCACCGATGTATGCAAATGCTTTTGCATATAATTCGTTTGGTACGACATCTAAGATTGGCACCAAAACATTAAAGATTGAATCTAACATTGTTTTCTCCTTTTTTTATAAAAAATCTTTTTCATCAATTTTTGAAGATGTAAAAATCACGGTTAATAATACATAAACTAATGCTTGAATAAGTCCAAAGCCAACATCAAACACGAGGTGAAACGCTGGTGCAATGAATACTGATAACCAGCCTGTAAATCGGTAAATTAAAACTAAGAAAACAGCACCAGATATAATATTACCAAATAAACGCAATGCAATAGAAATAATGGGTGTGACTTCTCCGATTAAATTTAAAGGTAACATCGGTGCAAACGGTTTTAAAAGTCCAAGTAAATGTCCCCATCTAGAACTAATAATGCCTGTAATTTGTATAATCAAAAAAGCAAATATAGATAAACTAAAGGTGATGGCTGTATATTTCGTCGGTGCATCAAGTGCAAACATACCGGATACATTAGAAACAAAGACATAAATCGCGAGTGTTAAAACAAGTGGTGATAGCACGCGCCAATTTTTTCCAACATACCCTTTGATCATGTCATTAAACATTTTTACAAAAGCAATAAAAAATGTTAAAAATCGATTTGGTGTCGACCCTGGATCAAGCTTAGATACTTTAATTCCAACAAATGCTAAAAGAATGGCAATACTAGCCATAATTCCAAGTGACGTATAAAAATATCCGGGTAAACTCACTAAATAATCAATCATGATTCATCCTTGTTTTCGGTGGATGTCTTTTTAAATATTGGTAAGGCATATATCCAGGTACTTATTTTAATCGAAGAAAACCCTAAAAGTAAAATGATATATGCAGTAATAAGGGCATCTTGAGACTCACGAAGTTGAAAGAAAGCGATTACAATCATAATAACATACAGTAAAAATCTTGTCACTAAATGTGTGGTTAATTGATTTATTTTCACATGATTACCTTTTGTGATTTGGAGCATTTGACTATGATTAAATAAAGCCGTAAGCGCACCAAGCAGTGCCCAAGTAACAAAATCAGGATAAAAAATATACGTTACAACTGACAGTACAATGCCATAACCTATTGCAACAAATGCAATTTTATGTTCGTCTTTCACGCTTTGCCTCACTTTTTATAAATTGAAATAACGTAATAAAACTTAAAAAAATACCAATAAATAAACCGATTGCACCATACGTCATCATACGATTACCCTCGGGATCAACTTTAGAGCCAATATATACCCCTAAAAAAGAAAGACCAATGATCGTCATAAATAATTGGATGATTAACACATATAGTGTCATACCTGTTTTGAGTTTATTTCGTTCCAAACAAACGGTCCCCACAATCTCCTAAGCCAGGTACAATATAGCCATTATCATCTAGTTTTTCATCTAATGCAGCTAAATAAATACTGACATCAGGGTGATCTTCTTGAAGTCTTTGTACGCCTTCTGGACAACCAACAAGTCCAACATAACGAATATCTTTGACATTCGCTGCTTTTAGTACTTGAATGGCATAAGATGCAGAACCACCTGTCGCTAACATCGGATCAACTACTAAAACAACACTTTCTTGTATAGTTTTAGGAAATTTTTGATAGTATGCTTTAGGCTCTAACGTCTCTTCATCTCGATACAATCCAATATGACCAATTTTTGCAGTAGGAATAATATTATGTATCCCATCAACCATCCCTAAACCTGCTCTTAATATCGGTACAATAACAACAGGTTTTTCTAGTTCATATGCAGTCATTTTTGCCATTGGTGTCTCAATATTTATTGGTTTGGTTTTAAAGTCTCTTGTAATTTCGTATGTGATAAGTGCACCAATCTCAGAGACAGTTTCTCTAAATGCTTTTGTATTCGTATTAACATTTCTTACTTGAGACATTTTGTGATCTATTAATGGATGTTTTAATATTGTAACTTTTGACATTATATCCCCTCTATTTCATTAATTTTATCAATTCTTTTTTGATGTCTTGATTCAAATTCTGTCATCATAAATGTATCTAATAAATGAAACACTTGTTTGTTCGAATGCGTACGTGCGCCAAACGTAATGACATTGGCAAAATTATGTTTTTTAGCAAGTCGGGCGGTTTGTTCATTATAAACATTCGCAGCTCGAATACCTTTAAATTTATTAGCAGCAATACTCATACCAATGCCCGTACCACAAATCAAAATGCCTAAATCTGCTTTATTATCTAAGACATATGTTGCAACTTTTGATGCATAATCAGGATAATCCACTGAAATATCGTCATCCGTACCAACATTGATAACTTCGATCTCTTTAGATTGTAAATACGTGATTATGTCAAACTTTAATGCTTTACCAGCATGATCATTTCCAATAGCTATGGTCATATCAATACCTCTTTAATGAGTCTTTTATTGTTTGGACTAAAAAACGTCATTCTATCTTTGTCTTCAAAATCTTTAAGTGTCACAATTGATGCATCTTTATAATAGGTTAAAATGATTTGATGCAACGCTTCTTTTTGATTGAAACCATGCTCAAATGCCATCATTCCATCTAATTGTAAATACGATTTTGACTGTGCAATCACCGTTTCATAGTGTTCAAGACCAGTTTTACCACCAAATAAAGCAAGGGTTGGTTCTTTATCTACAGTATCTCCAATGGTTTCATCATCCGGAATATAAGGTGGGTTACAAACAATGACATCAAAAACTTGATGGATGTTTGAAAACCAATCTGATTGAATGTAATGCACATCAACTTCCAGAGATGCTCCATTACGTTTTGCAACATCTAATGCCTTAAAACTAATATCTGCTAATGTCACTGAAATATTTTCTATTTCTTTTTTTAATGTAAGTCCGATGCATCCAGAGCCAGTTCCTAGATCTAATAAAGAGACTGGTTTCTGCATGTAATCTAGACATATCATGACATGTTCAACAAGCTTTTCTGTTTCATTTCTTGGAATTAAAACATCTGTATTGACATGAAATTTATGACCATAAAAGTAACGATATCCTAATATATAGTCTACAGGTATATGGTCATAAATATATCGATGCATCGCATGTTTCACTTGTCGAATAAATGCTTCTTCTAAAGGATCATTTAGTGCCGTGTAAAATACATGAGGTTCTAAAAGAGAAAGCTCCATGATCATATATTTTACTACAAAAACAGATTTGCCTTCTTTTTCACATAATGATTCAAAGTGATCAATAAGTGTTTTATAGGTCATAAATTACCAGCAATCTGACGTTTTTGAAATTCATTAATCACTGGTTCAATCACAAGTTCTAATTTGCCATCCATGACTGCATCTAAACGTTGTAGTGTGAGTCCAATACGATGATCTGTAATACGGTTTTGAGGATAGTTGTAAGTTCTAATTTTTTCTGAACGGTCGCCACGACCAATGAGTTCTTTTCGCGCTTGTTCTTCTTTTGATAATTGTTCTTGTAAAATAGAATCATAAATACGCGCTTTAAGTAACTTAAATGCTTTGTCTTTATTTTCGTGTTGAGATTTACCTTCTTGACATGCAACTGCAATATTCGTTGGAATATGTGTGAGTCTCACCGCACTTTTTGTGGTATTCACCGATTGCCCACCAGGTCCACTTGAGTTAAATGTATCGACTCTGATATCATCCCATTTAACATCGATTTCTATTTCTTCAGCTTCCGGCATGACCAAAACAACTGCAGTTGAGGTATGAATACGACCTTGAGATTCTGTTTCAGGAACCCGCTGGACACGATGTGTACCTGATTCATATTTTAATAATGAATATACACCTTTACCTGAAATCATAAATTCAATCGATGTATACCCACCCATAGCACCTTCCATGGCATTTAGTAATTCTATTTTAAACCCATTTGCTTCTGCATACTTAGAGTATAAACGAAATAAATCCCCAGCGAATATGTTTCCTTCATCACCGCCAGCAGCACCTTTAATTTCCATAATAATATTTTTATCATCATTGGGATCTTTAGGAAGTAATAGTATTTTTAAAGATGCCTCTAGAGCATTTTTCTTCTCTTGTAAAGACTGATATTCTAGTTCAGCCATTTCTATAAGCTCAGGATCTTTTTCTTCATTGATCAATGTTTCTGTTTGTTTTAATGCATCAGATATCGATAAAAATGTATCGTATACTTCAACGATTTTCGCATATTCACTTTGTTTTTTTAAGAGATCTTTCATCTCTTTCATATCGACATTCGATGCTTGAAGTTTTAATAAAATCTCGTTGTATTGTTTTTTAATTAAATCGAGTCTATCATACATGTTATCACCTATTTTATTGTATCATGTTTTTAACTTTATTCGAACTATTCTCATTGATTTAAAGCAAATAAAAAGACTCTATAAAGAGTCTTATTCATTTGGTTTATATTCTTCTGATCGATTTTCTTGAGCAACAAATCGAGAGTATTCCGTATCAAATCTAAAGAATCTAGAAACCCCTGCAATTCCTTGTCTGTTTTTTGCAATAATGAGTTCAACTTCCCCCGTATTACCATCATCAGATTTCTTATAGTAATCTGGTCGATATAAAAACATGACAATATCTGCATCTTGTTCGATACTACCTGATTCTCTCAAGTCGGCAAGAATTGGTTTTTTATCTTCTCTCTTTTCAACTTCACGAGATAACTGCGAAAGTGCAAGGACAGGAATTTTAAGCTCTCTTGCCATCTGTTTTAAACTTCGTGAAATATTCGCAACTTCTTCTTGTCTATTGCCACTTCTCGTATCAGATTTAATGAGTTGTAAGTAGTCTATCACAACAAAATCTAATCCTTTTTCTTGTGCAAGTTTACGACATTTTGCACGTATATCTAAAACTGAAACAGATCCTGAATCATCAAAATGGATATTTAATTGATTAAGAGACTGCATGCCACTTTCAAAATATTGCCATTCTTTTGTAGATAAATTCCCTGTTTTTAAACGTGTATTTTTTATGTTTGCTTCTGTTGAAAGCATACGAGAAACAAGTTGTGCATTACTCATTTCTAAACTGAAGATGGCAACATTTGCTTTTCCTTGTTGATTTCTTTTTGCTACATTCATGGCAACATTCATCGCAAAGGCACTTTTACCCATAGAGGGTCTTGCCGCCAAAATAATCAGTTCTTCCGGTTGTAATCCGGCAGACAATTCATCTAGATTTTTATAGCCTGTCATCAATCCTGTAATCCCTTGTTTATTGGCATTACGTTCAGAGACTTCTTTCACTTCTTTTGTAATTTCAGATAATGTAGCAAATGAAGATGCTTTTCTTCTTTTAGATATTTCAAAAATACCACTTTCAGCATAATCGACATATTCAGTGACTTCCATATCTTTACCATATCCATGCTCAATGACTTGTGAGGCAAAATCAATGATATCCCTTTTTAATGAAGCTTCTTTAATCATTTCAACATAGGTATCTAAATGTGATGTGGATGGAATCATTTCGGCCAAACTATATAAGTAATCGAGTCCTCCAGATGATTCTAAAACACGCTGTTCTCTTAAAATAGCACCAACACTTACATAATCAATCGTTTTAGATTGATCATCTAATTGTTTCATTGCATCATATATGTGCTGATGATTGGCATCAAAAAAATCGGAGGTCATTAACAAATCTGTGACAGATGCCATCTTTTTTGGATCTAAAAATAATATTCCTAAGACACGTTGTTCGGCATCTAAGTGATGGGGTAACGTTTTTGCTGCCATAATCAATCCTTCTTCTCTTCTTCAACATGGACTTCAAATTGTGCATCCACACCTTTATGTAAGTGTACTGTCACAGTATATATACCAATTGAATTAATATCTGACGATAATTCTACTTTCTTTTTATCTAACGTTATGCCATGATCTTTTTCAAATTGTTCCACAATTTGCTTGGTAGTAATCGCACCAAATAATTTACCATCTTTTCCTACTTGAATCGTGAGCTTAATGTGCTTATGATCAATTTCTTGTTTTAGTGTTTTCATCAGTTCAATATGTTTTTGCTGTGCTTCAAATTCTTTTTCTTGTTTATCATGTAATGTCTTTAAGTTTTCTTCGTTTGCAAGGATACCTTTTTTCTGTGTCAATAAAAACTGTCCATATCCACCAGCAACTTCAATGACATCATCTTTTTTGCCTCGTCCTTTAACATCTTCTAGTAATATCACTTTCATAGGTTGATCTTGTCCTCCGTATTCTAACAATATTTTTTGTTTAATCGCTTCTATCATATCTTCAATATCAGCTTCTTTTTGGACTGCAGCACTTGTTAAGTGCCCGCCTCCTCCAAAAAACTCCATAAAGATTTGAACATTGATCTGTCCTGTTGATCTTGCTGAAACACCTACAACACCTTCTCTGACATATCCAACTGCAAAGACTGCATCAATGTGTTCAATTTCTAAAGCAGCTTCAGCTGCTTGAGCAAGAAGCACGCGATCAACATAGGTCGTTTCATCTTTTAAAATAATGAAGTGATTTTCAACAACTTGTGCTTTCGCAATTAAATCAAAAATATGTTTTGTTTTATTGAAATCTTTTTTTAACCATCCATGAACTTTTGAAATATCTGCACCAAGTTCTTTAAGTTTACCAGCAACTTCAAACGTTCTAGGTCCTGTACGTAATGTAAATTGATTCGTATCTACAACCATACCGCCATACATGATCGTTGCATACAATGGATCAAATTCAATTGCGATCAATGTTTCATAAAATGACCATACATCCATAACAAGTTCAACAGTAGAAGATGCATAAGGTTCAATATAGCTGTTATCAGATGTGACGGCATCATCACTTGCACGATGATGGTCAATAATCACAATATGTTCAACTTTATCAATAAGTGATGCATCAACAAGCAATTGTTTAGATTGTGTATCAACAATAACAAGTACTGATTTATTTGATATTTGAATGGATTCTAGAGACATTCTCGGATCTTCTTTTGATTGTATTAATGCTTTAAACACTTTAAGTGCAGTAGGATCAAGTTCATCATTAGGTGCAATAATAAAGGACTTATGTTGAATAGCCTTTGCCATTTGGTATACTCCAAGCATGGCACCTAATGCATCTAAATCTGCACGTTTATGTCCCATGATAAAGACACTATCACTTGTTTCAAATAATTGCTTCATAGATTGTGCTTGAATTCTTGCATTCACACGACTATTACTTGAGACTGATTCTTTTGTTGCACCGAAATAGGCGATTTTTTGATTTTGAATGTTGATTACAGCTTGATCACCACCACGTTTCTCAGCAAGTTCAATCGCATTTTGTGCATAAACCCCTAGTGATTCATAAGGTGTATCCCAAGAGGCAACACCCATGGATAATGTCACGCGAACATCATGTTTCTCAGAAATTTTTCTAACTTCATCTAATATCTTAAACTGATGTTGCATCATATCGTTTAATTTCTCTCTTGTTGTAAATGCAATAATTCTGTAATCAG
>JAYOFY010000016.1:0-12560 GCA_038117465.1 Acholeplasmataceae bacterium
CATATATGCAAGCAACCCCTCAATTACTTCAGTTAAGTTGTGAGGTGGAATATTGGTCGCCATCCCAACAGCAATCCCTGTTGATCCGTTCACAAGTATATTTGGATATCTTGATGGCAAAACAGATGGTTCTTTTTCACTACCATCATAGTTATCAATATAATCTACTGTTTTCTTTTCTATGTCTCTGACAAGTTGTCCTGCAAGTTTAGAGAGTCTCGCTTCTGTATAACGCATTGCGGCAGCACCGTCACCATCTACAGAACCGAAGTTACCATGTCCATCTACAAGTGGCATACGATAACTAAACGGTTGTGCCATACGTACCATTGCTTCATACACTGAAGATTCGCCGTGAGGGTGGTATTTACCAATAACTTCCCCAACGATACGTGCTGATTTTTTGTGTGCCTTATCAGACGTCATACCGAGTTCGTTCATTGCAAATAAAATTCTTCGTTGAACCGGTTTTAACCCATCTCTTACATCCGGTAATGCCCGTGATACAATGACACTCATTGCATAGTTAAGAAATGACGTTTTCATCTCACTGGAGATGTTAATTTCTTTGACGTGATCTCTTGATTTGTTTAATTCATCCATGTGTGATTATGTCCTTTCTAAACGTCAATGTTACTTGCGTAAATGGCATTTTGTTGTATAAATTCTTTGCGAGGTTCAACTTCTTCACCCATAAGCATACTAAATACTTGGTCTGCATCCATTGCATCGCTAAGCGTAATTTGAAGTAATGTTCTTGTGTCTGGATCCATCGTTGTTTCCCAAAGTTGTTCAGGGTTCATTTCTCCAAGACCTTTGTATCTTTGAATACTTGGTCTACCACCCATTTCTTTTAGTGTTGCATCTAAAGATTCATCATCATAAAGATATTGGATGTTCTTTCCTTGTTGGACTTTATATAATGGCGGTTGTGCCATGTAAATATACCCTTTTTCAATAAGTGGGCGCATATATCTAAAGAAAAACGTTAACAAAAGTGTTCTAATGTGTGCACCATCGATATCAGCATCGGTCATAATAACCACTTTGTGATAACGGATGTTTTCTGGATTAAACTCTTCTCCAATTCCTGTACCAAGCGCTTGAATTAGTGATAAGATTTCTTTGTTTGCATAAATTTTATCTAAGCGCGCTTTTTCTACATTAAGGACCTTACCTCTTAGTGGTAAAATCGCTTGGAATTCCGATTCCCTACCTTGTTTTGCAGAACCACCAGCAGAATCACCCTCAACAATATATAATTCAGAAACCGCAGGGTCTTTCGCTCTACAATCTGCGAGTTTAGAAGCAAATCCTAGTGCATCTAGAGGTGATTTTCTTCTTGTTGCGTCTCTTGCTTTTCTTGCAGCGATACGTGCATACATCGCATTAAGACCTTTATCAACAATCATTTTGGCGTCTTGTGGGTTTTCTGCAAAGTAACGCTCTAAAAACTCACCTGCAAGTTGAGATGTCATTTGTCTCACTTCTGGGTTTCCAAGTTTTGTTTTTGTTTGCCCTTCGAATTGTGGATCCGGATGTTTAATTGAAATAATCGCAGTTAATCCTTCTCTAACATCTTCTCCAATGAGTGAGTCGTCTTTTTTAAATAAATTATTCGCTTTACCATAGCTATTAATAATTCTTGTAAGTGCAAGTTTGAACCCATCTTCGTGCATCCCACCTTCATGTGTTGGAATGTTATTGGCAAAACTAAAGAGGTTTGTTGCATAGGAATCAAAGTATTGAAGTGCCATTTCATATGTGATACCTTCAACTTCTTTTTCAACATACATCACTTCTTTGGTGAGTTTGGTTCTGTTTCCAACTAAGAAATTCACATACTCAACCAAGCCACCTTCATATTGATATACAAACTCTACCGGTGTTTCTTGTCTTTCATCCGTAATCGTGAGCTTGATGCCTTTGTTTAAGAATGCGAGTTGTTGCACACGTGCACGCAGTGTTTCAAAATCATATACTTGTGATTCTGTAAATACATCTTTGTCTGCTAAAAAAGTCACAATGGACCCGTGTGTGTTACTTGTACCTTCTTCAATGAGTTCTGTTTTTGGCACACCGTAAGCATACGTTTGGCGATACTGTTTACCATCTCTATGTATTTCTACATCAAAAAATGATGATAGTGCGTTCACAACAGAAGCACCAACCCCGTGTAAACCACCTGACACTTTATAGGAAGCACCATCAAATTTACCGCCAGCGTGCAATGTCGTTAAAATTGTTTCAACTGCAGGTCTGCCTGTTTTTGGATGTGTATCGACAGGAATCCCGCGTCCATCGTCAACGACACGAATATAATTATCTTTTAAAATAGTAAGTTCAATGTGGGTTGCATATCCTGCAAGCGCCTCATCAATGGAATTATCAACGATTTCCCAAACAAGATGGTGCAGACCTTTAACACCGGTTGAACCGATATACATCCCCGGTCTTTTTCTAACCGCTTCTAATCCTTCTAATATTTGAATATTTGATGCATTATAATTATTTTGTGACATGTTTATGACTCCTTTGTAATATGCATAACATCTAATTGTTGGTGTGAGTAATTTTGTGTGCTGTTAATAATGAGAGCATGATCTTTAAATTCGTAATTAAGTAATTGTTGTTGATGTGTTTCATCTAATTCACTTAAGACATCGTCTAATAATAATACCAAGTCTTGAGAGTGATGATTTTTTAAATATTGTAAAACGGATAGTTTCAATGATAACGCAAGTAGCCTTTGTTGTCCTTGTGAAGCAAATTGACTTGCTTTTTTCTGATTTAAATAAACCGTGATGTCATCTTTGTGTGGACCACTAGTTGTTGCTTGTGAGAGAATATCTACTTTTTGTTTTGTAAATAGGTGTTGTTTTAATCCATCAATGGATTGGTCTTTCTCATATTTGACAATGACATCTTTAAAGTCAAATTGTTTTGCAACGGGTTGAATAAGTTCATTTAATGCTTCAACAAATGTATTTCTTTTGTTAATGATAATGATTGCTTGTTCTAATAATTGTTCTGATAGTATATTAAGAAATGTTAGATCAGTATCTATTGAGAGTTTTTTTAATAGTGCATTTCTTTGTTTTAAAATTTTTTTGTAATTATTTAATACATCTAGATACGTTGTATCTGTTTGAATCATTGAAATATCTAAAAATTGTCTTCTGTAAAGTGGTGCACCTTTCACAAGTTCTACGTCTTCTGGTGCAAACATGACAATATTTAAATGTCCAATAAATTGTGAGAGTTTCTTTTTTTCAATACCGTTGAGCCAAACGCGTTTTCCTTTATCCGTGAGTACCATTTCAAAACGGTTTTGTTTTGTTTCTAAAACAATTTTAGAAAACGGTTGTTCGTGCTGTATAAATTCTTTATCTTGATTTGTTCGGTGTGATTTTGTTGTGGCGATTAAATGGATTGCCTCTAGAATAGTGGTTTTGCCAACTCCGTTATCTCCGTACATATATGTTTTTGGCTCTTGAAATTGAATTATTTTTTTACCAAAACATCTTGCGTGTGTCAGTTCTAAAGATTTAATCATTTGTAATATAAATAGTGTTGTTTTCAATTTCAACAACATCACCAACAACAACTTTTGTTTTTCTTGTTGTTTTATACGCACCATTTAGTTTTGCAGGCGTGTTTAATAAATAGGTTTTAGCGTCTCCACCAGAAGCAATAAAACCACACGCTTTCACGAGTTGACCCAGTGTAATAAATTCTTTTTTTAGTTTAAAGTTTTGAGACGCATTCATAGGTATATTATACCACAAACCTTATAAAAATAGCGTTTTTTTCATTTTTTATATATAAGTGGGACTTGATGTCAATTTAATAAAAAAAGCCGAATTTGATAAAATTTCGGCTTTTAATGTATTTTAATGTTTTTTAATCTAATCTTACAGGAAGAACTAGGTGTAATAAAGATGGATCATCTTTACCTGTAATGATGAATGGTTTAATTTCTCCAGAAAATGAAATGACAACTTCTTCTGAATGAAATGTTTTTAATGCTTCTTTAAGATATTTAGAAGAAAACGCAAGTTTGATTTGAGGTCCTTTAACTTCTCCGGAAGGAATAATTTCTTCTGAAGCATCTCCAATCTCAGCATTTGTTGAACTTATTTCAACCACTTGATTTTCTTTCAAAGCAAGTTTCACAATGTTTACATTGGTTTCTCTTTCTTTTGGAGATAACAACGAAACACGGTCTAATGCTGAAAGTAGTTGTTCTTTATGAAAAGGTATTTCCACAACGAATGATTTTGGAATAATTCTCATTGTATCTGGGTAAGATCCTTCAAGAAGTCTTGTTTGAAAAAGAATATTCTCAAACTTAAATAAGACTTTATTAGGATTGATGTAAAGTTCTACTGGTGTTTGTATGGTTTCTAATATCTTTTGAAGTTCATCCAAACTTTTATTTGGAATGACAAGATCAAAAGGATCACGTTCTAAGTCAAAAGCAATGTCTTTTTGAGCGAGACGATATGAGTCGGTTGCAACACAAAATAGTTTTTTCTCTAAAAATTTAAAATCAACACCTGTTAGTACAGGACGTTTCTCATTTTGAGAGGTTGCAAAATTTGTTTCCTTAATGACATCCGATAATACTTTAGGATCAAATGTTAGAGGATCGTTTAAATCCATAAAATCGATATCTGGATAATCTTCCACATCCATTAAACGTAATTTAAATTCTGATTTGTCTGCACGAATCACCATGATGTTTTGCTCAATAAGAGCAAATTCGATATTTTTAGAAACAACTTTTCTTACAATATCAATTAAATAACGTCCTGGAATTGCTGTTTTTCCTGGTGTTTGTATGGTGAGAGAGGGATCATCTACGATTACTTGAATGGCAACATCTGAATTAGACGTAGTTAAAATCATGTGATCTTGCAAAGCTTCAAATTTAATGGCATATAAAATAGGCATTGGGGTTTTTAATGGTAACCCTTTTTGTATAATATTTAAATGATTTAGTAAAACATCTCTTTCTATTGAAAACAACATAAAGGCACGTCCTTTTATTTTATTTATTTTTAATAATTATTATTATTACAATTGTGGGTTTGTGGATAACTTTTTTAATGGCTCTATCTATGTATTATTATATCAAATAATCAACAATTAATCCACTTTAAAATGTGGTTAAACTTGGTTTAGTTTTTTTATAATTGTATCCACTGCAAGTTTAAGAGTTTTGTCTTGTTTTAACTCATTTTCAATTTTTTCACAAGCTGTGAGTACGGTTGAGTGGTCTCTATCTCCAAATAAAGATCCAATACTTTTGTAAGGGATGTTATGATTTGATTTAATTAAATACATGGCGATATGTCGTGGAATGACATATTTTGAGTGTCTCTTTTTGCCAATTAAATCATCAATAGAAATTCCATAAAAATCACTAACAACACTTTGAATGCGGTCATAATTGTTTTCGTTTAATTGATTACTCTTTCTTCTTGTTTTAAGAAGCGGTTCTAATGCTTCTTGAGCGTGCTCAACAGTAATATCAATATTATTAGTCAGTGCATAAAATAACACGCGTTTTAAAGCACCTTCTAATTCTCTTATGTTCGTTACAAAAGAGGAAGCAATGAAATTCAATACTTCGTGATCCATTGCTTCAGTATGTGAAGTTTCAGAAGATAGTTTTCTTTTCAAAATTTCAATTCTATGTTCTAAATCGGGTACTTGAATATCCACACTTAAACCAACTTCAAATCTAGAAGTTAACCGTGACATAATATTTTTCAATTCAGAAGCGGGTTTGTCACTTGTAATAACGATTTGTTTATTTTGTTGGTATAAAATGTCAAATAATTTAAAAAACTCCATTTGAGTTTTGGTTGCGCCACCCATAATTTGAATATCATCAACAAGTAAAACATCAATGTCCCGATACTTTGCATGGAAATCATCCATTTGTTGACGTTTGAGTAAGTTTGCAAAATCTTCGATAAAACTGTCTGCCTTAACATACAAAACATTCGCATGTGGATTATTATCTAAAATATAATTACCTATTGCTTGCGTTAAGTGTGTTTTACCTAAACCAACATCCCCAAATATATAAAGAGGGTTTGCAACAACACCTGGTTGATCTGCTACCTTCATTGCCATTCTAAAAGCAAACATGTTACTTTTACCAACAACAAAGTTATCAAATCTAAAAGATCCATTTAGGTTACCTAAACGATATCTATTTTCTAGATCTAAATCTGGAGTCACAACATCATATTCTGGTTCTAATTCAGATTCTAAAACAAACTTAAAACGCAGTGTTTCACCACTGTTTTTTAAAGCTAAATCTTGAATTTTAGATAAGTACAAACGCTGTATCCTATTTTTTATGAACTCATTCGGTACCACAATGTAAATGACATTATTATTTACTTGATGAATGTTTTGTAAAGGTTCAAAAACTTCAGCAAAAGTATCTTCATCATAGGTTTGTTCCAACTCGGATAAAATTGTTTGCCATAAGATGTCATAATTGTTCATGTAATAAAACTCCTAAAATCTTAAAAAAATATTAGCATAAAAAAACGGAAGAAAACCAAAAAAATAACAACAAAAAATGTGGATAACTTTTTTATAACATGTAAACAAACTGTAAACATTGTGGATAAAAAACATCTTTTTTTGCTTTAGATAAAACATTTTTGGAATTATCCATTTATCCACAATGTTTGTAAAATAAGTAATAGTTTTCCACATCGAGAAAATTGTTTGTATGTATAAAGGGATTGTTGTTGACAAAGAGAAGACGTTTATATATAATAACAAAGCATGGTTTCCTATGAAAGGTGGTAATATACATGAAAAGAACATATCAACCAAACAAACGTAAACGTCAAAAAACGCATGGATTTAGAGCGAGAATGGCAACCGTTGGTGGACGTAAAGTTTTAGCAAGACGTCGCGCTAAAGGTAGAGCACAGCTCGCAGTTTAATTTATAAATAACCTGGACTACTCGAATAAATTACATGCGAGTAGTCTTTTTTTATAAATATATGAAAAAAGCATATCGTTTAAAAACAAAAAAAGAGATTGATTTTGTTTTCGCAAATAAAAAAAGTGTGAAAAATCAATATTTTGGCATTCATTATGTAAAAGATATTGATCTGCAACATTTTAGATTTGCATTATCAATCGGAAGAAAGTATGGAAACGCTGTTTCTAGAAATGTTAGAAAGCGTCAAATCCGTATGATTATATCAACCGTTCAACAACTTCTTAACCATGTGCAATTTGTTGTTGTTGTATATCCAAAATCAAGCGATTTAAGTTTTGAAGATGTAAAAAAAAATGTGTTGCAGCTTATTGATCAAGCGGCACTAACGGAGAAAAAACAATGAAAAAAATTATCGTAATGATGAGTGTAATACTCGCACTCGTTGCACTTTCTAGTTGTACACAAGAAGATGCAGTTGTTAAGACATATGTCAATGCACCAATTAAAATGGTGTATACGGAAGCAGAATTTGCTGACGGTTATGTTTTTAAAGGTGATGAAGGTGTCACATTCATTAATGTGAAACAATCTGGTGCTGTAGAAACATTGCCGCTAGACAATCAAGGTATTAATGAACCTACAGGTGATACGGGAGTATTAACATATCGCGTATCCTACAGCGATGTTTTGTATGATTTTAGTATTTATGTTGTTCCTGATAACATCGATGTCAACGACACAGAAATTGTATTAGTAAACTTTATGTTAACAGAAGCGAATGTTAGAACAAACATTGGTGGCACAGAAAACCTTGAAGGTCTAGATGTATATGTCGTTCGCGCCAACGGCACTGTTGAGATTTTAAGTGCAGTAGATCACCTAGATAAATTTTCTAATAATGGATTTGAACCACTTCAAGAAGATGGGTTTGTTTCAAACGAAGCCTTTGATGTTACTTTCACGTATGAAGGGTTTACAGCAAACTTTGAAGTATTCGTTGCAGGGGGCGAAGCGCCTATTCATTCAGAAGACGCAGGTTTTTTTGATTGGATATTGGTCATTCCTGTTGCCTTTTTAACACAACTATTTGGGGGAATTTTTGGCAACTCATTTGCGGTCGGTATTTTAATCACAACCCTTATTGTAAGAACGCTTGCGTGGCCAATATATGCAAAAAGTAACGACTTAAGTTTAAAAATGAATTTAGCACAACCAGAAATGCAACGTGTACAAAACAAATATGCAACAAGAAAAGATCCACAATCACAACAACAAATGCAAATGGAAATGATGGGTGTTTATAAGAAATATGGCATTAACGTATTAGGATGTCTATTACCGTTTCTTCAAATGCCAATCTTCATCGCGATGTATAGTGTTGTAAGAAGAATTACAATTCCAGGCGGTATGTATTCAGAACAAGTTTCTAACACCATGTTTTTTGGCATCAACCTGGCAAATACAAACGATGGCATCACAGCAATTATATTAGCGGGTATTGTTGGTGCGACAATGTTCACACTTCAAAGACTTGCAATGAAAAAACCAAGTTATGCTAAAAACGTTGCCAATCCAAATCCGCAAGCACAACAATCACAACAAACAATGAAGTATGTAAGTTATTTTATGGTGATTATGATGATGTTCATCTCTTATCAAAGTAACGCACTTGCGATCTATTGGATTTTTGGGAACTTATACTCACTCACACAAACAATCATTAATAGAAAAATAAGTGAAAAGAAACACGCAAAACTAAAAGAAAAAGAACTTTTAGGGGGACTCGCAAAATGATGTTAAAACGTATTGAATTAGAAGCTAAAAATGAAACTGAAGCACTTGAACGCGCATCTGAAACACTCAGAATTCAACCAGAAAAATTAAAAATCACACTTACAAGAGAGAAAAAAGGGCTTTTTGCAGGTGGGACAAATCTATATGAGGCAATACCAGATGTCAATTTAACACTCGAAGGAAAAACCTATTTAGAAAGTATCCTTCAAGCGATGGACGTTGAATTTAAAATGGAACTAAGAACAAAGGATGATGGAAAAGAAATTCACTATAACGTTCAATCTTCTGACAACGCCATATTAATTGGTAGAGAAGGACGCACACTTATTGCACTACAGCACATGTTAAGAAGTTATTTACAAACATTTGTACAAAGCAATGTCACCATTACCCTAGATATTGCGAACTATTTTGAAAACCACAAACGCCAATTAGAAATTCTTGCTACAAAAACTGCAAAAGAAGTCGCAAGATCAAAAATCGAGGTTAAATTAGATCCAATGAATGCTTATGATAGACGCATCATCCACACAAAACTAAGCGAGTGGAGAGATGTCGAAACTGAATCTGAAGGTGAGGGCGATGCACGCGCGCTCATCATACGTCCAAAAAAGTAGCCTAGCTACTTTTTTTGTAGCCTATTATGATATAATAAAACCTGAAATTTCAAGGAAAAAAACGCCAAAAATGTTTCTGTTAAAAATAAAAAAACCATTATTGAGATACATAAAAACGAGTGCCCTTGTTGTTATCGCCGGGCTTATTTATAGTTTGGGTGGTGTCATTAGACTTGATATGGAAGCAAAACAAAACATTCAAAACTTTATTTCAAGAGCAGAAGAAACACCCTCATATACACAAAACATCAACGGATATACGTTTGAATACTATACTGTTTCACGTGAAACAGTTGAACTAGAAGACGACAGAGATGTATTTTATGATGATGAAAAGACAAAACTTGGCCAAACGGGAGATATTATCGTCACACAACAGTCCCCCTTTCCAAACGTGCCTATAATTCACCAATGGATTACATTTTATTTTGGTGGACACGCTTCCTTGGTTAACGAAAATAATAAATTGTATGAAGCCACCGGCATTGGAAGTTCTAATATATTCGATGTGATGTTGTTTCCCGGAAACAAAAATCACGATTTTGATATTTCGGTAACCGAAAGCACCAATTACTGGTTAAATACGAATAGAAGATCTGAAAACAATCCTGCATATCCATATTATGGCAGTTTTAATCGAAATGAATTTCTTGTGTTACGTGTGAAGGATGTTACAGAAGCCCAAAGATTAGATGCAGTGCGTTATGCAAAAAACCTATATGAAAAAGAAGCATTATATAACTATACATTTTTCTTAGACGTTCAATATAAATATTATTGTACAGACATGATTTCAAGAGCATATCAAGATGTGATGGTCCCTACACAAAGACAAAGAGGATATGCACAAGCACTCAATGATAGGTTTATTACCTCGGTTAATGATCTAATCAATAGCATAGATACATATATTACAAGTTATATATTCATTAAAGATACAACCGTTTCAATTTATTATTTAGAAGATATAGAGGAGGTTTAAAATGATAGAAACACTTACGCTCATCATGGTTGTTTTGCTTATTGTTCTTATTGTTTTCCTTATTTTTATACAATTTAATAAAAAGAACGGGTCACAAGATCAAAGCGATTTAAAAGTTTATATGCAAAAAGAATATGAGGGTCTTAAAACGCAATTGAGAGAACTTATTTATGACTCTAATTCTAAAAATACAAAAGATTTATATACATTTAAAGATCTTATTACCCAACATATTGAGGGTAAACTAAAAGAAATGAACACGCTTGTTGAAAAAAGACTTCAAGGTGGTTTTGAAAGAACAAATGAAACATTTGTCAACGTTGTTGAAAGGCTTTCTAAAATCGATGAAGCACAAAAAAACATTGAACAACTTTCAAAAGAGGTTGTCAGTTTAAACAGTGTGCTCGCAGATAAAAAAACACGAGGCATTTACGGCGAAGTACAACTTTATCAATTGTTATCTGCAGTTTTTGGTCAAGATGAACATTTATACAAAACACAAGTGAAGCTGTCGAATCAAACGATTGCGGACGCCGTTTTATATGCACCAGAACCTCTTGGCAAGGTCGTTATTGATTCAAAATTTCCATTAGACAACTATAAAAAAATGACCAATAGTGAATATCACGCATCCGAAAGAGAATCTGCAAAAAAACTATTTCAGGCGGATGTAAAAAAACATATTGATGATATTGCCAACAAATACATCATTGAAGGTGAAACATCTCATCAAGCAATTTTATTTTTACCAGCAGAAGCAATATTTGCAGAAATCACTGCCCATCATGAGGTTTTGGTTGAATATAGCAATACAAAAAAAGTTTGGCTAACATCACCAACAACATTGTTTTCTACACTTACCATGATTCAAGTTTTCGTTCAAAATCTTAAAAGAGATGAACAAACGAAAGTCATCATTGATGAGCTCAACAAACTGAACGTGGAATTCACGAGATATAGTGAAAGATGGGAAAAATTAAACAGATCCATTGATACAATTAAAAAAGACGCAGAAAAAATGACAACAACAACAGAAAAAATTAAGAAAAAGTTTGACTATATCAAAGATGCTAAATTCGAAGAGGCAAGATTTATTGATAGCGTCATGAAAGAGGAAGAGTCTGATGGAAACGACAGTTAAACATTTATTTGATCACTACCAATCACTAGATCAAAAAGAAGTTACACTATATGGCTGGGTTAGAAACAACCGTAGTCAAAAAAACTTTGGATTTATTAATTTTCACGATGGGACCGTCTTTCCAGCGCTACAAGTTGTGTATGAAGAAACTTTAGAAAACTTTAAAGACATTCAAAAAGTACGCGTGGGAAGTTCAATCGAAGTCACGGGCAAGGTAGTGTTAACACCGGAAATGAAACAACCCTTTGAAGTGAAAGCAGCTCGCGTTGTATTGCTTGGAGACTCAGCTGAAGACTATCCAATCCAACCCAAAAGACACACCAGAGAATTTTTAAGAGAAGTTGCACATTTAAGAATGCGAACGAACTTATTTCAAGCGGTATTTCGTGTAAGAAGTGAAGCAGCGATTGCGATTCACAAGTTTTTTAATGACCGTGGCTTTGTTTATACACATACACCACTCATTACTGCAAACGATGGTGAAGGCGCTGGATCCATGTTTCAAGTGACAACATTGGACCTCAACCAAATAGGTAAAGAAAAAGAAATAGACTATACGAAAGATTTTTTTGGGAAGCCAACTTTTCTTGCGGTGACAGGCCAACTAGAAGCAGAAGCATATGCGATGGCGTTTAAAAATGTTTATACGTTTGGACCAACATTTCGTGCAGAAAAATCAAACACACAAAGACATGCTTCAGAATTTTGGATGATTGAACCAGAAATGGCATTTTGTGACCTAGAAAAAGATATGCAAGTTGCTGAAGATATGGTGAAATATGTCATAGGGTATATTTTAGAATCATGTCATTATGAAATTGATTTTTTTAATCAATTTGTTGATAAAGATCTTAAAGAAAGACTACAGTTAGTACGTGATAGTCGTTTTGCTAGAATTACACACAAAGAAGCCATCGATAAACTTCTTACATCCAAACATCCTTTTGAAAATACACCGACCCACGGTCAAGATTTAAACACCGAACACGAAAAATATTTAACAGATGTCTTATTTCAAACACCCGTGTTTATAACCGATTGGC
>JAYOFY010000017.1:0-4818 GCA_038117465.1 Acholeplasmataceae bacterium
GCAAAAACAAATACAACAAGCCCACCTGTGATGACTAAAAATAGACCCATTTTTAGTGCCGTTTTCTTAGTTTCATTCATGCGCTCAAATTGTTTTGCACCTAAGTTTTGTCCAATAATCGTGATGATTGCAACATTTAATCCTAGCGAAGGGAGTAGAGCAACTTGTTGAATGCGTAATGCTGCACCATAAGAAGCAACCGATACATCACCACCATAAAGTAGTACATAATAATTAATAATAAATACACCAATCGCAATTGCAGCGAGATTAAGTGAAGAAGGAATTCCTTGAATAAAAATGTCTCTCATTACTTTAGGTGAAGTATCATTAAATGTCATTTTTTTGATATTAAATAATTCAGATTTTAATACATGATACCCCATATATAGAGAACCAAATGCTTGTACTAAAATTGTTGCGAGAGCAACACCTTGAGTACCTAATTCAGGTAATCCAAACCATCCTAATATAAAAAGTGGATCAAGAATTAAATTAAGAAAAAACCCTATCACTAAATAATTTCTAAAAGGTTTTGTGTTCCCTTGTGAAGATAAAATGGCATTAAAGACAAAGTTTAATAAAAAGAAAATGGCACCAATGAAAATGGTTTGTGTATAATCTAATCCATATTGTAAAGCGACACCTGATGCCCCTGCAAATTCAAATAACGGTGAAATAACATTTGGTAAAACAAAAATAAATAACAATCCAAAAACACCACTTATTAATAATGCATTAAGGATCAACTTATGAAAATCATGGATTTCTTTTTTACCTAAAGCAACTGAAATGAGAGCTGTTAGACCGTTTCCAAATCCTGAAGCAATCGCAATAATGATAAAAAATATCGGAAAGGATAATGTTAATCCAGATAAAGCATCTGTTGAAATTTGTCCTGCAAATATGGTATCAACAACATTAAATAGGGTATTAAATAAAAACCCTATTGAAGTTGGAATTGCAATGCGTTTAATATGCGATGAAATGGAACCTACTGTTAAATCAGATTTTTTCATTGTAACCTCTTTGTGTATATCATATACGATTAAAAATCATTCGTCTATTTATTAGACTTTTAATTGTAAATAAAATTATAACTTTACAAGACAACAAAGAGTGAATGTGATATAATGTGTCAGCAAATACACATGGATAATTGAATCATTTTAAATAGTCTCAGTGCATACTGAGTGATTCAAATCGGAGGAAAATATGTTAGAGGTATTGAGCAGATTACAATTTGCACTTACAGTCGCTTTTCATTTTATATTTGTTCCCTTTACAATAGGATTAATCATATTTATTCTTATTTTCGAACATAAATATTTTAGATCAGACGACAAAAAATATAAAAAACTGTCAGAATTTTTCGGTAATTTATTTATCATTAATTATGCTTTTGGTATTGTTACAGGAATTGTAATGACCGTTCAGTTTGGTACAAACTGGAGTGAATATGTTAGAGCCATGGGAGATGTTTTTGGCTCACCTTTAGTTATAGAAGCGTTGTTAGCGTTTTTTCTAGAAGCCACTTTTGCAGGTATATGGGCATTTAGAAGAGATAAAATTTCAAAAACGTTTAGACTTGTCACTGTATGGATGATTTTTATCGGTGTCATGCTTTCTGCATTATGGATCATCACTGCTAATGGGTTTATGCAAAATCCTGTTGGTGCAACTTGGCTTGTAGATGAAGGTAGAGTCATTTTTGATAATTTTGGTAATTTATTCTTTAACCCTTATGCATGGTATATGTTTATTCATAGTCAACTGTCATCCATTTTATTAACAAGCTTTATCGTGCTTGCGATTTCTATGTATCATGTTCAAAGAAAACATCATGAAGATGCTTTTAAAATTGCAGCTAAGATCGCAGGATGGGTATTATTGATTACAGCCGTGTTGTTACCTGTTTCAGGAAATTTATACATGGGACTTATAGCGAATGTTCAACCAGACAAACTTAACATGATTCAAAATGGTGTTTCCGCATCTGCTGATGTAGGAAATGTACTGCCTGTTTATGTTAGAGGTGCATATTTAGTCATGGTAGGATTAGGATCGTTTTTTATTATTTTTGGATTGTATGTCATTATTTATTTCAATCGTGTTTATACATCGCCAACATTAAAACGCATCATGTTTGTATTAATCCCGGCACCTTATATTGCGATTATTGCTGGATGGATGGTTGCTGAAATGGGAAGACAACCTTGGATTATTTACAATATGATGAAAGTGAGCCAAGGTATTTCTCAAGTACCAGTAGAACAAGTTTGGTTTAGCATCATTTTATTAATTTCATTTTACGTTTTATTGTTTTTTATGGATTATTACTTATCTATCAAAGCAATTCGAAAAGGATTTGATGGAGAAGGATTATGACACAAGAACTTTTAGCGACTATTTTATATTTTGTAATAGGTTTAGCTTATTTCATTTATCTTGTTCAAGAAATACCAACGATCGGTGTTGGTATTTTAAATATTTTCATTGCAAAAGATAATCAACTTAAAAGAAAGATGCAACGTGTCGCTGGTTTGCATTCTGATGGCATCGAAGTTTGGCTAATAGCAGCTGTAGGATTAACATTTGCGGTCTTTCCTGAAGCTTTTGGAGAGATATTTAGTGGTATTTATATTCCTGCTTTCTTACTATTGATTGCCATTATATTTAGAGGACTCAGTGTAGAACTTCTTTTTAAAGATGACAATCCTAAATGGATTAAGTATATGAGTCTTGCTTGGACAATTTCAGTCATTCTATTAATGTTTGTCTTAGGGGTTTATTTAGTTACATTGTTTTTAGGGTTTCCATATGAAAATGGATCAATGGACATGAACATATTTAGTGTTTTTAATACAGCTTCAGTGAGTGGCGGTTTGTTTTTAGTTGGACTCTCTGTCATTATGGGGACTGTTTGGTTAAAACTTAATAAGTTAAATGATTTAAGTGATCAGGCTTTCAATTTAATTAAAAAATATGGCATCATTTATTTTATACCATTGTTATTTGCATTAATTTTAATGGGCATTAACAATAATCTAGTATCAATTATTTCAGGAGAACTTTTCTCTAATAACCCGTTTTTAATTGCATTACCTTTAGCAGCATTATTACTTTTCATGTTATTAACTTTGTTTTCTTATCTTAAAAAACCATTACTTGTCTATGGCGTTTTCTTTTTAGGATTGGCATTATTTATAGCGACTGGATTCATAGGTACTTTTCCTTATGTATTATTTTCTAAAGTTGCTTACATAGAAGGATTGGCAATTGTTGATGTGATGTCTTCGACAACGGCATTAACGATCATTGGTACTGTTGTTGCAATCATTGTACCTGTTGTTTTGATGTATCAGGGACAAAAGTATGTCTACTTTTTTAGAAAGGATGACCCTTCAACATGGCAGTAAAAAATCAATCAAAACAAGTAGATGACAAAAAAACTTGGAACGCTTTGAATTTCAACAAAAATTCATTAATCGTTTTACTGGGGTATTTTGTAATACTAACAATCCTACAACAAGGCTTTATTTATGGTGTTCAACATATACTAAATATTGTTGCTTTAGTATTTGTGATTAAAGAAACAGAGATATTATTTTATTCACACTCACAAAATTTAGATAGAGTACAAGCAAAAACCTTAGCTAAAAATAATCATTATTTATTAACAGCATTAACAATCGGTGTTTTTGTACCTTATTTTACGCCAGTTATCATTACGATCATGGTTGGAATCGTTGCAGTTCTTATAACAAAACTTGTATTTGGTGGCTTTGAGCATAGATTTGTATCTCCAGCGTTAGTAGCAATCATCATCTTGTCTGTAGGATTCAGAATCTCTTTAAGTTCGGTAGTCATTCCCAATACATTTGATACTCAAATATTCAACGCACTTGCTTCCACTAGGTTATTTAGCAATTGGATTAATTTTTCAATTTCAATAGATTCACCATCAACAGATTGGCGCCTTCTCAATTCAGGGTTGCCTATATGTCTAAATCTTGTCTTTGCAAGATTTCTTAAAGATAGATCATCCTTGATGCTTCCAACAGTTTTATTATTTTTAATGTTATTAGCAAACTACACATTAAATTTTGATGTATTAGAGTTTGTGATTCAATTTGAAGCATTGTTTATATTATTATTTGTATTAACAGATCGTATACTTTTACCAAAAAACAACACATCTAAAATTGTTTTAGCATTTATTATTACGATTGTTACAGCATTTATGTATTCTAATTCTGTATCTCATTCCGTTGTTTACGCTACATTATTTGCGTTGATAATGGTACCTATGATGAATCAACATTCATTATTCGATGCATCAAATAAAACGACAAAATATGTTGTAAACATTGGGTTATCAGTCGTTGGAATTTTTGCATTTATTCAAGCAGGATGGTTATATTTTGGACCTCAAATCGGTCGACCTAAAGTGGATGTACTTCAATATTTTGAAGAATATGACCCATCAGTGTATGTTCAAAATCTTGAATCATCAAGACTTTATAACGAAGCTGCATATGGAACGATACAAGGTGTTTACGAAATTTTCAATACAGAAACTTCTACAATTGAAGTGTTGATGTACAACATGGTGAGTGATGGATTCTGGGGACCTATCAACGTCATTGTTGTTGTAAATCCATACACAGATACCATTGTAAATTATTATGTTGTGAGACATGAAGAAGTTCAAGGTGCTGCGTATTTTGATGCTCAATCTGTTGAAGACGTTATTGGACTTAGTATTGAGGCATTTAATATTCCAGAAGATCTAAATGCTGGTGCTACAGGCACATG
>JAYOFY010000017.1:4828-5556 GCA_038117465.1 Acholeplasmataceae bacterium
ATCAATCAATATCAAAATGAAGAGGTGAGTTTAAATGAAGACAACAACAACTAAACAATTCATTTCTGAATCAATGACTCAATCGATTACAAATAATAACCCAGTATTCATCATGATGCTTTCGATTTCACCAGTATTAGCACTTACAAACGATTTAGCATTGTCTATTATCGCTGGTATCAATGTACTTGTCATTTTGGTAGTTGCATTTCTAATAAAAAGAAGTCTATTAAGTAAAGTACCAGAACAATTAAATATATTAGTCAATATTTTGCTTGTCGCCACATTAGTATCTATTTCTGAATTGGTATTACAAGTATATGACTTAGCAATGTATGATGCTATTGGAATCTATTTACCATTAACTGCTGTCAGTGGTATGATTCTCACACAAACAAATTCTAAAGCTCTTGATAAGGATACTTTTAAAAATGCTTTAATAAAAGTAGCGACTCAAGGGATATCATTTTTAGTAACATTAATTTTAATCGCGATCATTCGTTCTATTTTAACGACTGGCGCAGTTAGACTTTTTGGATTACAAATGCGTGTGTTTGATGTGGCTTATAGTTTCACACTCATAGATAGTCCATTTGGTGCTTTTCTCATATTAAGTTTATTGATGGCACTTTTTAGAAATCTAACGAATAGAGGAGCAAAATCATGATAGAGTTTTCAAATATTTTTGAAATGATTATTGCTGCTGTCTTTGTGAGTAATATCATTTT
>JAYOFY010000017.1:5566-9645 GCA_038117465.1 Acholeplasmataceae bacterium
CAATTATTTATTGAAAAAAAACATACAATGATTAACAAAAGAGTTTTAGTCATATTAATTGTTTTACCATTATCTAGCATGATTAGTTTTGTGATTCAACAATCCTTGTTGATTGAAATTGATGCTTTGGGTGAGATTGTACGCGATTTAACATACTTTAGAACCATCAGCTCTATCGTTGTTATCATTTTAGTCAATTATATCGTTTTAGGATTATTATCTAAGTTTTTCCCAAATCAATTTAAAAATCTACAAAATGATTTTAAAGGAGTGCTTCCTAGCACGATTGTATTAGGTTCTGTAATTGTCATCACATCAAGTGTAACAACATTATTAGAGTCCGTGTTGTTATCTTTGGTAGTGGTTTTTGGATATGCATTTGTTCTAAATATACTAAAATTTATTGAAAATCAATTAGAGATGAAGGTTGTACCTAAATCATTTCAAGGGTTACCTTTACAACTTATTATATTGTCAATTATGGCATTAATTTTTAGCGGTTTTGGAGGGTAATGTATGCAAAATCAAAATATTTTAAAAGCTCAAAACCCAAGAGTTAATATCAAAAATATCACCATTTCCACCATATTATTAAGTGTGTTACTTGTGATTGGTGCATTGGTATATACACCATATGTATTGCTTATGGGACTTGTTGCAATTGTTTCCGGTGTCGCAGTTGAATATGTATTTGTAAAAGTAAGAAAACAACCATATGCATTTAACGCGGGAGCCTTAGACACACCATTGCTCATCGTATTATTAATGCCTCCACAGCTACCATTATATATGGTCATTGTTGGTACTGTTTTTGGAGTCTTTTTTGGAAAAATGATTTTTGGTGGATTAGGCAGAAATATATTCCATCCAGCAATGATGGCTTATTTGTTTTTGCTTGTCACATTTCCAATCGCTGTAGGTGCAAACTTTATAGATCCAATCACTGGTAATATTGTCGAGTCTATTAACTTAACAGATGCAACTTTTTTTGGAACAAGTGAACAATTTTTTAACTTATTACTTGGGAGATACCCGAATTCCATTGGTTCAACTTTTGTATTAGGAGTATGGGTTGTTGGAGCAGTATTGCTCTTTCTAAGAGCTGTCGACTGGAAAATCCCACTTACTATTCTATTGACAACTGCTTTAGCTACAGCAATATTGGGTAATTATTATCCTGGACAATTTTCTGATGGTTTTGTTGCATTATTCCAAGGACAATTGTTATTTATTTCTTTATTTGTTGCTACTGATCCAGTGACGGCACCTAGAACAACTAAAGCTAGAATATATTATGGTATTGGTATCGCTTTAATTACTGTCATTATTCGTGGTTTAGCAAATGCTTCAGAGGGCATTGTATATGCGGTGATCATCATGAATGCTGTTGGACCAATGTTTGAACCAGTTGAACAAATTGAAAAGGGGGAATAAGATGAATCAGTATATTAAACTTTTAATATTTATTACGGTTGTTGCATTTTTTACCTCATTTGCATTTATTTCTATGGATTTACTGTTCTCTGAAAAAATTGAACAAAATCAAAATAAAGCATATTATGCTGCAGTATTAAATCACAACAATATTGCATACAATGATGCCAATATATTTGATGTATTTGATGCTACCATTCAAGTGGAGACATATGTCTATGAAGGCCAAGAATTAAATGTATATATTAATTCAGAAAACAATAATATCTCTGTGATTTTTGGACTTTTTGATGCATCAGGTGTTTGGGGAGATATTATTGGTATTATGACACTTGACGAAAACTTTACTAGAATTATCAATGTAAGTGTACTGATCCAAGAAGAGCAATTAGGAAAAGATGTTTCTACCAGAGGATTCCTAGACCAATTTCTTAATTTACCATTAGCTGGTGAAACGCTGACGCCAGTCATTGTAGGACCGATTGGACCCGAAGGAGATCTAGATAATGAAGTCGATCAATTATCTGGTGCTACAGGAACATCCAATGGATTTCAAAATATCATTAATGAAAGCTATTTTATTTACAGAGACCTTTTAGAAGGTAGGGATAACGCATGAAACTGATAAGAATTAGATATACTAAATGGTTTAACATCTTAAAAAATGGGATGAAAACCAATAACCCAGTATTTGTTGCTGTGTTAGGGATTTGTAGCTCTCTTGCAATTTCAAATACTGTTCCTAATGCAATTGCAATGGGTCTTGGTGTGACATTTGTTACGATGTTTAGTTCGATGTTTGTATCGATGTTTAGAAATTATATTCCAGCAAAATTAAGAATTGTTACATACATGATCATTATTTCTACATTCACAATTTTTGTACAAAAGTTTTTACAAGCATATTTTCCTGATATTTATGCTTCTTTAGGAGCTTATGTAGGACTTATCATCACGAATTGTATCGTTATGGGTCGTTCAGAAGCATTCGCGATAAAAAATCCTTGGAAATATTCTATTATTGACGGATTTTTTAGTGGTATGGGGTATACGTTTGTTTTAGTACTCGTTGCGATCATACGTGAACCTTTAGCATTCGGTACTTTATTTGGTATTCAAGTGCTTCCTGATAATTTTACCTTGTGGGCATCGATGGGTACAGCTTCTGGTGCATTCTTTATCGTAGGACTTATGATTTGGATCTTAAGAAATTGGGCCAAATCATATGAGGAGGCTTAATTTATGTTAGACTTTTTTATAT
Source organism: Acholeplasmataceae bacterium (assembly GCA_038117465.1). Taxonomy (GTDB): domain Bacteria; phylum Bacillota_I; class Bacilli_A; order Acholeplasmatales; family Acholeplasmataceae; genus UBA8290. The sequence goes on from JAYOFY010000017.1 coordinate 8,262, forward strand.
CCACGATTTTAAGCAATAATATTGCACTTACATTAATTTTAGGGATGTGTCCGCTTATTGCAATTTCAACAAATGTTAAAAATGCAAGAGGCATGGGTATCGCAGTTGTAATCGTTGTGACATTAACAGCAGTTATCAATTACCCCATCTATCAACTTTTAGTACTAACAAATACAACAGACTTAAGTTTACTTGCATTCATCATTACGATTGCAGCGGTTGTTCAAGTTTTAGAAATTTTATTAGAAAAATATATTCCATCACTCTACAGTGCCTTTGGTGTATACCTACCTTTGATTACAGTGAATTGTGTGGTGCTAGCAGTTAGTCAATTTTTTGTAACTAGAGATTATAATTATGCAGAAACAACTGTCTTTGCTTTTGGTTCATCTATTGGTTGGCTCCTTGCAATCGTTTTAGTAGCCTCTATTAGAGAAAAATTAGCTGTCTACGGTGATTTACCAAAAGGACTTAGAGGTAGAGCAATTGTGTTTATTATTTTAGGAATTTTAGCATTAGCATTTTCAGGCTTTGCTGGATTATCGTTATAGGAGGTTAGAATGAATTTATTTTTACCACTCATTATTTTTGGTATTTTAATCTTAATCACTGGACTTCTTATTTTACTAGATTATGTACTTGGCGGAAGTAGTCAAAAAACCATCACAATTAATGGGGATACTCAAATTGTTGTCTATGGTGATGATACAGTGTTATCAACGTTAGCTCAAAATAAAGTATTTATTCCGTCCGCATGTGGTGGAAAAGCGACATGTGGAACATGTAAATTTAGATTGGTTGGAGACGTTCCAGGGGTAAAACCAACGGAACAACCCTTTTTATCTCCAAAAGAAGTTGAAGATGGTGTCAGGCTATCTTGTCAACAAAAAGTTACAGAAAACATGCAAATTGACTTACCATCTCAGTTATTATCAGCCAGAGATTTTGAAACTGTCGTAGACGTTGTAGAAGATTTAACATATGACATTAAACTCATTAGATTTAAATTAATTGAACCTTCTACGGTAGATTTTAAACCAGGTCAATTTATGCAAATTAAAGTCCCTGGGATTGATGTTGTAAGAGCGTACTCATTAGCATCCAACCCATCTGAAAAAAGTTATGTTGAAATGATGATTCGTTATGTCCCAAATGGACAAGCAACAACATTTGTTCATAAAGCTTTAGAAGTAGGTGATAAGATTACACTTACTGGACCATTTGGTGATTTCTTCCTACAAGAAAATTCTGATAAACCAATCATTTGTATTGCAGGTGGTTCTGGTAAAGCTCCAATCCGTTCTATTTTATTTCGTTTAAAAGAAATAGGTATGAACAGAAAAGTGAAATACTACTTTGGTGCAAGAGCAGTTAGAGATTTATA
>JAYOFY010000017.1:9655-12381 GCA_038117465.1 Acholeplasmataceae bacterium
ACACAGAAGAATTCAATCAACTTTCTAAAGAGTTTCCAAATTTGGAATATATTCCAGCATTATCTGAACCTTTAGAAGAAGATAATTGGAAAGGCGCAACTGGGTTGATTACAGATGTTCTAGATCGTATGGTAGGAGATTTATCCAATCATGAAGCATATTTATGTGGGTCACCAGGGATGATCAACGCTTGTATCAATGTACTTAATAAACACGATATTAAACAAGAAAACGTTTATTACGATAAGTTTTCATAAAAAAAGTACCTATTTAGGTACTTTTTTATTTTTAATTAAATAACCAATAAATATAAATATAGCAACCGTTAAAGCAATAATGCCTGCAATCACATGAGAATAATAGTTTTCGGTTAATTTTAATATACGAAGACTCACGGATAACACAACATAAATACTTATAAAAGATATTGATGCGTAAATAAAACTAAGCTTAAGTCTCACTTTTTAAACTCCTTGAATAACTTATTGTTGATGTATAAAACAAATAATACGATATAGACTAATTTATCTGTCCAACTACCGACCCATAAGATATGTAAATACAATAGACCATAAATGATATAGGATGCTTTTTGTATGTTTTTCCAATCTCTAGGATTAATTTCACGCCTTATTGTTTTAAATGAAATGATTGTCAAAGGTATCATGAGGGCATATGCAGCGATTCCAAATAAATTGATGCCACTAAATAAACCTAACAAATGAAGTGAAGCATGTGGTGAAATTAATATAAAACCAATAATTGATAACAAGCCTCTGGTTTTTACTAATATTTGGGTAAGTTTCCATTTAATGGGAATTACCCCAGTAAACATAATCACAATAAAAATTGCAATCGACATATAGCCTTTAAGAACATAATCAAATATATAAAGATCATTAAATATTGTAGAAAAGATCGCAACACCCGTCGCTAGGAAATAAAAAAAGACATCTTTGCTAAAAATTTTTGGAAATTTATAAATCGAAATCACTAAAAAAAATGATAATAGCGTGATGTTTATTGAAATCGGAAGTAAATTGGTAACTAATATAAATAAGAGGATTAATAAGATAGAGATCATAATTTTCTTTCATCAAATGAATTTGCACATATATTTTAACATATTTATGGATTCATAACTGGTGTATTCACTTACTCAATCATCATGTTGTATAATATGACTAAGTAAAACGTATACAAAGAGGTTCGTATGAAACAAGTGTTAGATGCTCAAAAACAATTATTTAATGATCAAGTGACAAAATCATACGCATTTAGATTTCAACAACTATCAAAATTAAAAGAAGCAATTTCAAAACGCCAATATGATATCACTCAAGCTTTAAAAAAAGATTTAGGTAAATCTTCATTTGAAGCATATGCGACTGAGATTGGTTATACTCTAAAGTCGATTCAATTTACCCAAAAAAGATTAAAGACTTGGATGAAAACAAAAAAAGTGAAAACACCTTTTTTTCAACTGCTAACATCATCACACATCCAACCTGAACCAAAAGGAAAAGTGTTAATCATTGGTCCTTTTAATTATCCATTTCAACTTGTTATCGAACCGCTCATAGGTGCCATTGCTGCAGGGAATACGGTATTTCTTAAACCAAGTGAATTCACACCCAATGTTTCAAAAATCATTGATAAAATCATTAAAGAAACGTTTGATTCAAGTTATATTCATGTGGTTCAAGGTGGTGTTGAAGTGACGCAAGCATTACTTGATTTGTCTTTTGATCATATATTCTTTACTGGATCCACTAAAGTCGGGCAAATCATTTACGAAAAGGCAGCTCAAAAGCTCATTCCTGTGACGTTAGAACTGGGTGGAAAAAGCCCTACAATTGTCGATGAAACTGCAAACATTAAAGTCACAGCTAGAAGAATCATTTATGGTAAGTTTCTTAATGCAGGTCAAACGTGTATCGCACCAGATTATATTTATGTTCATCACAATGTAAAAAATACATTAGAAAAAGCACTTATAGATACATTAAAAGAGTTTTATCCTAATTATGATGATTTTACACACATCGTTTCTGATCAACATGTACAAAGATTAAAGAGACTCATCAATAAGAAAAAAGTGCTGTATCAAGGTAACATTATTGACAAAAAAATTGACCCTATTATTATGCATGATGTCACTTGGGATGATGATGTCATGAAAGATGAAATATTTGGACCAATTTTACCAATCTTAACATTTGAAAATCTCGATGAAGTCATCAGTGTTTTAAAAACAAAACCAAAACCGCTTGCTTTATATATTTTTTCAGAATCTAAAGCGAATATAAATCGAGTTTTTACGGAACTATCATTTGGTAATGGCGCGATTAATGATACCATTATGCAAGTTGTTAATCCCCATCTGCCATTTGGTGGTATTGGCCATAGCGGGATTGGGAATTATCATGGAAAAGCATCATTTGATGTGTTTAGCCATTTAAAAACATATGTAAAACATAGCACCAAATATGATCCAGCCATTGCGTATCCCCCATATACTAAGAAAAAAGAAACATTTATTAAGAAAATTTTGAAATAAAAAAGATGGATCAGATCCATCTTTTTTTTATGTTAAATGTTGATGTGCATCTTTTAAAATTTGAGATGATTTTTTAAGAAGCGTTTTTTCTTCATCATTGAGTTTAAGTTTGACAATATGATCAATACCATCTCTATTAACAACTGCAGGCAATCCGATATATACC
>JAYOFY010000018.1:0-11684 GCA_038117465.1 Acholeplasmataceae bacterium
TGTATATCTGATGACTTTGTTTTTTTCATTGTCTTTTGATTTAAGTATTTTTATCGTATTTATCTCAATGTATTATACTTGGGTAATTTTTCCAACTTTTTTCATTGAGCATAAACATATGTATGGTGATTTTAAAGCGTATACAAAAATTAAATCCAATGATATATTATTTGATCTTCAATTAATGACACAAATCTTGATACAAGGTCATGTCAGTGATGACCTTTCATTTATGTTTGATACATTCATCACTAAATGGCGCGCATTACCTTATGCATTAAAAAAAGATGACATGATTCTCTCGATTATTTTAAAAGGATTACAGCATCAATGGATTACGGATTCAAATATTCAAACAGAAATATTCATGACGCTCAATAAACTTATCTATAGAAAAAAAGACCCTTCCTTTATATTAGAGACACTTTTTGTTGCACATATATTTTCTCATGATACCTTATGGACGAAATGCATGGATCTATTAATAAAAAAAGATGCGAAAGCATCTCTTGAGATATATCATGCTTGGGTGGATAAAGATGCTTCTAAAATCAAGCAAATTATCAAACAACAAGAAGAAGATTTGTTATACTTTAACTATGTAAAAAACGAAGATACAATGGTTTTTTGGTCTTATCCAACGCGCTATAAATCACCATTTGTCTGTAACATATAAAAAAAAGACCTATGTCTAAAGTGGTGCCCCTAACGAGAATCGAACTTGTATTTCAGCATTACCATTGCTGCGTTTTGCCATTAAACTATAGGGGCAGCGAACATATAATAACACAATAAAGTAGAGTTGACAACTATGACGTTTATCTTTGAAATGCTAAAACCTTATAAACTTAGGCTGTCGTTTGCATTATTATTAAAATCGATAGCGGCACTCGCGGATCTTATGATTCCTTTTTTAATAGCGTATATGATTGATACGCAGATTCCCTCATTAAATCCAGGAGACTCACTATTACCGATTTATTTGAATGGTGGACTCATGGTACTCATTGCTTTATTGGGATGGATACTCAATGTGACTGCAAATAGGAGTTCAGAATATATTGCATCTCGAGCTGTTGAGACCTTAAGAAGCGATTTATTTTTAGCAATTGAAAATTTATCATCACAAGATATCGATACTTTTTCAAAACCTTCACTTATTTCAAGAATGACAACAGATACATACAATATTTATAGAGCAGCTGCAATCATACAAAGATTAGGGATTCGTGCGCCAGTCTTACTTATTGGTGGCATATTACTCTCTTTTTCCTTTGATGCAGTTTTGACACTTGTCATGATTGCGATGTTACCATTTGTGTCACTCATTATTTTTCAAGCATCTAAAAAAGGGATTCCTCTTTATAAAAAGAATCAGTTTTTAATGGATCAACTCATTCGAAAATTGAGAGAGTTTATTACCGGTGCGCGAGTGGTTCGTGCACTCTCTATGAATGATTATGAAATGGATCAATTTAGAAACATTAATCAAACGTCCAATGAATCAGAACAATATGCAAATAAAGTGATGGCACGTGTCAATCCAATGATGAACATTGTGATGAATATCGGACTTGTAATTGTATTAGTAATTGGTGCGTACAGGTTATCATTAGGGTTTACACAAATTGGTGCAATTATGGCTTTTGTCACCTATTTCACCATTATTTTGAATGCGATGATGGGGATTACGCGTATTTTTGTTTTATCTTCAAGAGCAGCTGCATCAAGTGAACGTGTGGAAGAAGTATTACATACTGACATTGATATTCATAACGGAACATTATTGTATGAAACGAAAGAACATGTTCCGCATATTGAATTTCATCATGTTACGTTTTCATATCTTAAGAAGACCAATCAGTTAAAAGATGTTTCATTTAAACTTTTTAAAGGTCAGAAATTAGGTATTATCGGTGCAACTGGAAGCGGGAAATCTACCATTGCAAAATTATTATTGAGATTATATGATGTCGATCAAGGTGCAATTCACATATTTGGGAAAGATATTAAGGATTACGATCTGAAATCACTCCGTCAACATATTGGTGCCGTCATGCAACAAGATATGATTTTTCATGATGATATTGCATTTAATGTTTCTTTGAATCATGAAGATCAAGCAATAGATCATGCTTTAAAAGATGCACAAGCATCCTTTGTTTTTGATAAAGAAGATGGAATTCATACAGAACTTACAACATCTGGCACGAATATTTCAGGTGGTCAAAAACAACGTATACTTATTTCTAGAGCGCTTTATAAAAAACCAGACATTTTAATTTTTGATGATGCAACGAGTGCACTTGATTATCAAACAGATCAAAAGTTACGACACGCATTACAAGAAAACTATCAAGATACGACGATGATTATCATCGCACAACGTATTGCTTCAATTAGACATTGTGATGTCATCATTTATTTAGATCATGGAAAAGTGATCGATATTGGCGATCATGCAACACTGCTAAAAAATAATCCGGGGTATCAACTTATTGTGAAACATCAATTAGGAGGTACCGTCTTATGATGATGCAGTTCAATCCTCCAAAAGAAACTAAGAAACATAAAGTAACAAATAAAGCGTATGTTTATAAACGATTATGGAATTATTTAATGCGTTATAAATTTAGACTTGTTGTTGCGTTGATATTTACAATATTATCGAATGCATTTTCTCTTATCGGTCCTGATTTGACAGGTCAGACCATCGGTGCGATGGAAAATGGTGTTGATTTTGCAAGTGTGTTTTTATATGGAACTCTAATGATCATCTTTTATGTGTTGAGTGCACTTTTAATGTACATGATATCTGTCATGATGATTCGTATTTCTAAAGCAGTTGTCTTTGAAATGCGACAAGATGTTTTTAATAAGTTAAATCGATTACCAATTAAATATTTTGATAATAACCAAACAGGAGATATCATCTCACGTATGACGTATGATATTGATACGATTAATCAGTCACTCGCAAGTGATGTCATTGTTTTATTTACTTCATTTTTAACCATCATTGTATCCTTAACAGTTATGATACTTACTGCGCCATTATTAGTATTAATCTTTGCATTCACAATTCCTTTAACAATAGTATTAACAACAGTTCTTTCAAAAGTCGTCAAACAAAAATTTAGAATTAGAAATAAAAAGCTTGGAGAATTAAATGGATTCTCTGAAGAAATGATCACAGGCATTCAAACCATTCAAGCGTATGTGATTGAAAATGATGTCAAAGAGAATTTTGATGTCATTAATGCTGAGACAAGAGATGCCTCCTATCAAGCAGGGTACTATTCAACAGCTGTCATGCCGAGTGTCGGATTTATTTCGAATTTATCGATGGCACTCGTTGGTGTTTTTGGAGGTCTTTTATACATTAGAAATATGATGACACTTGCGATTCTCACAAGCTTTACATTGTACTCAAGACGTTTTTCAGGACCGATCAATCAATTATCAGGATTGTTTGCTGAGATTCAAAGTGCACTCGCTGCCGCAGAAAGAGTTTTTCAAGTATTAGATAGTGAAGAAGAAGTTAAAGATACAGAAGATGCCACAGACTATGATGCAAAAGGTGGAGACATACACTTAAATGATGTTGCATTTTCATACGATGGACAGACAACAGTATTAGAAAATATTAATGTAGAAGCGCCAGAAGGGAAAGTGGTTGCGATTGTTGGTCCTACAGGTTCAGGAAAAACGACACTTGTCAATCTTCTCATGCGTTTCTATGACCCACAACAAGGTGGTATTGTTGTCGATGGCAAACCAGTCTTATCGTTTAAAAGAGATAGTTTAAGAAAAGCATTCTCAATGATTTTACAAGATTCATGGGTATTTTATGGGTCTGTTCACGATAACATTGCCTATGGAAACAAAAATGTATCCAGAGAAGATGTCATCAGAGTTGCCAAAGCAGCTCAGATCCATGAATTTATAGAGTCATTAGAAGAAGGATATGATACCATCATTAAACATGATGGTACGAGTATATCGAAAGGTCAAAAACAACTCATTGTAATTGCACGTGCAATGCTTTCAGAATCAAAAATGTTAATATTTGATGAAGCAACCTCAAATGTTGATACAGAAACTGAAATGAAAATTCATCAAAGTATGAAAGCATTGATGAAAGGTAAAACAACGTTTGTGATTGCACACAGACTGTCTACAATTCAAGATGCAGATCTCATTATGGTGATTCAATTTGGTAAAATGATTGAACTAGGGAATCATGAAACACTTCTTGAAAATAAAGGATTTTATGCCTCATTATTTAACAGCCAATTTGAATAAATAAATAAAAGCATTGTATTATTTGTTACTTTCATGTATAATGACTCGTGTGTGTAAAGCACATGAAAAAATTAAGGAGATTTACATGAAAGGCACAGTCAAATGGTTTGACTCTGACAAGGGATACGGATTTATCTCTTCAGAAGAAGGCAAAGACATTTTTGTACACTTTTCAGCAATTCAAGTTGAAGGTTACAAATCACTTCAAGAAGGTGACCAAGTAGAATTTGATGTTAATGATGGCGATCGTGGTCCACAAGCTGCGAATGTTACTAAACTATAATATTCAATAGGTTTTAAGGGGATACATATGTATCCCCCTTCTTTTTTTATATAACCTTGAAATCGCTATCATTAATTGTTATAATAAAAAAAAAGCGGGAGAAATTGAATATGGAGAAAGACATTTTAGAAGTACAGAGAAACCACCTTCAAAATATCTTAAAAGAAGTGGATCAAGAAGCATTAGAGGATATTATGGAGGCGTTTAAAGTTGTCTATACGTATGATGCAATTAGCTTAGAAGGTCAAAATAGAATTCCGTATGAAGATGTGAAAACACTCATACAACGAAAGACACTACTTGAGTACTCTGAAAGAGAACAAAAGGAAGTTTTAAATCATGTAGTAGCATTTGAAAAAATTTTGTCGATGGTCAAACATAAAGAAGCAATGACTGAAGATAAGTTAAAAGATTTACATGAAATGGTTGTAGATGGAATTTTCCAAGGTGGCGTTTATCGAAACGTCAACATCCAAATGATGGGTTCTACACACCAACCCACAGATCATGCAAAAGTCTATGATCGTATGCATAAATTATTTTCTTCATTAGAAACTATGTCATTTGAAACACCTTTAGACGAAGCAGTATATTTCCATGCAACGCTTGCAAAAATACATCCATTTTTAGATGGTAATGGAAGACTTGCAAGACTTGTACTCAATTATTATTTGATAAAAAATAATGATTTACCAATTTCTATACCTATAAAGTTAAAAGAAACCTATATTCAACAGTTAGAAACATTTAAAATAGATAAAAACATCAAACCGCTTAAAGCATTTATTGAAAATCTTCTTATCGAAAGATATGAAGATGTGATCAATACATTAGAAATCTCTAAATAAAGATAAAAAAGTGAGGATATTCCTCACTTTTTTATCTTTCATGATACAATAATTAAGGAGAAACTATGGCATTAACTCAAGGATTTATATATTCATGTATCGTGGATAGAAAAACTGATATCGGCTATGCAATCATATGCGATGAAGAAGAGGTATTTCTTCACGCAAAAGAAGCAGCATCACTAGAAATTGGTCAAATGATTGATGTCTTTTTATATATGGATGCCTATAAACGCATTGCAGCAACAATGGATACACCGATATTAACTGTTGGGGAAAAAGGATTACTCAAAGTGATGTCTGTGGAAGAAAATCTAGGCGTATTTTTAGACAATGGCATCAATAAACATATTTTGTTATCGAAAGATCATTTACCTTTGGATAAAGCATTTTGGCCTAAAAAAGATGATACATTATTTGTTGAATTAAAAGTTAAAAATAGATTATATTTAGAACTTGCAATACCAAATCCACCATATCATTCTCTTGAACTTCTTTCTTATTATGATGGTTTTGTTAATGGATTTCATAAAGAAGGATTAAGATTTATTACGAATCAACTTACCCCGGTATTTATTCATGAATCTCAATATGACAATAGACTACCGATTGGAACAAAGCGCTCTTTAAAAGTGATCCATGAATCAAGCAAAGGATATACAGGAACGTTACTTCAATCTAAAGAAACAAAACGTTTATCTGATGCGGATGTGATATTATCATATTTAGAATTACATAAAAAAATGCCACTTGATGCATCAAGCACTTCTGAAACTATTGAAAAGACATTTCAAATGAGTCGAAAAGCGTTCAAAAGAGCTTTAGGCTACTTATATAAAACAAGAAAAATTACGTTTGTTGATGGACAAACAGTATTAATAAAGGAATGACGTATGGCAAAAAAATTTGTATCAACCATTACCTCACAAACTGAAAACTTTGCCCAATGGTACACTGATGTATGTATCAAAGCAGAATTGATGAGTTATAGCGATGTCAAAGGATTTATTATTTATCGTCCTTATGGATATGCTATTTGGGAAAATATTCAGCAATATTTAAATACACAATTTAAACAAACAGGACACGACAATGTCTATTTACCGTTATTAATTCCAGAATCTTTATTTCAAAAAGAAAAAGACCATGTTGAAGGATTTGCTCCTGAGACAGCAATGGTAACAACAACAGGTAAAGAAGATTTAAATGAAAGATTGATTATAAGACCAACTTCAGAGGTGCTATTTTGTACCCATTTTAAATCTGTAGTTCAATCTCATCGCGATTTACCAAAAAAATATAATCAGTGGTGTTCTGTTGTTCGTTGGGAAAAAACAACCCGTCCATTTTTAAGAGGTAAAGAATTTTTGTGGCAAGAGGGACATACCATTCACGCATCGGAACAAGAAGCTAAAGAAGAAACAATGAATATGCTTTCTATATATGAAACCCTTGGAAAAGACATGCTTGCTATTCCATTTATAACGGGTCAGAAAACAGAAAAAGAAAAATTTGCCGGTGCAGAAGCAACGTATTCGATTGAAGCACTCATGCCAGACGGTCAAGCGCTTCAATCAGGAACCACACACTATTTTGGACAAGGATTTGCAAAAGCATTTGACATATCGTATCGAGATCAAGATAATCAAGAACAATTTGTTTATCAAACATCTTGGGGCGTATCTACGCGACTGTTAGGTGCGATTATCATGGTACATGGAGATGATGATGGACTTGTTATGCCACCTTATGTTGCGCCAACTCAAATTGTGATTGTGCCGATTTCAAGTGATGACGATGTCATGAAAGAAGCAACAACCATTTTTGAATCTTTAAAAGATCATTACCGAGTCATGATGGATACTTCTGATAAATCACCAGGTTGGAAATTTAGTGAATATGAGATGAAAGGTGTGCCTGTTCGTATTGAAATCGGCAGAAGAGATCTAGAACATAAACAGGTGACACTTGCGACACGTTATAATCGTCAAAAACAGCAAGTACCTCTAAGTGAAGTTATTGGTATCATGCCTGAATTACTGAGCACCATCCACCAAAAGATGTATGAAAAAGCACAGACTTATGTTGAATCGCATACATTTCATGTGAATGATTATGAATTGTTTAAGGAAAAAATTGCTTTAGGTGGATATGTATCGATGTCCGTGCATGAAGATGCAGAGGCCATCATCAAAGCCGATACCCAAGCAACAGCTCGTGTCATACCATTTGATCAATCTAAATTAGAGAACACATGTCCTGTAACTGGAAAAAAAGCATCTCAAATCATTTTGTTTGCAAGAGCATATTAAAGCATAAAAAAAACATGTTCAAGACATGTTTTTTTATTTGTTACTTTTATTGTATCTCATAAGCTCTTGTGAATGCTTGAAGGTGATTTTCTGATGCACCCATCAATTTTTCAAATGCATCTCTTATATCATCTGGTATATCTGTTTTTAAAAATGCTTCATATAAAGCGATGTTATCAATTTCAGCTTGTATACCTAAAGCAAGTGCATTAGAAATGCTTTCAGGTAAAAAAAGTGTTGCTTTATCTACAGGATCTGGTAATTCTATTTGATATGTATCAAATAGAGGAAGTAATAAATCGATATGTGTTTGCTCTGCATTGACAATGTTGCTAAAAGGGGTAATTGTTCCATACTCAGATATAATGACTTCGTATGTTGCTTTCGCTTTATATTCATCTTCTAACGCAAGCACTAACATTGATGAGATACTCAAATCAATATTTGTGTCATCGACGCTTTCTGTAGCTGTTGATGTACAACCGATGAGGCCAATAATAATCATTAAACTTGAAACGAGTAATTTTTTCATGAGCTTTCTCCTGTTCTTTAACAATAGTACGTGTGCAGTATAAAATTTATTGGAAGAATAAAAAAAGATATCATTTTTTTGATATCTTTTTCTTTTCTGGTACAGGATCATACTTTGGTTTAAAAAGTGGGTTACAAGTAAGAATACGTTTTGAAGTTAAAAATGATGCTTTGAAAAAATTAAAGCGTTCATAGCATGTTAAGGCATAATTTGAACATGTTGGTGTGTGCCGACATTTATGATTTGAATGTGGTGAAATATTTTTTTGATACCATCGAATACTATTAATCGCAAGTTTTTTCATTTTATCTCCAATTTGATTATAACATTTTAAAAAAGAACATCCATAATTGATGGTATTATGTTATAATAACAGTAACAAATGTAACCGTTTTCAAGGAGGATATATGAAAGAGTATCAAACAAGCAATATCAGAAATGTTGCTATTTTGGGGCATCAAGGATCTGGAAAAACGACGATGGCAGAAGCAATTTTATACGTATCCGGTGCCGTCGATAAACAAGGAGAAGTAGATAAAAAAACATCGATATCAGACTTTTTAATTGAAGAACAAAATAAATTATCGAGTCTTTCAATGTCACTGATTCCTACTGAATTTCATGACCATAAATTCAATTTTTTAGATGTACCAGGAAGTGATGAATTTGTGGGAGATCTTTATCAAGCACTAAGTGTCGTAAAAGGTGCCGTGATTACGATTGATGCAACAAAAGGTGTTGAAGTGGGGACCATACGTGTTTGGAAAGAAATTCGTAAAAGACATATACCTGCGGTATTATTCATCAATAAAATGGATAAAGAGAACATAAAATTTGATGCACTTATTGAAGAAATTAGAGAAAAATTAGGTAAAAAAGCCGTCCCATTTTGTTGGCCAATTGGTAAAGAGGAGAATTTTGAAGGCTTTGTCAATATTGTAGAAATGAAAGCACGTATTTATGACGGAATTACCTCTCATGATGCTGAAATATGGGATGAGAAAAAACCAAAAGTAGATGAATTAAGAAATATGATGCTTGAGAGTGTTGCAGAGACCTCAGAAGAACTATTAGATAAGTTTTTTAATGGTGAAACACTTACAGAAGAAGAAATTAAAACAGGATTACGTTCAGGGATCATGAATGGTGAACTTACACCAGTACTTGTTGGTAGTGCTTCAAAAGCCATTGGTATACGTACAATGATTGATATGCTTTTTGACTATTTACCAGCGCCAAACGAACTTCAACCACTTGAAGGGAAAGACGACAAAAATGTTTCTGTTCAAATTCAAACAGTAGAAAATGAATCTTTCCAAGGGTATATTTTTAAGACGACAGTCGATCCTTTTATAGGAACAATGAGCTACATAAAAATTAATCGAGGGTCTTTAAAACCGAATCAAGAAGTAATGTTATTGCCTTCAAAAGAAGTCAAAAAACTAAGTAATGTATTTTCTTTAAGAGGAAAACAACAAATCAATAGTGATATTTATCATGCTGGAGATATATGTGTTGTTGCTAAAATTGAAGGATTAGAGACAGGGAATAGTTTAAGTGATCCTAAACATATTACTTTGGTTGAACCTGTTGCAATCCCGAATCCAATTATGTATATTGCAGTACATCCGAAAAATAAAAATGATGAAGATAAAATATCAAATGCTTTACATCGACTTAATTTAGAAGATCCAACATTTCAAATTCAGCGTAATAAAGAGACACAACAATTACTTATTGGTGGTCAGGGAATGACACATCTTAATTACATTTTAGAACGTATGAAACTCATGTTTAAAGTAGATGTTGATATTGATGAACAAAAAATTGTGTATCGAGAAACGATCAAAAAATATGTTGAAGCTGAAGGAAAACATAAAAAACAATCCGGTGGTGCAGGTCAGTTTGGACATGTCTTTATTAAATTTGAACCATCGAATGAATTATTTGAATTTCATGAAGATGTCTTCGGTGGTGCAGTGCCTAAAAATTATTTTCCTGCAGTAGAAAAAGGTCTTATTGAAACATTCGAACATGGTCCTCTCGCTGGCTTCCCAGTCATTAATGTAAAAGCGACTTTATATGATGGATCATATCATTCTGTAGATTCTAATGAACTTTCATTTAAGCTTGCGGCAGCACTAGCATTTAAAAATGCATGTGAGAAAGCACAACCTACGATATTAGAACCAATAGTAAAATTAGATGTGACAGTAGATGAGAAATTCGTCGGTGATGTCATGGGTGATATGAATAAACGTAGAGGACGTGTCCATGGTATGAATCCTACAGATGATGGATCTTTCCAAGTGATTAATTGTGAAGTTCCAGAATCTGAAATTGTTTCATATGCGATTGATTTAAAAGCGATGACACAAGGTAGTGGACAATTTACTCGTGAGTTTTTAAGATATGATGAAGTCCCCCAACATTTAATACCTAAAATTATTGAAACATATAAAAAGTAAAACTTAAAACTAGGTATAACATAAAGTAAGGAGGTCTCTTTGCAATGTTTGCATTGTAAATCAATACTTTATGTCTATGCATCTCCTTTAAGTATTAATAAGTCCATTTATCATATTTGTGAACATTGTTTTACTAAACATCCAGTAATCTTAGAAAGTGAACGCATTGTATTAAATCACTGTGATGTTGATATTTTGCACATCATGATAGAAGAAGTATTGGATCACTTATCGATCATGCATTATCTATCCTTATTACAACACGTTTCAAATCATCATCTCATTTTGTGGTTTGAGTACGAAGACATTCAAGTACTTAAAATGTTAGAAAATATCAATATTGGTAATCTATTCATATTTCATATAGAAAATAAAAAAGAGAGGTGGCATGTATGACATTTGAAATTGTAGGTAAGAATGGCTTTCAAGTAACACAAGCAATTCAAGAATATGCTGAAAAGAAATTATCTAAAATTGATAAATTATTTCAACAAGATATTCGAAAAGTAAGGGTTGTATTAAAAGTATATCCTAATTTTCATAAAGTTGAAGTCACGATTCATGCTGATCATGTAACCATTCGAGCAGAAGAGAAAGCTTCAGACATGTATGAGGCTATTGATGTCGTCTCTGATAAAATGATGACTCAAGTGAAACGATACCAAGGAAAACAACATCAGCATAAACATCATAAAGCTGAATATAAAACCGCATTATCTTTAGATGCATTAGAAAAAGATGTATTTGCAAAGCAACTTGTAAGAAATAAGAAAATCACTTTAGAACCGATGACGATTGAAGATGCCATTGATCATATGGAACAATTGGATCATGATTTCTTTATTTTCTTAGATAAAAAAACACATCAATCTCATCTTTTATATAAACGAGATGATGGTGATTATGCAGTGATTGAAACTGAATTAGATAATGAAA
>JAYOFY010000018.1:11694-12024 GCA_038117465.1 Acholeplasmataceae bacterium
CAAGTAAATGGATCACATCATGAATATCTTTACTTAAGACTTCAAGTGATTGATGCCAAAAATCAGGTTTCGTGACATCAATTTGCATTGTTTTTGCGACATCTTCAACATTTGCTTTTGTTGTATAAGCGAGAAGCGTTTCATATTGATCGGTGAATGGCACTGGATCTTTTTCGTAAAGTCCATATAGTCCTTTACCAAAAAGTAATCCAAATGCATAAGGAAAATTATAGAAATTCAAGCCAGCACTGTAGTAATGAGGTTTCATGAGCCACATGAAAGGATGTCTTAGATTAGGATCTAGCCCTTCTCCATAAGCTTTCTTTTGTG
>JAYOFY010000019.1:0-9461 GCA_038117465.1 Acholeplasmataceae bacterium
CAAGTTAACTGAGGTAAGTGAGGGGTTGCTTGCATATGTGCCGTATAATGAGTGCTCACCACAAGAATGATTGGAATATGTAAAAGGCCCGGATTTCCCAACAGGAGGAGAAATTCTTGGTATCAGCGGTCTTATACAAGCTTATGAAACTGGCCGCGGCTCTATTGTCAATAGAGCGAAAACTGAAATTATAGAATTTAAAAATAAATCTGCGATTGTTGTGACGGCTATTCCATACCAAGTGAACAAAACAACACTCATCGAACGCATCGCGCAGCTCGCAAAAGATAAGGTTTTAGATGGCATTACAGATTTAAGAGATGAATCTAACCGTAACGGTATGCGTGTTGTCATTGAATTAAGAAGAGATGTAAATGCACACGTCATGCTTAATAATCTATATAAACACACACAGTTACAACAATCATTCAACTTTAATATGATTGCACTTGATAAAGGTCAACCAAAAATGTTCTCACTCAAAGATATGTATGAGAAATATCTTGATCATCAAGTTGAAATTGTTTTACGAAGAACCGTTTTTGATTTAGAAAAAGCTGAAGCAAGACAACACATCGTAGAAGGTTTAATCAAAGCGCTTAACGATATCGATCGTGCCATTCAAATCATTAAACAATCAAAAACTGCAGAAGATGCTAGAGATGCATTGATTGCAACCTATGATATTGATGACATTCAAGCCCGTGCAATCTTAGATACAAGACTTCAACGTCTTACAGGTCTTGAAATCGAAAAACTTCAACAAGAGCACGAAGACTTAAAATCAAAAATTGTTGATTTTAAAGATATTATCGCCAAAGAAGATCGCAAACTCGCCATTATCGAAGAAGAACTTCAACAAATTAAAACCCAATATCATGAACCAAGGTTAAGCGAGATTAATTTAACAGAAGATATTACCATTGAAAATGAAGATCTCATTCCAGTTGAAGATGTTGTCATTACAATTACAAACAACGGTTATATCAAGCGCATGAGTTTAGATCAATATAAATCTCAAAACCGTGGTGGTGTTGGGATGGCAGGTATCAAAGTTCATGAAGATGATTACGTTGAGCATATTGAACTTACATCTACACACGATTATCATTTATTCTTTACGAATACGGGGCGTGTTTATAAAATTAAAGGATATCAAATTCCTCAAGGATCTCGCCAATCTAAAGGGCTTCCGCTTGTAAACTTACTCGCACTCAATCCTGATGAACGCCTTGCTTCTATGACGTGTGTAAAAGATTTTGATGATGAACAAGCCGCACTTACCTTTGTCACGAAAAATGGTATTGTGAAACGTACACTTGTGTCAGAATTTAAAAATATTCGTCAAAACGGTATTATCGCTGTGAATTTAAGAGACAATGATGAACTCATCAATGTTTCACTTACAGACGGTACAAAAGATATTATTTTAGGTGCATCTAACGGTAAAGCAATACGTTTCAACGAATCAATGGTGTCTACTGTTGGACGTACAGCTATTGGTGTCAAAGGGATGAGCCTATCTTCAAACGATGCCATCGTTGGTGTCGCGATTATTGATCCTAATAATGAAAACGAAGACATCTTGGTGATTACCGAAAATGGTTTTGGTAAACGTACGAAAACAGATCAATATCGCCCTCAAAACCGTGGCGGAAAAGGTGTGAAAACATTAAATGTCACAGAAAAGAACGGTGCACTTAAAACGTTGACGGTTGTGACAGATGAAAACGACATTATTGTTGTATCTGATCGTGGTGTTGTTATGAGAACAGATGCATCTAAAATTGCTCAAACCAATCGAGCGACACAAGGTGTTACCATCATTAAATTAAAAAATGATCAAAAAGTATCTACGGTAGCCATCGTTCCACATCAAGACGATGAGGAAGAAGAAACAATAAACCAAGATACGTTTGTCCAAGAAACACTCGATGTGGATACACAAGAAACAAAACCAGTTGTCCAAGAGTTAGAAGCGGACTTGGAAGATACAGAAGATACCGAAGAGACAGACTCAAACGATCAATTGTTTAAAGATTAGGGGGAAACATATGAAAGTACTCGTTGTCGGCGGTGCAGGCTATATTGGTAGTCATGCAGTACTAGAACTAATTAAAGAAAACCACGACGTCATTGTTTTTGATAACTTATCTTCAGGATTTAAAGATATGGTATCAGAAAAGGCAACACTTGTTATTGGAGATATAAGAGATAAAGAAGCGTTAAATGCTTTATTTAAGACACATCCCAACATCGACATTGTGATGCATTTTGCAGCGAAGATTGTGGTTCCTGAAAGTGTTGTAGAACCCCTAGAATATTATTCAAACAATGTTGAAGGTGTTCGCATCTTATTAGATGCAATGCAAGAAAACAATGTGAAAAACATCGTATTTTCATCTACCGCTGCTGTATACGGAGAAGCATCCGGTGTTTGCTATGAAGACGATGCTACAAAACCAATTAACCCTTATGGAGAAACGAAACTCGCAACCGAAAATATGATTCGTTGGGTGACACAGGCACACGGCATGAACTATTTAATCTTTAGATACTTTAATGTCGCAGGGGCAGACAGTTCTCTAAAAATTGGTCTAAAAAAAGATCAACTTACACATTTGATTCCGGTTGCAATCCAAGCACTCATTGGTGTGAGAGATAAACTCATGATATACGGAAACGACTATGATACAGAGGATGGGACATGTGTAAGGGATTATATCCATGTTTCTGATTTAGCTTATGCACATGTTCTTGGTGCAACATATTTAGTTAATGGCGGTGCGTCAACAACAATCAATTTAGGTTCGAATCAAGGATTTTCTGTTTTAGAGGTTGCGAAAACGGTGCAACAATTAGGCAATATGACATATGAGATGACAGAAAGACGCCCAGGGGATCCGGCAAAATTAATTGCGTCAAACGAAAAAGCCCAAACGCTACTTAAATGGCAACCTAAATATGGTTTAGAAGATATCATCAAGTCAGATTTTGAATTTAGAAAAACATTAAAAAAATAAGGAGCTCAAAGCTCCTTTTTTATATGAAATAAATGATTAGAGATATCGTCCCAATTATGAAACAGTACACAGAAAAATAAATTAAATTTTTCACTTTTACATGATGATAAAACCAACGTATCGCATAATAACTAAAAACAAAACTTAAAATAAAAGATACACCATATCCCAAAATATTTACAGACTCATTTACTTCTGAGAGTCTAATAAAACCTAAAATAGAAACGGGTATTGAAATCATAATGTAACTTAAAAACGAAAACTTCATCGCAGATTTTAAAGGTAGTTTTTGGCTGAGCCCACCAACGAGGGTTATCCCACTTCTTGATATCCCAGGAACAACCGCGAACATTTGAAATAACCCAACAGCAATTGCATTTTGAAAGGTGACGTTTTTATTGTATTCAAAATGACGATTTAAATAAATAATAAGAAGAAGAGAGCCCGTAATAAAAAGTGCAATTGAGGTTGTCAATAGATCATTTGGAAGAATGTTTTCAAAAATAAGGCCAGCAATTCCAACAGGAATAACAGCGATCCCTACTTTAATAACATATAAGAAATCTTCTTTGAAAGTATGATCCGCATTGATGATAAAGCGGTAACTCGATTGAACAAGTCCAGTCACATCTTTTCTAAAGAAAAATAAAATTGCCAAAAAAGATCCTGTATTTGTAAGCATTAAAAACACCGTTAAGTTATCTAAATTCATGCCTAGAAAATGACTAAACAAAGTCAAATGACCACTACTAGATATCGGTAAAATTTCAGTGATACCTTGAATAATCCCTAAAATCACATATTTTAATAACTCAAGCATTATGTCCTCTTTTCGATACGATTATAACATATTAAAATCACATAATTGTGCTAAAATAGAGTTATTCAAGACATTTCAATGTGAAAGGATAATTATGATTAAAAAAGCAGTCATTCCTGCAGCAGGTTACGGCACAAGGTTTTTACCTATTACAAAAGCAATTCCAAAAGAAATGCTGCCAATCATTGACAGACCCACCATTGAATTTATCGTCAACGAAGCAAAGGCAAGCGGTATCGAAGATATTCTCATTATTGTGAGCAGTAACAAAAATGCAATTGTGGATTATTTTGATTACAACATTGAATTGGAAACAATATTAATATCAAAAGGGAAAGAAGATTTATATCAAAAAGTACACGGGATTGCTGAAGGTGTCAATATTTATTTTGTAAGACAAAAAGAACAATTGGGTCTTGGACACGCCGTTTTACAAGCGGAAGCATTTGTTGGTAACGAACCTTTTGCTGTCTTATTAGGAGATGATCTATATGTTGGTAAAGAAAAACCAGCCTTGAAAGAACTCATCGACGTTTACAAGAATAAAAAAGCATCTATACTTGGTACTATGGAAGTATCTTTAGAAAACACATTTAAATATGGCATTTGTGACCCTAAATCCACAGAAGGAAACACCATGTTATTAAAAGGTGTTGTAGAAAAACCTAACAAAGAGGATGCGCCTTCAAGACATGCTATTGGTGGTAGATATATTTTAACACCCACTATTTTTAACATATTAAAAACACAACAAAAAGGTGTTGGGGGAGAAATCCAACTTACAGATGCAATCTTAAATTTAATGACATCTGAAGATGTTTATGCAACATCACTTCAAGCAAAAAGATATGATGTTGGATCTAAAATTGATTACATCGAAGCCATCATTGATTTTGCTTTAGAGGAACCAACACTTAAAAACGACCTTAAAAACTTACTTAAAAACAAAGGATAACATATGCTTGACTTAAAATACATCGTGGATAACATCGATCGCGTCATTGAAAAACTTAATACAAGAGGCCAAGATTTTTCTTATTTGAGAGAACTTGTTTCATTATCTGAAACAAGAAAAAATGTCATTGTAGACGTTGAAGCTAAGAAAGCATTTAGAAACGAAACATCTAAAAAAATAGGCGCATTAAAAAGAGAAAATCAAGATGTTTCAGAAGTGCTAAAACAAGTAGAAACCATTGGTGCAGACATCAAAGTGCTCGATGAAAAGTTGTTAGATATTGATGCGACAATAAAAGAAATCTTATTAAACACACCCAACATTCCAAGCGCATCAACACCTGTAGGTAAAGATGAACAAGACAATGTAGAAATTAGAAAATTTTTAGAACCAACAACATTTACTTTTCAACCGAAAGATCACGTTGAACTTGGCACACAACTTGGTATATTAGATTTTGATCGTGCGGCTAAAATTACAGGCAGTCGATTTGTTGTAGACAAAGGATTAGGTGCAAGATTAGAACGCGCTCTATTACAATTTATGATGGATACACATGCCCAAGAAAACGGTTATACAGAGATGATGTTGCCATATATTGTCAATGAAACTTCTATGACAGCAACCGGACAATTTCCAAAATTTAAAGAAGAAGCGTTTAAATTATCGTTAGATGATCGTTCGTGGTATTTAAACCCGACAGCAGAAGTGCCATCCATTAATTATTTTAGAGATGAAATTATACAAGAGCCACTACCAATAAAATTTGTTTCTTATACAACAGCGTTTCGTTCTGAAGCGGGTTCTGCTGGAAAAGACACCAAAGGTATTTTAAGACAACATCAATTTCATAAAGTGGAACTCATTCAATTTACAAAACCAGAAGATTCTTATCAGGCATTAGAAGCAATGTTGTTACACTCAGAATCAATTCTTCAAAAATTAAAACTTCCATATCGCGTAGTTTCACTTTGTACAGGGGATATGGGTTTTAGTATGGCAAAAACATATGACATTGAAGTGTACTTGCCAGGCCAAGGACGCTACCGTGAAATAGGCTCTATTTCGAATGCCGAAGACTACCAAGCAAGAAGAGGTAGTATTCGATTTAAACGATCACCAGATCATAAAGCAGAATTTGTACATACCTTGAATGGATCGGGTCTTGCCATTGGTAGAACCATGATTGCAATTATTGAAAATTATCAAAACGAAGATGGATCAATTACCGTTCCCGAAGTATTAGTGCCTTATATGCACACAACTGTCATTTCCTAAAAAAGGAGGATATTATGACCATTGTTTATGTGGAAGACGCGTATGAATTATCAGAGATTATACGTAAATATTTAGAAAGAGAAGGATATCTAGTTCGGGTTTTTGATAATGGTGAAGATGCCTTAAGTATGATTGAAGAAAACGTAGACCTGTGGATTCTTGACATCATGTTAAAAGGCGAGATTACAGGCTATGACCTTATTAAAAAAATTAAAGAAAAAAATCCAAAACAAGCAATTATGTTTACATCAGCACGTGATCAAGACATAGATAAAATCGTAGGACTAGAACTTGGAAGTGATGATTATTTAGCGAAACCATTTTCACCAAAAGAATTGATGCTTCGCGTTCAAGCTATTTTAAGAAGAACACATCCAAATGCTGAAGGCATCGTGGAGTATCCCCCATATATCATTGATACAAATAAAAGACAAATATTTGAAGATGAGATACAAATTGATCTTACAAATAAAGAATTTGAAATGCTTGCTTATTTTTTAAAACACCCCAATACACCACTTGAAAGACACGCGATATTAATACACGTTTGGGGAGAGAATTACTATGGAAGTGATCGTGTTGTTGACGATTTACTAAGAAGACTTAGACAAAAAATGCCAGATCTAAAAATTGAAACCATTTATGGCTTCGGTTATCGGATGCTATGAACAGACTAAGACTTTCCACGCAATTTTATATTATATTTACGATTGTTATTTTGCTCACGAGTTTATTTTTTACACTTGGAATGAACTATGTGTTTGAAGATTTTAGGGCGGAACAAAACCGTGATCAACTCGCAACATATGCAAATAACATTTTTGATGCATACTTAAATCAAGGACTCGAGAGTCCTTTTTTAAGAAGCGATTATAACGGCTATGTCATTTATGAAAATGGTGCAAAAGTATATGACGCTAATTTTGAAATCATTGATGGTATTTATACAGCAAGACAATTGTTTTTAAGAATGAACACTTGGCTAAGTAATGAAAAAACAGAATCTTTTGGCGAGGATACATTTTATTTTCATTTAACGCGTTTTCAAAACGATGTATTGATTGTTACTTTTACAGACAGCACATATTTAGAAAACTTAGGCACCTCGTTTAATGTTATTTTAAGAATCAGTTTCATTTCTTTAGTACTACTTGGAAACACAACCATTTTAGTATGGTCAAGAATTATTTTAGATCGTATTAGAAAACTCCAAGGCGAAGTAACAAAGCTTTCTGCAAACAACTATCACGAACCAATTGAAGTCGTTGGTGAAGATGAAATCTCAGAACTTGCAAGACGCATTGAAAACATGCGAAAAGAAATAGAATCAAATGAAAAAACAAAGCAAGAAATGATTCAAAATATTTCACACGACTTTAAAACGCCGATTGCTGTGATTCAATCTTATGCTGAAGCGATTAGAGATGGTGTTGCTGATATCGATGACACCAACATTATTACAAAACAAGCAGATATTTTAAATCATAAAGTGAAGCAACTTATTGAACTTACAAAACTAGAACATAATGTTACAGAACAAGAACGCCAGGACATCTCTATAAGAGAAGTGATTCAACATATTTATGATCAACAAAAATTCAGACGAGATGATGTCCAATTTACATTAGACTTAGACCATTCAACCTATTATGGTGTATATGATTATTTCTTCTCGGCATTTTCTAATATCATTGATAACATGTTAAGATATGCAACGTCAAAAATATCGATTACATTAAAAAATCAAACGTTAACATTTGAAAACGACGGAGAACACATCGAAGAATCGATGATTCAAACACTATTTAAACCTTATGAAAAAGGCCCAAAAGGTCAATTTGGGCTTGGATTATCGATTGTTAAAAGAACGATGGATTTATTTCAATTATCGATTGAAGTTTATAATACAAAAGACGGTGTTGGATTTACGATAAAGCCTTTGTAATTGATGTAAACAAATAATCAAAGTCTTTTTCTGAAGTGTTTTCATGAAAAGCGATCGTGACATCATCCAAATCATATCTAGGGATGACATGCAAATGAACATGAAACACAGTTTGACCGGCAACCTCTCCGACATTACTTAAAAAGTTGAAACCTTTTGGATGTAATGTCATACGAATTGCTTCGGCGATTTTTTTACCAATCACCATCATGTGAGACAAAACATGATCGGGCGTTTCTAAAGCATCTTTAAAAGCTTCTTTTGAGACAACCAAACAATGACCTTTAGTTGCTTGTGAAATATCTAGAAAAGACATAACCAAGTCATCTTCATAGAGCATATACGATGGAATTTCTTTATCTCTAATTTTTTCAAATATTGTTTTCAATGTGTTACCCCTTATGGCTTCATTTTAGCACATATTTCTTTTGAAAACGATAAAGACTATGTTAAGATATTTAAGGAAGGTGAACACATGAAAAAAATACCAATTGGCATTTCGGGAAGACATGCACATGTAACACAAGAACATTTAGAAATCTTGTTTGGAAAAGGATTTGAACTTACAGAGTTTAAACCTCTCTCTCAACCTGGACAATATGCAGCAAATGAGAAAATAGATGTTGTGTCTCCAAAAGGAAACACGATTAAAGGTGTACGTATTTTAGGTCCTGTGAGACCGGCATCTCAAGTTGAAATATCTAGAAGCGATGCTTTAAGAGGTGGTTTTGAAGCACCTGTAAGATCGTCTGGAGATGTAAAAGGCAGCGGGGCATGCATACTTATTGGACCTAACGGTCAAGTTGAATTAGATGAAGGTGTCATCATTGCAGATCGCCATATTCATTTTTCACTTGAAGATGCAGATACTTTTGGTGTCAAAAACGGAGATATCGTCTCAATTCTAGTAGAAGGACAAAAACCTGGGATATTAGGGAATGTATTGTGCAGGGTGTCCAAAAGCTATGCATTAGATTGTCACTTAGATACTGATGATGGTAGCGCATTTATGTTAAATACGGGCGATGAAGCAACACTTGTAAAATCATATGAAATTCAACAATAGTGCCAAAAAGGCACTTTTTTGTATATGAAAAAAACCATTATTGTTGTTGAGGGAACCCATGATGAACACCACCTTAAAACGCTCTATCCTGGGATAGAAACAATTTCTGTTGGTGGAAGTGCAGTGGATTATCATATTTTAGAATTTTTAGTAAATCATCAAAACGCACTTGATATTATTTTGTTGTTTGATCCTGATTTTCCCGGAGAAAAAATAAGAAAAAAAGTTGCTGAAAAACTGCAATTACCAAAACATATTTATGTTGATCAGAAAGTCGCTAAATCAAAAAAGAAAATAGGCATTGAACATATGTCAAAAAAAGATTTAGACCAAGCGTTTAAACATGTTGTTTTAGAAAAACATATACCTAGCAT
>JAYOFY010000019.1:9471-11678 GCA_038117465.1 Acholeplasmataceae bacterium
CATCTCAAAAAAAGACTTTGTAGATCTCGGCCTCGAAGGACAAAAGGGATCTAGAGTACTTAGAGATATGATTTCTTCTAAACTACATCTTGGCGGCCACGTCAATGCAAAAACCCTATTCAAACGATTAAATTTTATCGGAATTACTAAAGAAACACTTCAAAGGATAATGGATGGCACATCAATTTAAAAAAAGATTTGGACAAAACTTTTTAAGAGATCAAAACCTACTTAAAAAAATTGTTCAAACTGCAAAAATTAATAATAAACATGTAATTGAAATAGGTCCGGGCGAAGGCGGACTGACAAAACACGCAATCAAAGAAGCCTTGTCACTTGTGGCGTATGAAATTGATACAACACTTCAGCCAACACTAAGTTTGATTGAACAATCCGCCCAAAACGTCACATTTATATATGAAGATTTTTTATCCTTAACAACGTTTGATACAAAGTATGCCCATATAATAGGCAATATCCCTTACAATATCACATCACCAATTTTATTTAAAGTTCTTGCTTTAGATCATATTGAACGTGCAACGTTTATGGTTCAAAAAGAGTTTGCAGAGAGAATGACAGCATCACCGAAAACAAAGGCATACAACGCACTATCTGTGATGATGCAATTATCGTTTCACACTACATATGAATTCACAGTAACAAAAAAAGTGTTTTATCCTATTCCAAAAGTTGATAGTGCGATTGTTTCACTGCAAAGAAAAAATGTAAGTAACAAAGAACTCAATCAATTTGTAAAAGATTGTTTCAAACAAAAAAGAAAAACAATAATAAATAACTTATATGAAACAAGAAGCATTCCAAAAGAAACGATATCGGAGATATTATTAAATTTAGGGTATATAGAAAATGCGCGCGCAGAAGAAGTGAAACCCGAAGACTTTGTAAATCTATTTAATAAAACGCTTACATAAAGCCAAAAATCAAAGTTTTCTTGCTTGCTTAATTTGATTAAAGCCTTTAATCAAGCCATAGAAATTGATGCAAAAGTTGAAAATCATGAATTATATGATATAATGACGATAACGATGATTCGTGGAGGAAAAAGGATGAAAATTACCGATGTTCGTGTTAAACTCGTTGAAAGTGATAGCCGCTTGAGAGGTGTTGCTACCATTACGTTTGATGATGCATTTGTTGTTCATGACATTCGCATTATTGAGGGAGAAAATGGAATATTTGTTGCAATGCCATCTAAAAAAACACCAAACGGAACTTTTAGAGATATTGCACACCCAATTCATGGCGACATGCGTAAACTCATTGAAGAAGCGATAGTTCAAGCTTACGAAGATGTGAAAAATAACCCACCACAAGAATAAACATTATGATAACAAACACGTCAATTAACGTGTTTTTTTATGATTATTTAAACTAAATTCATGTATAATAGTATGTGGAAAAGAGGTCTATATGTCAGTCATTCATGATAAAAAAGTAAAACTTTTTGCACTGAGTTCAAATCTTCCGCTTGCTGAGAAAATCGCAGAATCCACACAAATCCCATTATCTAAAGCAGAAGTTTTTAAGTTTTCTGATGGAGAAATCACAGTAAATATTGATGAGAGTGTCCGTGGACACGATGTGTTTATTATTCAATCCACATCTGCACCAGCAAACGAACATGTCATGGAACTACTTATTATGGCAGATGCTATCAAACGTGCTTCTGCAAAATCACTTACTGTCATTATGCCGTATTACGGATACTCTAGACAAGATAGAAAATCTAAATCTAGACAACCTATTACAGCAAAGCTTATCGCGGATTTAATTGAAGTTTCAGGCATTGATCGTGTGATTTCAATTGATCTACATGCGGCTCAAATTCAAGGGTTCTTTAATATACCTATCGATAATTTTCCAGCATCTTCCTTACTTGCTGAAACATTTATAGACACACATTCTAAAGAAAATATTGTCGTTGTGTCACCAGATCATGGTGGTGTGACCCGCGCACGTATGGTTGCCAATGTATTAGGGGCACCACTTGCGATTATTGACAAGCGACGTCCTAAACCAAATGTTGCTGAAATTCAAAATATCATTGGTGATGTGAAAGGCATGCGTGCCATCATGATTGATGATATGATTGATACCGCAAGAACATTATGTGCAGGTGCACAAGCATTAAAAGATGCAGGTGCAACAGAAATTTATGCAATGGCAACACATCCGGTATTATC
>JAYOFY010000020.1:0-9096 GCA_038117465.1 Acholeplasmataceae bacterium
GTATTATCCGGAAATGCGATTGAACTCATTGAAAAATCGGTATTAAAAGAAGTGTTTGTTACCGATACTATTAAAGTTGATTTAAGTCAATCAAGAAAAATTAAACAAATCTCTATCGGTAAACTTTTAGGACGTTCCATTGTTCATATCGCCGGAGACTTACCAATTAGTCAGCTATTTGATCGATTAGCACATAAGGTTAAGAAGGCCAATGACTAAACTTGTTGTTGGTTTAGGTAACCCAGGAAAAAAATACGAAAAAACCAGACATAATGCTGGTTTTATTGTTTTAAACCGATACATTAAACAACACAATATTACAATGCAAACAAAAGATAAGTTTTTAGGAGATGTTGGTGTTTTTGGGGCTCAAGACAACAAGACCATCTTTTTAAAACCCAACACATATATGAATTTATCTGGACAGTCTATATTAAAGGTTATCCAGTATTATGATATAGAAATCAACGACATCCTTGTATTTGTTGACGATATATATTTAGATGTAGGAACTTTAAGGTTAAGAGAAAAAGGTGGACACGGTGGGCAAAATGGCTTAAAAAATATCATCGCGCATTTGCAAACTCAAGATTTTAAACGTGTGCGCTTTGGCATTGGTGAAAATAAAAATATGCCTCTAGATGCGTATGTTTTATCTAATTTTTCCAAGAATGAAGAACCGGTTGTTTTTGACACTGTTATTTCTTGCATCGATATCATTGATCGATTTATACAAGAAGAACCTTTTGTTGATATCATGACAAGACACAATACAAAAAAATAATGACATTGAATCATATTGTTGTACATCAAGAGCATATAGAAACAATAAAATCCCAGCGTGAGCAAACGCTGGTTTTTAAACATTCAACACATCCATATAATATGTATTTGATTCATAAACTTTATGAACAAACAAAAAAGACGATTTTTATTGTTTTACCTAATTTATATGAAGCTCAGCAATACTACGACCACATGCAAAAAATCATGGATTCAAACAATATTTTATTTTACCCTGTTGATCAAACACTCACCTATTTAATGGCATTAGGAAGTCCAGAGTTTAAGACAGAGCGATTGTTTACGATCTATCAATTACTTTCTGGTAAACCATTCATTGTTATTACAACATATCAAGGTTTAACAAGAACAACCTTGTCTGTAGATGATTATGAAAAAGCGAAAAAAACACTCAATGTCAATCAATCATATACAAGAGAAGACATATTAAACTATTTAATTTACAACGGGTATCAAAATGTGCATACCGTTGAAAAACCAGGCGATTTTTCAACGAGAGGGAGCATTATAGATTTTTATTCATTACAATATGCACATCCTGTAAGACTTGATTTTTTTGGCAAAACATTAGAAACAATTAAATTTTTTGAACTCCATACACAACGTTCTATTGCAAGATTAGAAACCATTGATATTGTTCCTGTAAATGAACTTTTTTATACGGATCTAATGAGAGATTCGCTTGTCTCAAAACTTGAAAAAGATTTAAACACAGAGAACTTATCAGAAAAAGAATCAAAAAAGCTCTTACAAGATATTGAAAACATTCAAGAAAGAAGACACCTTGAGCAATTAGATTTGTATATTCATATGCTTCATAAAAAGCCATCAAACATTTTAGAATTTAGTGAAGATCACTTTGTTGTGATGGTGGATGCTCACAAAATGATGCTCAATGAAACACAAAAAGAGAGTGAGTTTCAAACATACATTCATGCAATGGGCGGAAACTATTTTTTAAATATGCTCACAGAAAGAAGTTTGGAAGATATTATGAATATCGCCCAAATAAAACTTTTCACACAACATACAGAAGACGATGGTTTTACGCTAAATATGGAAAGCATCCCACCCTATCAACAAAACATACAACTTCTTTTACATGACATCAAAACAACCAACATCAAAAACATTGTTATTTCTATTCCAACACAAGCGTTAAAGGAAGTGTTTTTAGAGCAGGCCAAAGCACTCCTCATTCAATATCCTGTCATTTTTACAGATGATTATATGATTGGCTCATTTTATGACCGAAACAATCAAACAATGTATTTAGACGAGACATCGATTTTTAATAAACAAAAAACGATACGCTCTTCTTATCGTTCTGTTATGAATCAAGCGACCAAAATACACCATTCTGATGATTTATCCCTGGGAGATTATGTCGTGCATTATGATTATGGTATTGGACAATATATCGGTATTAAAACAATGGAATTAGGGTCTCAAAAAAGAGATTATTTACATTTGGTTTATGCAAATGAAGAAGCTTTATATGTACCTATGGATCAAATGGATCGCGTATTAAAATATAGTCAAAAGGATACCTCTACACCTAAACTTTCAAAACTAGGTAGTAAAGTATGGCAACAAACAAAAGCTTCTGTTAAACAAAAAATCAAAGACTTAAGTGATCGACTTATTAAAATTTATGCTGAAAGAGAAACAGTGACAAGAAAAAGCTTTGATATCGTCAAAGATTTAGAAACAAGTTTTGCTTTAGATTTTCCATACGAACCTACCATTGATCAAGAAAAAGCCATTATTGAAACGTTATATGATATGGAAGGCGAGAAACCAATGGATCGTCTCATTTGCGGAGATGTTGGTTTTGGAAAAACAGAAGTCGCTTTGAGAGCTTCTTTTAGAGCTGTTACAAATGCAAAACAAGTCATTGTATTAGTACCTACAACAGTCCTTGCGAGACAACATTATCACACGTTTAAAGAGCGTTTTGAGAAATATGGTGCAACCGTCGGCATTTTAAGTAGATTTATATCCTCTAAAGATCAAAAAAAATACATAAACGATTTCCAAAAAGGATTATTAGATGTTTTAGTTGGGACACATCGTGTCCTTTCAAAAGATATCATTCCTAAAGATTTGGGGTTACTTGTTGTTGATGAAGAACAACGCTTTGGCGTAGAACAAAAAGAAATTATTAGAGAAATAAAAAAGTCAGTGGATACACTTACAATGTCTGCAACACCAATCCCTAGAACACTTCAAATGTCTTTGATGGGTCTTAAAGATATGTCTATGATTGAGACACCTCCTAAGAACAGATATCCCGTTCAAACGTATTTAGTAGAAAGAAATGAAGCACTTGTAAAAGAGGCCATTGAAAGAGAAATTGCTAGAGGTGGACAAATCTTTTATTTATTTAACCGGGTTTCCGGTATGACAGGAATGCTTCAAAAGTTAAAAAAACTTGTTCCTGATGCAAGAATTGCATATGCACACGGTAAACTCCATAGAGAAGAACTAGAAGAAGTATTAACAAATTTTATTGAGCATGAATACGATGTTTTAATCTCTACAACCATTATTGAAACAGGTATCGATATTCCTAATACAAATACACTTATTATTCATGATGCAGATAAACTTGGATTATCTCAACTATATCAAATACGAGGTCGTGTTGGAAGAAGTGACCGAATTGCATATGCTTATTTATTTTATGAGCAATATTTAACAATTAACGATGAAGCAAGAAAAAGACTTCAAGCAATACAAGATTTTACAGCCTTAGGTAGCGGGTATAAAATTGCTTTGAGAGATCTTGCAATTCGTGGTGCAGGAGACATACTTGGTCAAGAACAATCCGGGTTTATCGATACTGTAGGGTACGAGTTATATATGAAACTTGTTGAAGAAGCGACCACAGGGAAAAAAGTTTTTGATGACATCGACCCTAAAGATAACGAGACGTATGCTGCAAGACACGTCGATCCTAATTACGCAAATTATGACACACTTAGAATTGAAATTCACAAACGTATTGCAACCCTTCACACATTAGAAGATGTCAATCAATTAAAAGAAGAACTCATCGATCGTTTTGGTCCAATTGACATTGAATTAAGACAATATATGTATGAGAAACTCTTTAAAAAACTCAGTCATCAATTAAAAGTGATTCAAGTGTCTCAGACACCAAACTATATTAAGTTTACGTTCCACAAAGATATGTCAACGATATATAACCAAGCACCATTTTTAAAAACCGTGAAGGCGTTTCACGCACCTTCAACACTTGATTTTGAAAGAGGACATATCGTCTTAAAAATGGAACACCAACACAAAAACGAACACTGGTTATATCTTGCTTCCCAACTCTTTGAAGCATTGCTACCTTATACCACGCATGTGTTATAATAACCGTATCAAGGGGGATTTATGAAACCAATTATTGATATTTATCAATCACTTAAACTTGACCCTAAGTTTTTTTTACCTTTTGGAAATTATAAAGCAAAAATAGATTTAAAAGTATTAGATACATTAAAAGATAAAAAAGATGGCAAACTCATTTTAGTAACCGCCATCAATCCAACACCTGCAGGTGAAGGAAAAACAACGACATCTATCGGTCTTGCTCAAGGGTTAAAATACATTGGTAAATCGCCTATTTTAGCACTTAGAGAACCATCTTTGGGACCTGTTTTTGGCTTAAAGGGAGGTGCGACAGGTGGTGGTGTATCCAGTGTCGTTCCCGAAGAAGATATTAATCTTCACTTTACAGGAGATTTACATGCAATCACAGCTGCAAATAATTTATTATCTGCGCTTATTGATAACCACATCTATCAAGGTAATGCATTAGATATTCAAGACGTTAAATGGCCGCGTGTCATGGACATGAACGATAGAAACTTAAGAAAAATTCAAACCAAATTGAGAGACGATCAATTTATTATTACAGCTGCATCAGAAGTGATGGCAGTTTTATCCTTAGCTTCTGATATATTTGATTTAAAAAAACGATTAGATCACATACTTATTGGGTATAATTCAAAAAAACAACCCGTATATGTATCTGATTTAGGCGCAAGCGATGCCATGGTGCTTCTACTTAAAGAAGCAATGAATCCAAATTTAGTTCAAGCGCTAGAAGGTGTCCCGACACTCATGCATTGTGGACCGTTTGCAAATATTGCACATGGATGTAATTCAGTCGTTGCAACAAAACTTGGTTTAAAACTTGGTGACTACTTAGTAACAGAGGCTGGTTTTGGTGCAGACCTAGGTATGGAAAAGTTTTTACATCTAAAGATGCCCCATTTAAATCATCAAGTCGATGCAGTTGTTATCGTGGCAACGCTTCGTGCAATTAAGTTACACGGAAATGCAGAAAACTATTCAGAAGCAAATATGTCTGCACTTAAAGATGGCATGAAAAACTTAGTGAAGCATATAGAGAATATTCAGGCATTTAATCTTCCATTTGTTATTTCTTTAAATCATTTTGATAACGATCCTGTAGAAGAAGTGGAATATGTTTTATCTTGGGCAAAAAACAATGGTTATCATATTGCACTTTCAAAAGGTTTTAAAGAAGGTGGAAAAGGCATGCAAGATCTTGCCAACATCGTTGTAAAAATTGCAGATCAACAATCAAAGTTTGAACCAGTATATCAACCTTCAAAAGACATTCAAAAAAACATAGAAGCCATTGCAACAAACATATACGGTGCAAAAGATGTCGCATTTTCAACGTCTGCATTAAAGGATATACATACATATCAATCACTTGGCTGGCATTTACCAATATGTATGGCGAAAACACCATTATCACTTTCAGGTGATGGATCACTTAAAGGAAGACCAGAAGGGTTTACGATTGAAATTACAAAAGTTCGACCATCTTTGGGTGCTGGATTTTTAGTAGCGCAAACAAAAGGAATCATGGTGATGCCAGGATTAAATAAAACACCAAGAGCACTTAGATTTAAACTTCAAAGTGATGGTGAAATAAGAGAGGTTGAACATGATTCTTGATGGTAAAAAAACTGCGAAATTGCGTAATGAAATATTAAAAAACAAGATTGTTGAAGATACTAAACAATATAGAGCACCACATCTTGCAATTATATTAGTGGGGTCTCACCCTGCAAGTTTGTCATACATAAAAGGTAAACTTAAAGCAGCAGAATCGATTGGGATGAAAGCAACACTTCATCATTATGAAGAAGATGTAGCATCAGATGAGACTTATCAGAAAATAATAGCATTGAATCATGATCAAGATGTAGATGGTATGATCTTGCAATTACCATTACCAAAACATTTAGATGAAGAAATGCTTACAAGAGCAATCGATGTAACTAAAGATGCCGATGGGTTTCATGTATTAAATCAAGGACTCATGTATCAAGGGAAAGCTAATATTAAACCTGCAACACCTTATGGTATGACACTTCTGTTAGAAGCTTATAACATCGATGTCAAAGGAAAACATGCCGTCATTGTTGGTAGAAGTAATATCGTTGGATTTCCGATTGCAAGACTATTAATGGATATGGGTGCAACCATTACTGTATGTCACTCTAAAACCAAAGATTTAGCCTATCATACAAAACAAGCAGATATTTTAGTTGTATCTGTAGGAAAAAAACATTTAATTGATGCATCTATGATTAAAGAAGGTGTTGTTATTTTAGATGTTGGTATTAACAAAGTCGATCAAAAACTATATGGTGATGTCAACTATGAGGATGTGTATGAGAAAGCAAAGGCAATCACCCCGGTGCCTGGTGGTGTTGGTCCGATGACCATTCACGCACTCCTTTTAAATACATATCATTTGTATGAAAATCATGTTAAAATAATGCATAAGTGAGGTGCATATGAATATTTGGCACGACATTAAAGATGAACGTATTCAACCAGACCAGTTCATCGCTTGTATAGAGATTTCAAAAGGATCTAAAAAGAAATACGAACTTGACAAAGAAACAGGGATGATTATTTTAGATCGTATATTATTTACGTCTACACATTATCCAGCAAATTATGGGTTCATTCCAAGAACACTTGCTGAAGATGGCGACCCCTTAGATGTACTTGTTTTATGTCAAGAAGACATTGAACCACTAAGTTTGGTCACATGTACACCGATTGGTGTCATTAAAATGAGAGACTCCGATGAAAATGATGAGAAGATTATTGCGATTGCGCAAGGGGATCCATCACTTGCACAATACAAAAATGTGCACGAACTTCCACAACATCTTATTACCGAAATGGGACACTTTTTTGAAGTGTATAAATCTTTAGAAGGTAAAACAACATATGTATTAGATATTGATGGACCTGATGCAGCTAGAAAAATTATTACAAAATCGATTAAAACCTACCAACAAACATTTAATAAATAAAAGGAAAACATTATGGGACGCGCATTTGAAGTCAGAAAAGTTGCGATGGGCAAAACCGCAGCTGCAAAATCTAAACTATACGCAAGATA
Organism: Acholeplasmataceae bacterium; assembly: GCA_038117465.1. Classification (GTDB taxonomy): domain Bacteria; phylum Bacillota_I; class Bacilli_A; order Acholeplasmatales; family Acholeplasmataceae; genus UBA8290. The sequence continues at coordinate 7,280 of JAYOFY010000020.1, forward strand.
CGGTAAAGAATTACTAATGGCTGCAAAATCAGGCATTCCTGATCCAGAAGTTAACATTGCATTAAAACAAATTATTGATCGTGCAAAAAGAGATCAAGTACCCTCAGATGTCATTAAACGCGCCATTGATAAAGCAAAAGGCGGTACTGACGAAAACTATTTACCAATGCGTTATGAAGGTTTCGGACCTGAGGGGAGCATGTTTATCGTAGAGTGTCTCACCGATAACGTGAATCGAACAATTGCTGAAGTAAGAAACTGTTTTACGAAAACAGGTGGAAAGCTTGGGATCAACGGGAGTGTTGTTTTTCAATTTGAACACCAAGCAGTATTCACACTAAAAGATGTTACAGAAGATAAAATCTTAGAAGTTGCAATCGAAAAAGATTTAAATATTAAACATATTGAACAAGAAGAAGACGGTATCACCATTTACGGAGATGCAACAGAATATTCTGCAATTAAACAAGGACTAGATGAATCTAATCCCGAACTGGAATATTTAACAGATGCCATCATGTGGATACCAACAAATGAAGTGACGTTAACATCGGATGATGCAAAACAAAGCGTTGATAAACTCATGAATTTGCTAGATCAATTAGATGATGTTCAAGACGTTTATCACAACATTAATTTATAAAAACCACGGTCAGTGGTTTTTTATTTCATGATATAATTTAATTAATATGAGAGAGGTAATACAATGTCAGATCAACCTATATTCAATATCATTAATGAAGAATATGAAAGACAAACCAAACACATTGAATTAATCGCTTCTGAGAACTATACATCTGAAGATGTCATGAAAGCTCAAGGATCGATTTTAACAAATAAATATGCTGAGGGTTATCCAGGAGATCGCTATTATGGCGGTTGTGAAGTTGTCGATAAAATAGAAGATTTAGCCATTCAAAGATTAAAATCACTATTTAACGCAAAGTATGCAAATGTACAACCGCATTCTGGATCCCAAGCAAATGCAGCTGTTTTTCAAGCACTTTTAAAACCAGGCGAGAAAATACTCTCCTTATCACTGAATGAAGGTGGACATTTAACACATGGATATCCACTTAATTTTTCAGGTAAAGTTTATCAAAGTTTTCATTATTCGCTGGATTCTAAAACTGAGATGTTAGATTATGATGAGATACTAAAAATTGCAAAAATTGTAAGACCTAATTTAATCATTACAGGGTATTCATCCTATTCGAGATTCATTGACTTTGAAAAATTTAGAGCAATTGCTGATGAAGTTGGCGCTTATTTACATGCAGATATCGCACACATATCAGGTTTGGTTGCTGCGAACTTACATCCTTCTCCACTTCCTTATGCACACGTCGTTACCTCAACAACACATAAAACACTTAGAGGACCTCGAGGTGGCATCATCATGACCAATGATGATGCTATCGCTAAAAAAGTAGATAAATCTGTGTTTCCGGGAATGCAAGGTGGACCATTAATGCATGTCATCGCTGGAAAAGCAATTGCATTTTTAGAAGCATCACAACCAGAATTTAAAGCGTATCAACAACAAGTGTTAAACAATGCTAAAGCCCTTACTCAAGCATTTAAAAAACTAGGATATAGAGTGATAAGTGGTGATACAGACAACCACTTGCTTGTAATAGATGTTTATGAGAAATATCAAATCACTGGACTCGATGCTCAAAAAACGTTAGATTTCATATACATTACCACGAACAAAAATAACATACCTTTTGATACGCAAAAACCTAAATACGGAAGCGGATTAAGATTAGGGACGCCTGCTGTAACAACAAGAGGTATGACTGAAGAAGATATGA
>JAYOFY010000020.1:9106-11539 GCA_038117465.1 Acholeplasmataceae bacterium
TTATGACAACTCAAGAAGATGTTAAAGAGTTAAAAGAAGATATGAAACGTATTGCAACATGGATAGATGAAGCGTTAAAAAACTATCAAGACGCTAATATATTAGCGCGTTTGAGAAGTGAAATAGAATCCTTTACAAAAGGATTCCCCCTCGTAAAATAAATAAAAAGCACCAATGGTAATCATTGGTGCTTTTTAATGCAGGGGGAGTGCATGTGGTGTTTAGTCGTCGTATTCGACGGATAGAAAGTTTCCGTTTAAATCAAAATATAATTCTAAGTCATTATCTAACTCTATTTCATACATTCCATCTTCAATTTCCACTTCATCAATGCCTATATTAGGATAATTTGTATTTAAGTAATCAACAATTGTTTGAGGTAAATCTGATGTTGATACATACATATCATCTTCGTGATCATCGTCATCGTAATCACCGTAATCATCATCGTCATCGTAATCACCGTAATCATCATCGTCATCGTAATCACCATAATCATCATCATAGTCTTCATCTTCATCATGCATTTGTGCATCTAAAACTGAAATAAGTGGATACCCTTCTAATGATCCGACAATTGGGAGTTCATTTAAGATAGACATTGCATGTGGACTTGCTTGGAAAATTGCTGTTGCATCAACTCCGCCTAGTTGATACCCTTGATGCATGCCTTGATAAAACTCATCCGTACCATCATAGACAACACCTAATACTGCAACATACACTTTTTGTCCATTTTTTCCATCATATAGAGATAATTGATCTAGAGTAAATACAGGCATATACCCTTCTGTTTGTGTCGTGTCCGTTGTTGTATTTGTTTCAGTAGTTGTGATTGGATCAGATCCTTCTAAACTACCAACGATAGGTAATCCAGTTAATATAGAACGTGCGTGAGGACTTGAATCAAAAGCTGCAGTTGCATCCGTTCCCGCTAAATGAAGACCTTGATGCATACCGTTAGGAAAGGCAGCTGTGACATCATAGATCACACCATCGACTGCGATGTATCCCTTTTGACCATTTTGACCATTATAAACCGCAAGTTCTTCTAATGTAAATACTGGAAGTGTTGTCTCGTTTGTTGTGTTTGATGTTTGTGTTGTCGTGTCATTTACTTGAGTAGTAAGTGTTTCTAACACACCAACGACATCAAGTGATCCCAACATACTCATTGTGTGAGGGCTTGCTTCAAAAATGGCTGTTGCATCGATACCTGCAACCTGAAATCCTTGGTGTTCTCCATTTGGAAATTCATCTGTTACATCATAGACGACACCGTTAACGGCAGTGTAACCTTTATTGCCATCTTTGCCGTTATAAGCAGCGAGTTCATCAAGGGTAAAGACGACCTCTTCATTTTGATTTAAGAATGTGGACACTTGTTCACACCCTACGATTGAAAACGCAAGAAATAATACAGAAGTTAATAATAATATTTTTTTCATTTGATGTCTCCTTTTTAATTTCTACATCTACATTATATGTATCAAACATGAAAACTAGATGAAGAAATAAAAAAATGAACATTTTCATCAAATTTTCATGTTCGTTGATACAATAAAGGTAAGGTGAAGTGATGAAAATACTTTTAGCTGAAGATCAAAAAACATTAAATACTATTATGAAAGAGCGTCTATCACAACAAGGATTTGTTGTAGATGCTGTTTTTGATGGTGAAGAAGCCATCGATATTTTAGAGTATATGACATACGATGTCATTATTCTTGATATTATGATGCCTAAGAAAAATGGTTTAGAAGTTCTTTCATACATGAGAAGTAACAATATTCAAACACCAGTGTTATTACTGACTGCAAAGGATAAAGTAGAAGATCGTGTCAAAGGTTTAGAGCTTGGTGCTGATGATTATTTAATTAAACCATTTGCTTTTGAAGAACTTGTTGCAAGACTTCATGCCTTATCAAGAAGACGCGACCAAAGCATTCAAGAAGTTTTAACATGCGGTGATCTAGAAGTGAATACAACAACAAAATCAGTCACACGCAATAAAACATCCATTCACTTATCAAAGAAAGAATACTTAATTGTAGAATATTTAATGAAACACAAAAACGAAGTTGTTTCTAGAGAGCGACTTGAAAATGTCACCTCTGATTATGATTATGAAGGCTATTCTAATGTCATTGATGTTTTTATAAAAATGATTCGAAAGAAAATCGATCATCCATTTGATAAAAAACTCATTCAGACAGTAAGAGGCTTTGGATATGCCATGAGGGAACCACAATGAGAAAAATAAGCATTAAAGTAAAAATTCTATTATGGTTCTTAGGGTTTTTCACATTGTTAATCATTGTGAATCAAATAGTTTTATTTCAGGCATCTAATCAAATTGTTACCAATCAATCTGAGGATGAATTGAGAAGTATCGTAGAAGACGTCACAGAAGATTTAGTCATGACTGAAAAT
>JAYOFY010000021.1:0-2748 GCA_038117465.1 Acholeplasmataceae bacterium
CTCTTAGTGTTTGCATGGCATGATCCACACGTGCATCTGGATACAATATCGCATCATCTTTTTCACTTACCATACCAATATTAATATTCGTATCTTTTAAAGTTGTGAACACATACTCGATGTCTTTTATCGAAATCGGGGTGTCATGAACGAGTGTGCCATTGATGTAAAGCATTGCACCATTAATCAGTACCATATGATCAAACAAAGGGATGATGTCTTTAACAATTGTTAGTTTTTCTAAACTTCTTCCTGTAGCCAAACCTAAAATTGTATCCGGTTGTTTTTTTAATGCATGCAAAAGTTTTATGGTATTCGGTAAAATGCGTCCTTCATCATTAAAAAATAATGTATTATCTAAGTCAAAATAATAGGCTTTTTTCATATTTTCCTCACACTTATTATAGCATATGAGCGTGAAAGCTATCATTTCATTACGAAATGTTATACAATAAAGATAACGCGTAACGATTCGGAGGAAAGATATGAGTCAAGACTTGCTTAAATCAGGCGAGATAGGTTTTTTCGCTTTAGGTGGTTTAGGTGAAGTTGGGAAAAATATGTATGTGTATGAAATTGAGAAACAACTTTTCGTTGTCGACTCTGGCATATTATTTCCCGATGAACACTTATTAGGGATAGATTACGTCATTCCAGATTTTTCATATTTAGAACAAAACCAAGATCGTATTGTGGGTCTTTTTATCACGCACGGTCACGAAGATCATATCGGAAGTATTCCCTATTTATTAAAACAAGTAAAAATTCCAAAAATATATGCTGCTGGAATTGCAGTTGATTTTATTGAACATAAATTAAATGAACACAACTTATCATCCGTACCACCCATTGAAGAATTTAAAAGCTATTATAAATATAATTTTAAAAATACAGAGATTTCATTTATAAGGTTGACACATTCAATTCCAGATATGTATGGCATCGTCTTTAGAACACCACTTGGAATTTTATTTCATACAGGTGATTTTAAAATTGATTTCACTCCAGTGGGTCCCCCTGCAGAATATCATAAGCTCACGCAAATTGGACAAGAAGGTGTCCTACTTTTGTGTAGTGATTCTACGAATGCAGAACGTGACGAGGTGATTCAATCAGAAAGTGTGATTGGTGAATCTATTAACGAACTTTTTGCAAACATTCATGGACGTATCATCATTGCAACGTTTGCTTCGAATGTCTATAGAATTCAACAAATCATTGAATCTGCAATTAAAAATCATCGAAAAATTGCTGTTTTCGGACGTTCTATGGAGCGTGCCATTGAAATAGGCATTCAAAGTGGTTATATTAAAGTCCCTAAAGATGCCATCATTAAACCAGAACATGTTTCTAAAATGAAACCCTCTGAAATCGTGATTTTAGTGACAGGTTCACAAGGTGAACCACTTGCAGCACTCACGAGAATCGCGACGAATAATCATCGTTTCATTCAAGCAATGGCAGGCGATACGGTTGTATTTTCGTCTTCTCCTATCCCTGGTAATTCTGAACCTATCAACAAAACAATCGATAAATTATACAGACTCAATGTCAATGTCATCACACATGGTCCGATTGCAGATACACATACTTCTGGACACGGGAATCGTAGTGATCTAAAAATGATGATATCACTCCTTAAACCCAAAATGTTTATTCCAGTCCATGGTGAACACCGTATGCAAAGACATCATCAAGACTTAGCATTACAATGCGGTGTTGATAAGAAACATATACTTATCTTGGATAATGGAGACGTAGCTGCCATTTCAAAAAATCATATACGACTTGCAGGCTCAGTGCCATCTGGTGAGGTTTACATCGATGGGACTGGTATTGGAGATATTGGATCACAAGTGATTAAAGAAAGAAAAGTATTATCTGAAGAAGGCTTGTTTTCGATCATTATCACGTATGATGGTAAAACAAGAAAACTTCTAAATCATCCAACCGTTATCTCTCGAGGTTTCATTTATATGAAAGGTAATGAAGCCATCACCTCAAGTCTATCCAATGAAGTTGAATCCTTAATTCACCAAGAACTCAATAAAAAAATGATCAATCCACAAACAATGAAACAAGTAGTGATTGATCATTTATCTCAAATCATTCATAAGCTTACGCTTCGAAAACCTTTAATTATTCCGATTCTTGTCGACTTAGCCCAACAAAGTTAACACTTTGTTGGTTTTTTTTATGAACGTATCATCGACGTTAAATATTTCTCCTAACATCGCACCAATGAGCATCCCTCTATCTGAGGATGCTCCACCAATTTTAGTATTTAGGTGAAGCCCCTCTTTAAAACTATTACTATGATAAACAACATGAAAGATCACTGGTACTGCATGATCAATATGACATGCAGTGCCAGCATATTTTGCAATATATTTTTTTGAATCTGTCATTTCTGTTGCTTTAAGAAATGTTTCTTTTTTATCTTCAGGAAGTCCATTCACAATGTCTAATATAAGGGCCTTATGAGGTTTTGTTTTCGCATGTTTAAAGAACGTATCAAGCATATTAAAATATAATAAATAATCTGGATGACTTGCAAAAACATGTGTAAATTTTAGTGCGCGTGATGTGGTTAATCCAACTTGATGACATACTAAATACGGAACAAATCCAACAAGTTGATCATCATCAAATGGTCTAGAAAAGAAATCAGGATTGTTTTCCATTGATTTGCGATCTTCTAGTAATTTTCTACCATATGCTTCGATATATCCTTGATAATCACTCCCT
>JAYOFY010000021.1:2758-8530 GCA_038117465.1 Acholeplasmataceae bacterium
TTGATCAAATGGATATTGAGGATTTTGTTTAAGTGTTTGATATAACCATATCGCAATATTCCCTTGAAAGGATACATCACCAATGGATGCATTTGGATATGCAAAATAACTCTTCTTTGATTGATCATATAATGTTTGATCAGGTTTTAAAAATAAGATGTCTTGTTTTTTAGATAATCTTTCTAAAAATGGCATATCATAAATCCAGTTAAGCCCTAAAGCCGCTGCATTACCTATGAGTGCATTTCTTAATATGTGTTCCATAAATACCTCCTATGTGCTTGCATGAGTTTCATAAATGCTTTTGTTATATACATGGTCATTTTTGCATCATCAAGAGCATCATGTGATTGTGTTACTGTATCTTGATAATACATTTGATATGCTTTAAGTAATCCTAAATCATCTTTTAAATGATAATAATCTTTATGAAGTTTTAACATATCAATAAAGTCTGTTGATTCTAATAATGAGGATTTTTCATGAATATTAAAAGAGTCTTTTAATACTTGTATGTCATTTTTTCCCCAGACTACCCATTTTGGTTGATATGTTTTTTTGATATAATCTATCGTTTCATATAGTAACGCATATGGCATTGCTTGTTGGTCATAGGTCTCTTGATCTAATTTCAAGAATTTTTTTGTTCTCTCTGTAAGAGGATGTTTGTGTTGATCGTATAAATAATGACTCGATTCATACAGTGGCGTAAATTTATGATCTGTAACCACGAGTCCAAACTGAATAATTTCTGATTGGAAATAGCCTTTATGTTTATAACTCGGCATACTCATCTCAAAATCTAAAAAGACAAAGTGCTTAATGTCTTCCATGAATGCTTGCATATCAAGTCTTAACATATCAATATCATATAGTATTCGATACGGTTTTAATGAAATCACTTGTTTAAATGTTTTTACTTTATGTAAATATCGATGCACGCGTTTTGTATCGACATCAATTAACATCCCTGGATTCAAAATCGGTAGAAAAATAGAAGCAATTTTATGACTTAATAATAGTTTTATCAGACGTCTATTTTCTCTAATGTATACGTATCGCTTTTCATAATCAATGCTGTAAATGATCGCTCTCATGAATGTTCCTTTATCTTTTTAATAATGGCATCGGGAATACCAGATTGTTTGAGTGCATCTTCAGATGCTTCTTGTATTCTTTCAAACGTGCCAAACTGTTGTATGAGTCTCGCTTTTCTTTTTGGTCCGATACCTTCAATCTCATCCAATTTAGATGCATAGGCAAGTTTATCTCTCGTTTTTCGATGAAATGTAATGGCAAATCTGTGTACTTCTTCAGATAATTTGATTAAAAATTTAAACAACATGTCATTGGGTTTTAATTGTTTTGTATGTCCTTGATAAACAAGTCCCTCTAATTGATGACGTTTATTTTTTTTAAGTCCACACACCGGAATATCTAGTGCTAATTCTTGAATGACTTCTTCAGCAGCATGCACTTGTCCAATACCACCATCGACTAAAATGACATCTGGAAATTGTCCTGATTCTACAAGAAGTTTCTGATACCGTCTATAAATCACTTCACGCATGGCTTGATAATCATCATTTGTCGTTGTTTTTAAATGATATTTTCTATAACTTTTCTTTTCAAATTGTTTAGTGTCATACACAATGACAGCAGAAATGGGCGCTGCACCAAATAACTGTGCATTGTCAAAAACATCAATTCTCGTGACCTCTTTTAATAGTGCTTGAGAAAGTTTTTGCAATCCTAAATGTTTTTGATCATCTTGATGACGATGTAACATGAAATGATGTTCTAAACTCTGTGTTGCATTTTTATGTGCCAATAAAGTAAGTTGATGTTTATTACCTTTTTGTGGAAATACAACGTTAGACCCATATGTCTCTTCAATGGCTGTAGAAGCCATTGAAACATGACAACAGAGCTCATCAGGTATATCAAATTCATATAATTGATTCAAGTAACTCATAATGGTTTCACTGGCATCTAATGTATAGTTGAAAACTGTTTGGATGTGATCAATGAGTTTGCCATCTCTTAATTTAAATATCTCGATGGCACAATCTGTTTCATTGGATGCGAATGCCAAAACATCTCGATTGAGTCCATCATTAAGATTAATGAGCTGTTTTTCAGTCGTATGTTCAATATGATGTATCATATCACGATACTCTGCTGCTTTTTCAAATAGCATGGCTTCAGATGCTTCGACCATGTTGTCTTTTAATTTCTTTAAAACCTCTTTTGTATCACCTTTTAAAAAGTTCACAATTTGTGTGATGTAATGATCATAGTTTACGTCTTTAAATACACATGGTGCCAAACATTGTCCGATATGATAGTATAAGCAAGTTTTGTTTGGCAATGTCTCACATTTTCTTAGAGGATATAGCTGATTTAATAACCTAACTGTCTCTCTTGCAGCGTATACATTTGGATACGGTCCGAAGACACGACTATTGGATTGTTTTTGTCTAACGACTTGTAATTTTGGATACTTTTCATCTGTAAGTTCGATATACGGATATGTCTTATCATCCATTAATCGAATGTTATATTTAGGACTATACTGCTTAATGAGATTTAGTTCTAAAATAAGCGATTCATGTTCGGTACGTGTTACGATATAAGAAAAATCATGTATTTCAGATACAAGTTTGGTTGTTTTTTCGTTGTGTGCACCAACAAAATAAGAACGTACACGATTTTTTAAATTTTTTGCTTTACCTACATAGATGACCTGTTCAGATGCATTTTTCATCAAATAGCATCCTGGTAAATCAGGTAATAATGTGAGCTGTTTTTTAATAGAATTCACATCGTTATTTTACCATATTAAGGTATAAACATTGATTCAACAACAATATCGCATATAATTAAGGTATAAAATGAAAAGAGTACCTTATGAAAAAAACCTTTACATTCATTTTAATCATTCTATTTTCAAATGTTTTGACGGCGTGTCGCACGCCTGAAATGAATCCATTTGATTTGGATATTGATTTTTACGATCAAACGAAAACTCAGCTTAATTTAACGGATAACGATAAACGCGCACTTTATACGTCTATGGTCTTTTATAACGAAAAAATCGCGTTTGAATCCCAAAATATCACCATTATTTCAAATGAAGCATCAGACAATCCATTAGATTTAAGATTAAATAGTTCTATTCTGACAAACAATTTAGATACCAATATTTTTAGAAACTATGAAATATTAGATATCAATACTTTAGGCTATGAACAACTAATTGATACTGGAGGATTATCAGGAAGATTATCACTTTATATTGAACTACTAGATGATTTTACAGATACATATTTCACTTCAATCATTGAATTGTCTAATCCACCTTTTAAGATTACTGCTGAAGAAAATCAAGTGATGACATCAGCAGAGGCAACCTTTGAACTTCCAGTCTTATTGGACGTTTCAATTGATTTAACCCCTGAGACATTTATTGGTTTTATTGAACCACAAATCAATTTACTTGAAGTATATGAGATGCCTTATGGATATTTTTTATCATCACCGATTGTGATTGATAATCTTATCAATGGACTCTCTATTGAAGCAACCATAGAATTGATCCTCCTTGATAATTTTGTAATTTATGCAACGATCACTTCCTCAATTGATTCGATTATCATTCCAGTAGATGGACTCATAGAGAACACAGAGACTTTAGATGTCTCATTAGAAATAGATATTGAACTAGACTTTTTATATAAAATGGCGATGGCACAATTACCAAGTTCTAGCGATTTACAAAACTTTGAAAGAGTTGATACATTTACATTACCAGATGTAACGACAATATTTGGCACATAAAAAAAGCGCATCAAGCGCTTTTTTTATTCAAAATCGATATCTACTCTGCCTGCAATAATTTCTTCTAATGCGACACCTATACTTTTTTCTGAGGATGCATCTTCTACTTCCAAGTTTGCTTCTTCTAGTACTCTAGCAACTTTTGAAGCTGCATATACTAATTTATATTTAGATGGAATCTTTTCTAATAGTGCATCAATGGATGGATATCTTAAACCGTCTTTATTACTCATATATCTCCCTCAATTAAAGATTTGTATTTATAGATCGAACGTTCTGTTTTGGCATGTTCTGCACGAATGATTGCAAGAATTCTATCTGCTGCATTGTATACATCATCATTGACAACAATGTAATCATACTTATGTGCAAGTTTAAATTCTTTTTCCGCTTTCGCTAATCGAATCGATACTGTATCATCATTTTCAGTACCACGAGAAATCAAGCGATCTGTTAATGCTTTTTTAGATGGTGGTACTAGAAATATGAAAACTGCATCTTTGACTTGATTACGGACTTTCAAAGCACCTTGTACCTCAATTTCTAAGACGACTTCATGGCCTTCATCAAGTTGTTGTTCTACTTTATCTTTTGGCGTGCCATAATAATTTCCAAAGAATTCTTCGTATTCTAAGAAACCATTGTCTTCAATACGTTTTTTAAATTCTTCTCTAGAGACAAAGTAATAATCAACACCGTCTTTTTCTCCTGGACGCATGGGTCGTGTTGTCATTGAGACAGAATATGTCAAGTCATGATCATCCATGTCAAAAAGTGCTTTTCTAACAGTACCTTTCCCGACACCTGAAGGACCTGACAATACAATGAGTAAGCCGCGTTCATTTAATTTCATGCCTTGCTCCCTTACTTATCTAAATGCTATTATATATGATAATATAGAATGTGTAAAGTATTTTCATGAAAGGTTTTCAAAATGTCATTTGATGGTTTAATGATGCATCATCTCATAAATGAATATCAAGATTCTCTTATTCATCATCGTATTGATAATATCATCTATGTTCAAACGGATGTTTTTGCGTTGGAATTATATCACCAAAAACAAAAAAAACTTTTTGTTATTGACTTACATGCTAATGATAATCGATTATATTTTACGAATCATAAAAAAATGACTTCTGATCATCACCAATCACTATCATTATTTAAAAAATATCTTTCTAGATCTCAAATATCTGATATGAAGCAATATCAAACAGACCGTGTATGTGTCATCACATGTGAGTCATTTGATGCGTTTGATGGAAACATTCAATATCAACTGATTATCGAAATGATGGGAAAACATGCCAATTTAATTCTCATAAAAGATGGACTTATTCTTGAGGCATACAAAAAAATGGTACATGAGACATCCAGAAGTATTGCTTATCACCTTCCATTTTCTTTTTTTCCTTCAAATAAGAAACGACTTACCGATTTCACTTTTAATCAACTCGATGTCAATGCTTATGTATCTGCTTATGAAGGCATGTCAAAAGATTTAGCATACGAAGTACTCAAAACAGAAACAAATCCATATGACTTACCTGTCGTGCCATCCATGAAAGGTTCCAAAAGATACATATATCACATTGAAAATGGAAAAATATTTGATTCGATCAATCACATGATGCAAACAACATATACGGATACCCATACTTATACAGGTGTGATCGATACGCTTATTCAAAAAAGACAACTTAAATTACCAAAATTAATGGATGAAAAAAGTATACACGAATCTCATTTACATGATTATTTGATTGCTGAAACTTTGTATACGTATCATGACCCTAAAGCGTATGTTGCACGTATTGAAAATATCGATTTAGATGTTGATTTAACAGTTCATGAAAATGCACAACGCTACTTAAAAGCTTATAAAAAAGCAAAAAGAGCGTTACCTCAACTTGAACATCAAATATTAAA
>JAYOFY010000021.1:8540-9166 GCA_038117465.1 Acholeplasmataceae bacterium
TTTTAAAACAATTGCGCTTTGATTTGATTTCAAACATGATGACATATCAAGATACTCTAACGATATTATTTGAGCAGAAATTTATCTTTAAAAAACAAACGCATATTAAAAAGAAACGCTCAGAGCCCATTGAAATTAGAGAGGGTCATGATATTTTGTGGATTGGTAAAAATGCGGAGATGAATGCGTTTGTCACGCACGAGTTAGCGCGTTCAAATGATTTCTTCTTTCATGTTAAAGATGCTCCAGGAAGTCATGTCATATTAAGAGGTTCAAAAAATAGTGCCTTATTTAAAGATGCCATGAAGTATGCTGCATACTTTTCTTCTCTAAGAAAAGCTTCTAAAGTAGAGGTCATGGTAGCCTTTAAAAAAGATGTGAAAAAAATTACAGGTATGCATGGATCTTTAGTCCATGTGAAAACATACACATCTTATATGGTGACTTTAGATTCTGAGTTTGTTAAGTTATGTGAATCTTTGTAAATGCTTTGTAAGAAACGATGCTATCGTATAAAATAAGATTGAATAAAAACTAGGAGGCAAATATTATGGCATACACATTACCAGCTTTACCTTATGCATTTGATGCATTAGAACCATTTATCGATGCAAAAACAATGGAAA
>JAYOFY010000021.1:9176-11186 GCA_038117465.1 Acholeplasmataceae bacterium
TACAGTAAACATCATCAAGTTTACTTCAATAATTTAAATGCTGCATTGTAGAAATAACCTACTGTTACGGCATACTTAGAAACACTTCTAAAAAATTTGGATTCAGTACCAGAATCTATTCGAGGTGCTGTAAGAAATAATGGTGGTGGGCATTTCAATCATGCATTTTTCTGGCCACAACTAAAAGTAAATCACCAAGAAGCACCTAAAGGTAATTTAGCGACTGCATTAAATACAACATTCGGATCTTTTGAAGGATTTAAAGAGGCATTCGCAAAAGCAGCTGCAACGCGTTTTGGATCAGGTTGGGCATGGCTCATTAAAAATAATGCAGGAGACTTAGAAGTCGTATCTACACCAAATCAAGATACTCCACTCTCACTTGGTACACCATTATTAGGATTAGACGTTTGGGAACATGCATACTATTTAAATTACCAAAACCGTCGTCCAGATTATATTCAAGCTTTCTTCTCAGTCGTTAATTGGGACCTTATTGAAGAACGTTTCAATAAGGCTTAATAATTAAGATGTTGTGATCCCCCCTCACAACATCTTTTTTTATGCTATAATGTTTCAAATGGAGGATAAAATGTGGAATTTAAACGATTTATATCATGGTTTTGATGACAGCTATGAAAATGATATTAAGAAACTTGAAGAGATGACAAGTGATTTCAAATCTCTAGTGTCGAAGAAAGATACAATGACACCTGTTCAATTTTTAGAAACATATTTATCATTTGAAGAAAAAATGACCAAACATGTAAGAACGCTTTATGCATATGCAAGTTTAAGATATTCAAGCAATGTAAATGATCCGGAACCGTTACAGTATATGGCAAGATTAGATCGTATATTAAAATCAACAACCAAAGAAAAAGTTATGTTTACAAGATATTTAAAAACATTAGATTTAGATGCATTAAGTGTTTCAAGTGTACTCATTAAAAACTATTTATATAATTTAAAACGTGAACAAGAAAGCGCCAATTATATGCTTTCAGAATCTGAAGAACTTCTTCTTACTAAACTCAGAGAAGTGGCAAGTGATTCATGGCGAAGACTTCAAAATATGTTGACTGCAAATTTAAAAGTATCGTATCGTGGCTCTGAAATTACATTGTCTGAAGTGAGAAATCTTGCGTATGAACATGACGCTGATGTCAGAAAAGATGCTTATGAATCAGAATTGAAAGCACTTGAAACGATTCAAGATGCAGTTGCATTAAGTATCACAAATATTAAACGAGAAGTAAATGTTGTCAATGAATTTCGAGGATATCAATCACCTTTAGAACCTACATTAAGAAGTTCTAAAATGACAAAAGCGACTTTAGATGCACTTATCTCGGCAATGGAATCCTATCGACCTACTTTTGAAAAATACTTAAAAGCAAAAGCAAAATATTTAGGCCACGATGGTGGCTTACCATTTTATGATTTGTTTGCACCTGTTGGAAAAGGTGCAAAAACCTATACTTACGATGAAGCAAAAGCACTTGTTTTAGAAGCATTTTATGGATTCAGTCAACATTTAGGAGATTTTGCAAAACGTGCATTTGATGAAGAATGGATTGATGTTGAACCTAAACCTGGAAAAGTTGGTGGTGCTTTCTGTTCAAATCAACCACAAATTGGACAATCTAGAATACTCACAAATTTTACTGGATCACTTTCTGATATTCTTACGCTTGCACATGAATTAGGTCATGGATTCCATGGTGAAATTATTAAGAATAATGATCCTTTGCATTGGTCATATCCAATGCCACTTGCAGAAACAGCATCGATATTTTGTGAATCCATTGTTAATCAACATTTATTAAAAACAATTGATGATGATGACCTTAAACTTTTTGTATTAGAAAATGCGCTTCAAGGCGATACACAAGTCATCATAGATATATTATCAAGATATTATTTTGAAACTGAATTATTCAAAGAAGCAACAAAACCAGTACCTGCATCATCTCTTAAAGAGTGGATGCTTGATGCACAAAAGAAAGC
>JAYOFY010000022.1:0-2305 GCA_038117465.1 Acholeplasmataceae bacterium
GGGCTCATCTTAGGAAAATGGTATGGAATGGGTGTTGGTATTGTGATTGATATATTAAATTTTTTACTTTATGGGCAAGGTGCATATCATGTAGGATTTACCATCAATTATGCATTGATTGGACTTTTCTCAGGACTTATTCCAATGTTTTTTATGAATAAAAATTTTAAATTTATTAAAAATACACTTCTTATCACTGCAAGTGTTTTAGTTTTGGCTACCATTATTGTACTATACTCCTTAGATGATCTCTCTTTAGGTGGGGATAGTGTTTCACTTAATCTAGAAATTAGAATTGCAATTGTATCATTAATCGTTGTCATGACGCTTTTGACTTTAGGCTTTATGTATTTAACGCTAAGAGATTATAAATATGAAATAAGAGATATGTATGTTGTTTCTATTATGATTATTTTAATTGAATTTTTCGTAATTATTGTATTAACACCAATTTGGATTCAAGATTTATATGGACAACCATATTACATTGGATTTTTGGCACGTATCATTAGAGGATCTCTAATGATACCATTTAAGATTATTATTGTTTTAGCGATTATCAATGTGATTAAAAAACAACAAGTAACATCTTTGAGAGGGTTTATTGAAAGTTAGAGTGATTGGTGCAGGTTTAGCTGGTGTTGAAGCTGCGCATTATTTATTAAAAAGAGGGTATCAAGTCGAATTATATGAGATGCGACCGAAAGTAATGACACCTGCGCATCGTACAGGTGATTTTGCTGAACTCGTATGTTCGAATTCATTGAGATCAAATGATATTCATAATGGTGTTGGATTATTAAAACATGAAATGCGTCAATTTGATTCAATAACAATGAAAGCGGCTGAAGTTGCTCAAGTACCCGCTGGTTCATCACTTGCTGTGGATCGAAGTATATTCTCAAATACAATTTATCAGACATTAATCTCTTTTGAGAACTTGACAATTGTCAATGATGTTTATCAAAAGATTGATAAACAAGTACCTTCGATCATCGCAACAGGACCTCTCACACACAATGATTTAATGAGGTCATTAGGGGATTTATTTGATCAATCATTTCTACATTTTTTTGATGCAGTTGCTCCGATCATTGATGGTGCTTCAATTGATATGAATGTATGCTACTTGAAAAGTAGATATGATAAAGGTGATGCAGATTATATTAACTGCCCAATGGATAAAGATACATATCTTCAATTCCACGAAGCTTTAATGCGCTCTGACAAAGTTGAAGTGAAAGACTTTGAAAATAACGTATTTGAAGGATGTATGCCTGTAGAAACAATGGCAGAACGTGGTATTGATACATTAAGATTTGGTCCATTAAAACCCGTAGGACTTGAAACAGAACATATAAAACCTTATGCAGTTATTCAATTAAGACAAGATGATGTCGGAAAATCCATGTATAACATCGTTGGATTCCAAACACATCTCACATGGCCAGCACAAAAGCAATTAATTCAAATGATTCCAGGCTTGCAAAACGCAAATATCATACGTTATGGTGTGATGCATAAAAATCATTATATACAATCCACGGAAGTATTAAATGGAGGATTTCAAGTAAAAGCCTCTCCGAACATCTTTATTGCAGGGCAATTATCTGGAGTAGAAGGTTATGTAGAAAGTGCAGCTTCAGGTTTAAATGCAGCGATACAAATGGATTATTATTTGACTCAAGGACATGTTCAACCATTTCCCAAAGATACAATGATGGGTGCAATGGCACGATATGTCTCAACGCCAAATCGATCTTTTGTTCCAATGAATGCGAATTTTGGACTCATGGATCTCGTTGAAAAAAAGATGCGAAAGGCAGATAGAAAAGCATTTTATGTTCAAAGAGCGATACATGCAATGGATACATTCAAGAAAGAAGTGAAATTAAATGATTGAACAGTTTCTTGAATATTTAACACACATAAAGAAATATTCAGTACATACAATTCATGGTTACATGAGAGATATGAAAGATTTTGAACAATTTATTACAAGAGAAGGATTTGCTGAAACCGTCTTAGATATCAAAAGGTCAAGAATTATTAGGCACTATATTTCATATTTGCAAACGCATAATAAAAGTTCAAAAACCATTTCTAGAAGACTTTCCTCATTGCGTATGTTTTATGAGTATTGTGTAGAAGAAGGTGCAATTGATTATAATTTTATGCATGAAGTTCAAGCACCTAAAGTAGAAAAAAGACTACCCAAACGTATTCATGATGATGAAATAGAAACACTCTTTAAAGTGATGGATAAAAAAAAGCCCATTCATTTTAGAAATTTCGTTATGTTAGA
>JAYOFY010000022.1:2315-10955 GCA_038117465.1 Acholeplasmataceae bacterium
CCTTTATAGTTGTGGGTTAAGAGCGAGTGAACTTGTATCTTTAAAAATAAAGGATATCAATATCGCTGAACGGACATTCAAAATCTTAGGTAAAGGTCAAAAAACACGCTTAGTACCTTTTACAAAAACGATTGCAGACAATTTATCTCAATATTTAACACATACGCGTGCAGAAATACTGATCAAAACCGGTCAACCCGCAACACCCTATATTTTTTTATCACGATTAGGGAAAAAGATGACGGTTCGTAATTTAGAAAAGATGGTACAACAAGTGATTTATCAATCAGGTGAAACGTATCAATTACACCCACACATGCTTAGACATGCATTTGCTTCAACGCTACTATCCCACGGTGCAGATTTAAGAAGTGTGCAAGCGTTACTTGGACATGAACAATTAACTTCCACGCAAATTTATACACACTTAGATAATAAAAATATCCAAAAAATGTATCAAAATGCACATCCAAGAATGCACAAAAACAAGGAGAAATCATGAGACAATTTGAAAAAGTAAGTTATATGAACGCAGAAGATATTGTGATCCCACAAAGACAAACATTAGATAGTGCTGGATATGATTTATCATCATATGAACGTGTGGTCATAGAACCTAAAACAATTCAACTTGTACCGACAGGATTAAAAGTTCAATTAGAAAAAGATGAAGTCTTACTTGTGTATCCAAGATCATCACTTGGAATCAAAAAAGGACTCATGATGAGTAATGGTGTTGGTGTGATCGACAGAGATTATTACAACAATGAAAATAACGAAGGGCATATCATGGTACCTTTGTATAATTTTAAAGATGAACCTGTTGTAGTTGAAAAATTTGAACGTATCGCACAAGGGTTGTTTCAGACCTTTTTAAAGACATCAAATGATCACCCAGTTTCACAAACTCGTCAAGGTGGATTTGGTAGCAGTTCTTAGATAAAAACAGTCGTGATTCGTATGCAATAATGGTTGCATATCGATGCGTTATGTGATATAGTATTTAAGGCTATAAGAAAACACATATGTTGTGTTTCATCATTCGGGTGTCTTTGAAATATAAGATGAATGATGTGAAGCAACATAGAGGTAAAAAAACAAAAAAAGGAGAATTTTATTATGGCAGTCGTTTCAATGAAACAACTATTAGAGTCAGGCGTACATTTTGGACATGCAACACGTCGTTGGAATCCTAAGATGGCACCTTACATCTTTACAGCTAGAAATGGCATACACATTATCGATTTAAAGAAAACAGCAGAAGAAATTGAAAGAACATACCAAGCGTTATTTCAAATTATTGCTGAAGGTGGAAAAGTATTGTTTGTAGGTACAAAAAAACAAGCTCAAGAAGCCGTAAAAGAAGAAGCAATCCGCACGGGTCAGTACTATGTTGATCAACGTTGGCTCGGTGGAACACTCACAAACTTTAAAACAATTAAGAAAAGAATTAAACGGTTAAAAGATCTTTATGCAATGGAAAGCGATGGCACGTTTGAAAAACTTCCTAAAAAAGAAGTATTAGGACTTGTTAAAGAAAGAGAACGTCTAGAGAAGTTCCTTGGTGGCATTAAAGATATGACAAAACTTCCTGAGGCCGTTTTCGTTGTTGATCCAAGTAACGAAATCAATGCAGTTTTAGAAGCAAGAAAATTAAAAATACCTGTGTTTGGTATTGTTGACTCTAACTGTGATCCAGACCTCGTAGATCACATCATTCCAGCAAATGATGATGCGATTCGCGCTGTTAAGTTACTTGTTTGGGTCATGGGTAATGCATGTGTGGAAGCGATGGGTGGTGTCGTAGAGAAATACGAAGATGAAACACCTCAAGAAGCTTCTAGAAGAGACAGAGATGACAAACCAACACCTGAAGCACCTAAAAAAGAAGCAGAAGCTGTTGAAGTAAAAGAAGAGACTAAAGTAGCTGAAAAGCCAAAAAAAGAAGCAGCTCCTAAAAAAGAAATTAAAAAAGAAGTAGAAAAAGAAGTGCCTGCAAGTCAAGTAGATTATGATGCCATGAAAGTATCAGACTTACGTAATCTTGCTAAAGAAAAAGGATTAACAGGATATTCTACCCTTAAAAAAGCAGAATTAGTAGCGTTATTAAAACAAGCATAAGGGGTAATTTACCCCTTTTCTTTCATTAAAATTAAAGGAGATATATATGATTACAGCACAACTCGTTAAAGAACTGCGTGATAAAACAGGCGCAGGGATGTTAGATTGTAAAAAAGCATTAGAAGCAACTGAAGGAGACGTCGCAGCTGCAGTTGACTATTTAAGAGAAAAAGGTATTGCAAAAGCTGAGAAAAAAGCTGATAGAATTGCTGCAGAAGGTTTATGTAATGTTGTTATTTCAGGAAATGAAGCTATTGTTTTCGAACTCAATTCAGAAACTGATTTCGTTTCTAAAAATGATCAATTTTTAAATTTACTTGATCAAGTTGGAGAAGCACTCATTAATAGTCAAGTCACTAACACAGAAGAAGCACTTGCGTTAGAGACTAATGGTAAATCCGTTGAAGTATTACTAAAAGAAGCAACAGCAACAATCGGTGAAAACATCACTTTAAGACGTGTATCAAGAATCGTTAAAAACGACGCACAAGGTTTTGGTGCTTACAAACATATGGGTGGACGCATTGTTTCATTAGTTGTTTTAGATCAAAATGATGAAGAAACTGCAAAAGATATTTCAATGCACGTTGCTGCGCAAAAACCACAATACTTAGATCGAAACCAAGTAGATGCAGAAACGTTAGAACATGAACGTCATGTACTTACGCAACAAGCACTTGCAGAAGGTAAACCTGCAAATATTGTTGAAAAGATGATTGAGGGTAGACTCAATAAATTTTTAAAAGAAATTACATTAGTCGATCAGCCTTTTGTGAAAGATCCTGATCAAACAGTGTCTCAGTATGTTTCTTCAAAACAAAACAAAGTTGTATCTTTTGTGAGACTTGAAGTTGGTGAAGGTATTGAGAAAAAACAAGAAGACTTTGCAGCAGAAGTCATGAGTCAAGTTAGAAAATAAATACCGAGGTGAATCATGTATAAACGTGTCATAATCAAACTGAGTGGCGAGGCACTCAAAGGGGATGGAATGTATGGGATTCATCCTTTGACAGTTAAAAAGATCGCAACCGAAATAAAAGACATTCACGCATTAGGTGTAGATGTTGGTATTGTTGTCGGTGGTGGTAATTTATGGCGCGGTAAAACAGGTGAAGAACTCGGAATGGATCGTGCGCAAGCAGATTACATGGGTATGTTAGGGACAGTTATGAATAGTTTGGCACTACAAGATGCTCTTGAAAGCATCGATGTTCCATCGAGAGTCATGACCGTACTACCAATTTCAACGGTAGCAGAGCCTTACATCAGAAGACGTGCGATGCGTCATTTTGAAAAGAACCGTGTTTTAATATTTGCCGGAGGTACTGGCACACCATATTTTTCAACAGATACAGCTGCTGCATTAAGAGCAGCAGAACTAGATGCTAAAATCATACTCATGGCAAAAAATGGTGTCGAGGGTGTCTATGATAAAGATCCTAAGAAACATCAAGATGCAACGATGTATGATGCGCTCACTCAAGAAGATATTCTTGTGAAAAAACTCGGAGTTATGGATCAGACTGCAGCATCCATGTGTCATGAAAATAAAATCGATGTCATTGTATTTAATCTAAATACATCTGGCAATATGAAAAAAGCAGTACTAGAAGAACCTATTGGTACTAAAGTATCATGGGAGGGTTAATATGAATGATCAAGCAGATGTTGTATTATTAGAAACTGAAGAAAAAATGAATAAGGCGTGTGATATCTTATCGCATGAATTAACGCATATCAGAACAGGACGTGCAAATCCAGGTTTACTTGATGAGATTACAATACCTTACTATGGAACAGACACCCCACTGAATCAAATTGGAAGTATAAGTGTTGTTGAAGGTAACCAACTATATATTAAACCTTATGATAAATCATTGTTAAAAGATATCGAACAAGCGATTCACGCATCAACACTTGGTCTTAATCCAATCAATGATGGTACAGGAATCCGTTTGATTTTACCGCAACCAACAGAGCAACGTAGAAAAGAACTTGTAAAAGATGTAGAAAAGCATGGCGAGCATGCAAAAGTTGCAGTTAGAAATGTAAGACGAGATGCTAATGATCACATCAAAAAATTAGGACTTACCGAAGATGATGAAAAAGGGTACATAGAAGATGTTCAAACGCTCACGAATACATACGTTGATAAAGTGGATGCCCTCATTAAAGAAAAATCATCTGAATTACTTAAAATATAAGGCGTAAGCCTTTTATTTTCTATGAAATAATCATATATTTTCGTGTATAATAATTGTGGGAGCATAGATGAAATCAAGCACCGTGCCATCACATGTCGCCATCATTTTAGATGGTAATGGAAGATGGGCTAGTAAAAGAGGCCTACCACGTTCTCAAGGACATTATCAAGGTGGACAAAACTTATTTACAATTACAAAAGAAATTAGAAAACTGGGAGTGAAAAAACTCACAGTTTTTGCATTTAGTACTGAAAATTGGAAACGTCCAAAAGAAGAAGTTGACTACTTAATGACCAAACCAATTGAAATTTTTGAATCAAGAAAAGAAGAACTTGATCATAAAGTTCATTTTATTGGTAGAAGAGATCGATTACCACAAGGTATGCTTGATTTAATTGCAACCATAGAAAAACAATCAGAAACATTTGATGATGAATTTGAATTATATATCGCCATTGATTATGGTGGTATTGAAGAGTTAATACAAGTTGCACAAAGCAAAGATGTTAAAGATGAAGCGACATTTAAAAAAGCACTTATGCAACCGCATGATGTGGACTTGCTCATTCGTACAGGTGGAGAAATAAGAATTTCTAATTTCTTGCTAGCGCAAAGTGCATACGCAGAATTTTACTTCACAAAGACTGCTTGGCCTGCGTTTACTAAACGTGAATTACATAAAGCGATGAAACAATATGAAAAAAGACAACGTCGATTTGGTGGTCTATGAAACAAAAAAGACTCATTACTGGCATATTACTGATCTCAATCATCGTACCGATTATTAGCATGCCATCCTTGGTGAATGTATTTGAATTCATCATGGCATGTTTTGTCATTGGGGCATCGATTGAGTTTTTAAATATGTTTGAAAAAGAAGCACCTTTATCAAGAAGATTTAGAATACTTACCATTATTTCTGCATTACTCATTCATATTTCCATTGCAGGATTTATGGGATTTAACCAAAGTGCTGTTACTTTTGAAAATCCGGGTATATTACATGTCACAATACCTTTTATTCTTGTTGGCATGTTTGTTTATTTTGTCGTGTCTAAAAATTTTAGTGTCACCAATGTAGGAAAAGCGTTGCTTGTCATGGTATATGTAGGGTTTGGATCTGCATCGATTGTATTATTAAGACTTATTGGTGTTAGATTCATCGTATACATGTTATTAATTTCAACACTCACAGATACGTTTGCTTATCTTATTGGTATGCGTTTTGGTCGTCATAAGATGGCACCTAACATTAGTCCTAAGAAATCTTGGGAGGGAGCAATTGGAGGCGCAATAGTGGCAACCATATTCGCTTCTTTGTTTGCCATGTATTATGGCGATATTTTTGTTGTTGGCACTTCTTTAGGAGATATGCTTAATGCAAGTGGTGAACGGACACTTTTAGATCGTTTACTGATGGGAACTAATATTTCTTTTGGATTACAGTTTGTCTTTGTTTTTGGGTTAACGTTTTTTGCAACGATTGTATCTCAATTTGGAGATTTAATGGCATCAAAATTAAAAAGACATTATCAAATAAAGGATTTTGGACACATATTCCCAGGTCATGGTGGGATTATGGATAGATTTGACTCCGTTATGTTAGTTTCTATGTTCTTATCCTCAAGTTTCTTTTTTATTTATTTATTCATATAAGAGGACATTATGTTTATAGTTAATATTTTATTATTTATTATTGTTTTAGGTCTCATCATATTTATTCATGAGCTTGGTCATTATTATTTTGCAAGACGTGCAGGCATTTTAGTACATGAATTTTCTTTAGGCATGGGCCCACTTGTTTATGGAAAAAGAAAAGATGACATATTATATGCCATTCGTGCAATTCCTATTGGAGGCTATGTCTCCATGGCTGGCGAATCTATTTCTGATGCACTTATAAAAAAAGGGGATCATATTGGTATTGAATTAGATGAAAAAGGACACGTCACTAAAATTATTCTGGATTCAAATCAACATACAGATATGATAGGAGAAGTTCAATCTTTTGATTTGTATGGAAAAGCACAAGCAGATTTATTTATAGAACTTAAAATTGAAAACCAAACCCAAAACTATCCTGTAATTAGAAATGCAGCATATATATTATCTAAAGATAAATACATGCTTATTACACCAGAAGAAAAAAGTTTTGAATCAAAAACACTATTAGAACGATTTTTAGTTATATTTGCAGGACCTGCAATGAATTTCATTTTAGCATTTGTGTTATATCTTATTGTTGGATTATTTTTATTTCAACCTAATTTAAATTCGAACGCGCTTGGAGGTGTTGCAGTCAATTCTCCTGCAAGTAACATCGGTTTAATTGAAGGTGATATCATTACAAGTATCAATGGAGAAGACATCCAAGATTGGTATGATTTAGGTGAGATTATGTCGAATCTAGATAGTCATATCATTGATCTTACATATGTTAGAAACAATAATACTTATATTGCAGAAGATCTTCCACTAGCGGTTGTGATACAAACTGCGGGACTATCAAATGTCACTGAAGATGGCACAATTTTAACTGCACCAAACCCTGGCCAAGTTTTTGGAAGAGGGTTAGAAGCTGGTCTTAATGAATTTGATTATATATACAGACTTTCTCAAGGAAATGTGATTGTTGAAGTTGAAAATTGGAATGACATCATAGAATTCTTTAATAATGTCACATCCGGCGATATTACCGTGGATTACTATCAAAATGGATCGGATCCAAATACATTGACATATACACTTATTAGTGAGGATGCTTTATCAAAACTTGGATATGAAGGACTTATTTTCCAATTAGGTGTCTCACCTACAGAAACATATCAATTAGGATCTAGTATCTTACATCCATTTCAAATGATATCAAGTAATGTGTCTCAAGTGTTTGCGACATTAGGGTTATTGTTTGACCCAAATGAAGATATTGGTCTTGGAGATTTATCAGGTCCTATCGGTATATTTACACTTGTTTCGAGAACGTCTTCTCAAGGACTATTCGCAATCATCAGTTTTACCGCATTTTTAAGTATTAATATTGGACTATTAAACTTACTTCCGATTCCTGCATTAGATGGAGGAAGATTGGTATTTCTAGGCATCGAGGCCGTACGTAGAAAACCATTGTCAAGGAAACTTGAAAACTCAATCAATAACGTGATGTTTTATTTACTCTTAGCACTCTTTGTTTATGTGAGTTATAACGACATTTTAAGAATCATTAGAGGGCTTATTTAAGCCAATATAAAAAAAGTAAAAAAAAATAATCAAAAGCGTTGACAATCGTCAACCTTTTTTATAAAATAATCATGCTGTCTAATAAATTCATATGTTTTTAGACCCCTTAAAACATCGATTAAACAACAAGAAAAATTAACTACACAAAAATGTTGACAAGGGTCTTTAACCATGATATTATAGAAAAGCACTAATATGAAATATTGGGTCTTTGAAATCTAAATATGATGAGTAAGGTATAACAAAAAAGTTTTAAAAAAGAGCTAATTTAAACGATTTATAAAATCAAATTTTATGGAGAGTTTGATCCTGGCTCAGGATGAACGCTGGCGGCGTGCCTAATACATGCAAGTCGAACGAAGGTACTTGTACCTTAGTGGCGAACGGGTGAGTAACACGTAGGTAATCTGCCCTCAAGACGAGGATAACTGTTGGAAACGACAGCTAATACTGGATAGGTATATAGGAGGCATCTCTTATATATTAAAGGACCACTGGTATGCTTGAGGATGAACCTGCGGCGCATTAGTTAGTTGGTGAGGTAATGGCTCACCAAGACGATGATGCGTAGCCGGACTGAGAGGTTGAACGGCCACATTGGGACTGAGACACGGCCCAAACTCCTACGGGAGGCAGCAGTAGGGAATTTTCGGCAATGGAGGAAACTCTGACCGAGCAACGCCGCGTGAATGAAGACATATTTCGGTATGTAAAGTTCTTTTATTAGGGAAGAATAGCCCATGGAAAAATGGGTGTGACGGTACCTAATGAATAAGCCCCGGCTAACTATGTGCCAGCAGCCGCGGTAATACATAGGGGGCAAGCGTTATCCGGAATTATTGGGCGTAAAGGGTGCGTAGGCGGCCATTTAAGTCTTTGGTATAAGTGCAGTGCTTAACGCTGTGATGCTAAGGAAACTGAATGGCTTGAGTGAGATAGAGGCAAGTGGAATTCCATGTGTAGCGGTAAAATGCGTAAATATATGGAGGAACACCAGTGGCGAAGGCGGCTTGCTGGGTCTACACTGACGCTGAGGCACGAAAGCGTGGGGAGCAAACAGGATTAGATACCCTGGTAG
>JAYOFY010000023.1:0-8789 GCA_038117465.1 Acholeplasmataceae bacterium
ATATGAAAGAGTATATCCAGGATTATTAACATTTACTGATTCAGGTGAATTTGTTGATGGTGCATTTGCAACAACTGCTACAGAATTACCTGTCGAAGTTCAAAATGATGCATACCAAGATATTACAGATCCAGGCTTCTGGTATATGTATAATGGAAGTTGGTCTGGTGCAGCTGCAACATACGGTGTTGTCGATGGTAAATTTGAAATTGATGTCACAAATGTTGCTGGAGAAGTATGGCACTTCATGTTAAAACAAAAAGGTATTAACTTAGAAAAAGATACAATGTACATGTTAACCTTCACTGCATTTGCAAGTGTTGAACGTTCTATCTTAGTTGGATTTAATCCTGGTTTAACAGCAGTAGAAGTAAACTTGACTACAGAAGCACAAACTTTTGAAATTCCTTTCTTCTACACAGGTGATGATGTAGAAACGAGAATTGAATTCTTATTTGGTGGTGCTGTTGGTAAAGTGACGCTTGATGATGTTGTTTTACATGTTGTAAATACACAACCAGAACCAGACTTATTCATTTCTGAATATATCGAAGGGTCATCTAATAACAAAGCATTAGAGTTGTATAATCCAACAAGTGGAGAACTCGATTTATCTAATTATAGAGTATTAGTGTATTCAAATGGTGCAACTGAAACAACGAATATCACTGCATTATCTGGTTCGTTAGCTGCTGGTGAAGTTTTCGTTATTTATAATGGTTCTGCTGATGCAGCTATTATTGCCGAAGGAGATCTTTCAGGTTCTGCAACTTACTATAACGGTGATGACACTGTCGTACTTGAAAAAACAACAGATGGTGGTACTACTTGGGTTGCAATCGATGTGTTTGGTGTTTTAGGTGAAGATCCAGGCTCAAGCTGGGCTGTAGGAGATGGTTTCACAAATGAATTTACACTCGTTAGAAAAACAGGCATTACTTCTGGGTCAACAGTATGGGATCCAACTGAATGGATCGTGTATCCACAAAACACTTTTGACAACCTTGGTTCTCACACAGTTTAAGGGGTAATCAATGAAAAAAATACTAACAATTATAACAGTACTCATATTAACAGCTACATTAGTTGCTTGTGGTGAGTCTGGTGATGGCGGTGGCGGTGGTGGAACTCAACAAATTGAGTTAACATACGCTGACTGGGCAAACCAAGAACTCAACCAACAACTGATTGATGCATTTGAGGAAGAATATCCAAATATTCGCGTCATATTAAGAACTGATATCACAGGATCTGGTGATGCATTCACAGGAAACTTAGTTACTGCTGCACAAGCAGGACTACTACCAGATGTCTTTGCAACTGATAATGTACCGACTGTCGTAAATGCAGGACTCACATTAGATGTTGCGCAATATTGGGATCAAGATGCAGATGCACAATTAGTATACGAAAACATCGCTACAACAGGTGTTTATGATGGTAAACGTTTTGCATTACCATCATTCCAATTCTTAAAAGGTATCATGATTAATTTAGATATCT
The DNA here is from genome assembly GCA_038117465.1 of Acholeplasmataceae bacterium. Taxonomy (GTDB): domain Bacteria; phylum Bacillota_I; class Bacilli_A; order Acholeplasmatales; family Acholeplasmataceae; genus UBA8290. Next base: position 1,504 of record JAYOFY010000023.1, read on the forward strand.
TTGAAGATGCGAACTTAACTACTGTTGAAGGTGAATATCGAATTGATAACGATGGATATCCAGTAAAGGATTGGACATTTGAAGAATTTGTGAATATTGCATCAGCAATTAAAGACTTTGATCCAAATGATTACCAAAGTGGATATGTATTAGGGTTAGACACATGGTACGGAACTCCTGATTTCCAACAAGTGTGGCCAATGATGGATGATGCAGCTGTAGGTTACGATACATTTGATGGTGAACAATTTAATTATTCAACATCAGATAGTTGGAAAGATGCACTCACAGCTAAAATTGAAATGCATGCTCTCACTGATGGTACAACGACACGTTTTGATGCAGAGTTTCTAGAAGCCAATTCTGACTTAGCAATTTATCATATTCAAAATGGTACTGCCGCTATGGATATCGAGGGTTCTTGGCAATTTTGGGTATTGAATGATGCAAAAGAAAATGGCATCAATTTAGGATTCTGGCCTTATCCACAAGGATCTGCTGGATTCTTCCCACCAACGATCTTAGATTATTTAGCTGTATCATCTGAAACTGAATTCCCAGAAGAAGCGTTCTTACTTGCAAAGTGGATGAGTTTTGGTAAAGCAGGATTTAGTGCAAGATTAGATATTCTTGAAGCTAATAATGCATTAGCTGAAGCAAATGGAGAATACCCTACATACTTAGATCGTTTCCCTATTGCTGATTATCCTGATGTTTGGAATAGAGTAGATGGTTTTGTATCGGATATTGAAGGTATTGACTATATTTTAGATAATATTGAAAATGCGAAACCAGACTTAGACAAATGGTTACCAGGTTATAAAGATTTCTGGAGCTGGGTTTTTGATCCAGAAAATCCATATAACTTTGATGCACTTGTTGTTGCTGGTGCATCATCAGTACCTACTTGGGCAACTGAGTGGGAAAGAAAAATCAATGAAATTGTTCAAACTGCATTAGACACTTTAGGACAACCGCCTGTTGAATAATAGATTATAATATTGTTAATCAAGAGGGAGAAGATATGTTTCTCCCTCTTGGTTCACTTTTTAGAGGTGAGATATTTGAAAACACGTTTAAAATCATTCATTCAATTTTTATCTGTGAAAAAAATCGTTGGATCTTCAATTGTATTGTTGCTGGTCCTTTTTGTTGTTTTATCTTTTTTTCAAAGACAAAAGTTAGATGATATTGTGGATATATCAACACTTATCTCAAGTGATGTATCATATACATCATCTCAATATAATTTACCACTTTACCGTAATTGGATTGATGATAAATCTAATGAAGTAATAATCTCTGATGAAATAGAGCTTGATCAAAATCAATATTCAGGTCAAGTCGTTTTTGACACGTTTGAAAATGTTTCAGAAGTCTTAGAAAATGATATATTTGATCAAAGTTATTTAGTTGACTATCAACAAGACTTAGAAGTGACATTTAGTAACATACAAACGTCAGGTTTATATTATTTAGATATTACTTATTTACTCGTTGATAACAATGTGGATGCGGTGCAGTATCAATTAGAAATCAATGGTACATCGCCATTTTTCGAAGCACAAACGCTTATTTTACCCTCTTCATGGGTTTTTGAACAAGAAACCTTTACATTAGACCGATACAATAACGATATTCAACCACGATCAATTAAAGAAGTTGAATGGCAACATACAATTATTAGGGACTTTAAAGGTATGTATCAACATCCTTATCTCATTCACTTAAGTAAAGATGATGTCTTATCCCTATCTTATGTGAATAGTCGTTTCTTAGTCGCATCGATTTCTGTCGTACCTTATGATGCACCAGATTCATATGATGCTTTCATGGATATGCATGCATCGACACCTATTATTGATGATGTGGTAGTTCAAGTCTCTGCAAGAGAGATGGCATTAAGAAATGATCCATCGATTCGTTTAAGAGTAGAACAAGATCCTTCAAATTTATATTATGATACACAACAGTTAAGGTTAAATACGATTTTTGGTGATTCCTGGGAATCTGGTGGTCAACAAATTTCTTATCATATTGAAGTCGAACAAGCTGGTTTATATCAATTGTCTTTTAAATATCGTCAGTATTTATTAAAAGACTTACCGGTATTCAGAAACATCTATATAAATGGAGCGCTTCAATATGAAGAAATGCTTAACGTCGCATTTCCTCATACAATGTCATTCATTAATCGTACATTAAAAAAAGATGATGATACACCTTATTATGTTTATTTAAATGCTGGTGTAAATGCCATTACATTAGAAGCGACCAGTGAACCTTACGCACAATCCATAGAAAACTTAAAGTACATCATGAACGAAATCCAAGAACTTTCATTGTCAATTAAACGCTATACAAGTGGTGCAACGGATCGTTATCGTGACTGGGATGTAGAGCTCTATTTTCCAAATGCTGTATCGGATATTAGAAGTTGGGTCGTGATTTTAGAATCCATGTATGATGAACTTTTAAGTGTAGGTTCAGATAGTAATCCATCTGAAATTGCCAATATAAAAGTTTCTATTAATCGGTTAAATGATATCGCGGATGATATCAATAGTTTACCATCTAGAATGGTTCAGTTTTCAGATGGAGATTCTTCAGTCAATCAAATGTTAGGTCAAATTGCATCACAATTGATGCGGTCAAATTTAGAACTTGAACGTACGATGATTCATGGGAATGGATCACTTCCAAGACCTTATTCGACCATTTTTACATCAATTTTTGAAGGCACAAAAAGACTTATTTTATCGTTTATTAATAATCCATATTCAGTTAACAATTCAGATGAAGACTTAAATGTATGGGTGAATTACCCAAGACAGTATATTGAAATTATGCAAATTATGATTGATCAGTCATATTCTGGCAATAGAAAAGTAACACTTTCGCAAATGCCTGATCAAAATAAACTTATTTTATCGAATACCTCAGGTAAAGCTCCTGATGTTGCGATTGGTGTAGATCATTGGATTCCTTATGAGATTTCAATTCGTGGCGCTTCCGTGGACTTAAGACAATTTGATGGCTATGAAGAAGTTGTATCAAGATTTTCTAAAGGTGCCATGATTCCATATGCATTTGAAGATGGTATGTATGGATTACCGTCAACACAAAATTTCTGGGTCACATTTTATCGAAATGATATATTAACCAGTATTGGTGCAGAAGACATTCCTGAAACATGGAATGATGTAATTGATGTCCTCCCGCTACTACAAAGTTATGGTCTTAATTATTTTGTACCACTTGCACAGTTTTCTGGGTTAAAACCATTTGTTGCAACCATACCTTATGTATATCAGTTCGGTGGAAATTTATATACAGAAACTGGGATGCAAACAGGAATCAACTCTACCGAAACACTTGAAGGTATGGAACTTATGAGTGAGTTATTTACCTTATATAATGTTCCTAAATTTGTAGGAAATTTCTTTAATAGTTTTAGATATGGTACCTTGCCAATCGGTATTGGAGATTTGGCAACGTATATTCTACTCAACAGTGCTGCAGATGAACTTGATGGTTTATGGTCTATGGCGCCTCATCCTGGTGTATTAGACCCTGAAACAAATACGATCAATCGTTATGCATCTGTAGGTGCACAATCAAATATGATTTTATCCCAATCTAAGTATCAAGATGAAGCTTGGGACTTTTTAGACTGGTGGTCATCGACAGAAGTTCAAGCAGAATTTGCATTGACGTTGTTATCAACTTACGGAAAACAATATTTCTGGAACACTGCAAACTTAGAAGCATTTGATTTAATCCCAATGCCAAGACAACATAAAGAAGTGATTCAGGCACAATGGGAATATGCAATTGAAGCACCTCGTATACCGGGTAGTTACATGGTAGAAAGAGAAATGAGTAATGCTTGGACAAATATTGTTTTCAATGATGTCAATCCGAGACAAGCACTCGATGAAGCTGTACGTATCGCTAACAGAGAAATCTTATATAAAATGGCAGAATTTGGATATGTCATTAATGGTGAACCCATCAAAGACTACGTTGTACCATCGATAGACAATATCGATCAATGGTTAAAGGAGCATCAACATGATTAAGCGCATGAACAGACCTGCTTGGTTTATTGTTCCTTATTGGAGTTTATTTTTAGTTTTCATTATTTTACCGGTCATTGCAGCCATTTATTTAAGTTTCACGTATTTTAATGCGATTGAAACACCACGGTTTGTTGGGATCAACAACTACATAGAATTAATTACAACAGATACCGTATTCATGCAATATGTATTATCAAATACATTAAGATTTGCTCTGATTGTAGGCCCTTTCGGATATATCATGGCATTTTTACTTGCATGGATGCTCGCACAAATTTCAGCGATTCCAAGAACAATTTTAGCGATCATTTTATATTCTCCATCATTAACACTGGGTGTTGCGATGGCAGCGATGTGGCGTATCATTTTCTCAGGTGATGCAAACGGATATTTAAATGCGATATTATTATCTAATAATTTAATTTTAGAACCACTACAATTTTTGCAGTCCCCTGAATACTTAATGACAATTATGATTGTTGTCTCATTGTGGAGTTCTATGGGTGTTGGCTTTTTAGCGATGCTTGCCGGTGTCTTAAATATTGATCAAACACTTTATGAAGCAGCATATGTTGATGGTATTAAAAATAGAACACAAGAAATTTTATATATCACGTTACCGTCAATGAAACCACAACTATTATTTGGTGCCGTGATGGCAGTTGTGTCAACGTTCCAAGCAGGTATGATTGGTGTTCAACTTGCAGGATCTAATCCAACACCGCAATATGCAGGACAACTTATTGTCAATCATATTGAAGACTTTGGTTTCATACGTTATATGATGGGATATGCAGCAGCAGTATCTGTTGTATTACTCATCATTGTATATGTCATATCAAAAGTAACTTTCAAAGCACTTGGAGATAAATCATGAAAAAAAGATATTCTAAATTTCAAGGGATGAAAATTAATCCAAGTCGATTTCATCCGAGTCAATTACCATTTTATTCATTTTTAGTGCCATTTTCACTACTAATGTTACTTCCGATCATCTTTATTTTTAATCATGCATTTAAACCAATTGGTGAGTTATTTGCATTCCCTCCTAGGTTCTTTGTAAGACAACCAACCTTCGATAATTTTGTTGAACTTGCACGTATTACATCATCATCTGGTGTCCCTTTTTCTAGATATATCGTCAATAGTTTAATTGTGACGATTATTGGTGTTTCATTTGCCATTCTTATTACTAGTTTATCAGCTTATGGATTGTCAAAACTCAAATTTAAAGGTAAGAAACTTCTATTTGAAATCAATACTTTAGCGCTCATGTTTGTTCCAATTGCAGTACAAATTCCTAGATATTTAATTATCGCAAGAGCTGGATTAATTGATACATATTTGGGACATATTTTACCTGTTGTGATACTTCCTGTCGCGATGTTTTTGTTGAAACAATTCATTGATCAAACACCAAACGAGCTCATTGAATCCGCAAAAATTGACGGCGCATCAGAAATGGAAATCTTTTTCAAAATTATATTTCCTATTATTTTACCTGCGATTGCAACCGTAGGGATTTTATCATTCCAAGTATTATGGAATGACACATCCACATCAATTTTATATATTGATGATGAATCTAAACGTACGCTTGCATTTTTTATGATGAGTTTAACATCCCTTCAAGGGAACACTGTTGCAGGTCAAGGGATGGCGGCTGCAGCATCACTTATTATGTTTATTCCTAATCTTGTTTTATTTATTTTCTTACAAAGTCGTGTGATGAATACGATGGCACATTCAGGTATCAAATAATGAAAAAAATACTCATTGTTTTATTCATAATGATGGCATTACCATTGTTTACTATAAAGGCGAATGGCGTGCCATACATTACATTTACCTATTCATCAACGAATGGGCGTTTTGTCTATACACAAGATGCCTATATTCCTTTATCTAGAACAGAAACATTTGGATCATATACACTTGATAATCCGCAAGATATTACATTTGATGACAATGACATCATGTATATCGCAGATCGTGACTTGGGTGTTGTGATTGTATATGATGAAGAGAATCAAGTCACACAAGTCATTGGTGAAGGTATTTTAGAAGGACCAACTGGTGTTCATGTTGGTTTTGATGGCAATGTTTATGTCGCTGACTTTATTACGAAAAAAGCGTATCAATTTTCTAAAAATAACCAAGATCAATATGATTTAGTTGCAACATATGAGAAACCTTTAAATTCACCATTTTTTACTGATGATGACCCATTCGATCCTACAAAAGTCACAACAGATAATGCAAATAATGTATATGTTTTACTTGCAGGAAATGTCAATGGTCTTGCTCAATATAAAAATGATGGGACATTTTTTGGTTATTTTGGTGGAAACAGTATTCCTGCGTCTTGGCAAAACACCGTCACATTTTTATTTTTCGATGAAGACACGAGACGTAATTTATTTCAAATCATTCCGGATCCAGTGTATAACTTAGCTACGGATCAAGACGGACTCATCTTAACAACAACGAAGGGTCTCGATGGTTATTTGAAGCTTAACATTGCAAATTTTGTATTAAATCAATCCGTTTGGGGTTTTGATAACAACGAAGATATCTACGTTGGTCCATATGAAACTATTTTTGCAGTCACAAGTGAAGGATATATCGTGGAATATGGTCCAGATGGAAGTGTCTTATTCATTTTTAGTGGTACTGATACATCAGGTATTCAAGGGTTATTTCAAAATCCTACCGGGATTGCCGTCAATTCAAAGAGTCAAATATATGTCATTGATAATCAAACATCCTCACTGCAAATATTTGTACCAACGTCCTTTGCGAATCTTGTTCATAAAGCGATAGAATTATATCAAGATGGCCGCTATGTTGAAGCATTAGAACCTTGGCAAAAAGTTTTAGAGCAAAATGCATTATTTGATCTTGCAAATAGAGGTCTTGGAGATGCGTATTTTGCACAAATGAATTATGAAGAAGCATTGTATTATTATGAAATTGCCAGAAATAGACAAGGATATAGTGACGCATTTTGGGAAGTTAGAAATGATGTCTTATTAAATTCTGGTACCTTTATTGTCATTGCCTTATTTGGATTACTTGTGTTATCGATTGGTGGAAAATATTTAAAGCTGAATGATATTTTACTTAAACCAGTGCATTTATTTAACAATAAAATTAAAGAGATAAAGCTCGTTAATGAACTGAAGTTTGGCTTTTATGTCTTGA
>JAYOFY010000023.1:8799-10912 GCA_038117465.1 Acholeplasmataceae bacterium
TGTAATGACGCATCCAGTGGATGGATATTATGGTATTAAACGAGAAAATAAAGCAAGTTATTTATCAGCAACAATGTATTTACTTTTCTTTTTCTTCATGTATTTGATTTTTATCTTTGAAACGAATTTCTTATTTAATCCACTCATTCGTTCTCAAATTGATATTTTTGAACAAGTGATATCAATTTTCTTACCATTCTTGTTATTTGTATTAGCAAATTACTTAGTATGTTCGATTCGAGATGGAGAAGGATCGTTTAAAGATGTATATATCGCAACATCTTATAGTTTACTACCGGCAATTATCGGACTACCTTTAATTACGCTACTGTCACAAGCACTCACATTAAATGAAGCATTTTTATTTGATTTCGGTATGATTATTATTTACGTACTCACTGGTTTTTACTTGGTGATGACCGTAAAAGAAATTCATTACTATGAAATGAAAGCAACCGTAGGCAATATTTTAATTACGCTCTTTACTGCAATCATGATTTTAGTTGTTGTCTTTATTGTCTATTTATTGCTCGGTGAAGTGGTTCAATTATTCCTAGACATCATTCGGGAGGTAACAGTTCGTGGTTAATATATTAAAACTTTTAACAATTGTTTCTTTAACCTCAATGATGAGTGTATTTAATGTTGTTGAAGAACAAGATGTAACAACGTATGAATATGATGACATGATCATGGATGATAATATGTTATCGAGTAATCGTTTTACGCAACCTGACGCATATGATGCATCACAAATCGATGATTTTACACAACTGTATCAAATTGATTACACAGAAGAAGCAAGAGACACACTAGGATATCGTTATTCTATTGAAAATGACAGATACATTTTATATTTTGAACCGATGAGTTTTTCAGTTTTACTTTATGATAAAGTCAATGATTACATGATGAGCTCTCGTGCAGAATTTCAAGGTATTTCTGGAGAAAGAGAAAACAATACCTCGACACGTAATTTACTCAATAGTGGGTTATGGTTGTCTTATGTTAGAAAAGCAAATGTTTCTAGAGCGACAGAAACAACGGTTTCTTTGTATGAACTTGCAGATGTTGACTATATTAACAATGGTTCAGTGAATGAAACACAAACACAACTCTCCACATTTCAAATCGTGGATGGTAGTTATGATGAAGATGAAGTGAATGTATCTGTTTTAGAGACCAATCAAACGCTGATCGCAACCGTCAATGCATATGCCATCGATGTAACATTAAATATTCATCTGTCATTAAATGATAGAGGGCTTGAAGTTTATATTCCTTCTGAAGATATTGTTGAATCAGGTGATATTTATGGATTAACATCCATTAGTGTGTTTCCATATTTTGGGTCTGTAAGAGAAAATCTTGCACCTGGATATATGTTGATTCCTGATCAAGTCGGAAGTCTCATTCGATTTGAACAACCGATTGAATCAACAATTAGAGCATTATTCTATGGTGGAGATCAAGGAATTAACGACAATTCACGTGCATATTTATCCTTACCTGTTGTTGGGATGGTGCATCATGTGGATCATCAAGGATTTTATGTAAGCGTAGATGAAGGGGCTGAACTTTCAGAATTAGAAGCTGTTTTTTGGTCATCAAGAACACGTTACTACAGAACACAACTGAATTTCACGGTACGTCCAATTTACAAAGCAATTATTAATGCTGCTGGAGATGGTCGTGATCAAATACCAGAATTATTAACAAACAAAGATTATAAAGCAACGTATGCGATGTTAGGGGATAATGCGAATTATGTCGGCATCGCAAATGAGTATCAGTCATACTTAGCTGATAGTCAGCAACTAACCAAACAAACAGTCGATCAAATGCCATTCTTATTACAAATTCTTATGGGTGACCAAACACCATCCTTTTTAGGGACGACGTATTTAGAAATGACATCTTCTAATGAGGCAGAAGCGATGATTCAATCATTGCTTGAACAAGGTGTACAACCTAGTGTCATTAGTTTGTTTGGTTGGTCTAGAGATGGTACCATCAGTCAAACACCATATCGTATGCGTGATGTGTACCAATTAGATGATTTAGAAGCCTATATAACGTCATTAAATATCGATGTATTACGTCATCAAGATTA
>JAYOFY010000024.1:0-5275 GCA_038117465.1 Acholeplasmataceae bacterium
TCCAGATGTTATATCTGTTGGTTCAAGATATTTAAGAATTGATACCATAGGATTTGTGACTTATCTTATTATTAATGTCAATACTTCTGTATTACAAGGTATTAAAAAACCATTATTTGCTTTAATTATTGGTATTCTCAGACAACTTCTTCCTTTGATCGTTTTTCCATTACTAAGTACAACTTTTCAATTAGGACTTGATGGTGTATGGATTGGTATTGTTGTCATTAATTGGCTTGCAACATTTATATTAATTTTTGTTGCGAATTACATATTTAAGAAAATAAAAAAAACGATGCAATAGCATCGTTTTTATTTACTCGATTGTTTGATCGTCTTTAAACTTTAATAGTTTATACGTTAAAGCTGCAAGAATTGCACCAGAAACGGTACCAATTAAATAATATAGATAAACACTTAGCCCTTGATTCATGAGTAATGCAGCAAATATTACTGCTGGATTGAGCGCTGCACCTGTTACTTGAGCACTGACTAATATAAGTCCTGTCAATGTCAGCCCAATGATAAGCGCAACATGAGATGCAAATAATTTTCTTTGAGACACTGCAAGAATCACATATACAAAAATATAAGTGACAAACATTTCAAATAAAACAATGACTAAATTTGAATTCGGTGCGACAAACTGAGGTACGTTAGGGTCAGCAGCAAGCAACAACAAGAGTCCAAATAGTGCACCTGCAAATTGTGAAAGTACATAAACTACATATTCTTTTATTGATAACCTCTTGTCTATCAACATCGCTGTAGATACGGCGGGATTAAACTGTCCACCAGAAATATGACCAAGTGTGAAAATACCTGCCATTACTGCAAAACCAAATGCAAAAGCAATGGTTAAAGTGTTTGCGTCACTTGTAAAATAAATCGTCCCTAAGCCAATAAAAACAATCATCAATGTTCCAAAAAACTCGGCCAAACTCTTTCTAACTAATAATGGAATTTTCATGCAATCTCCTCATTTGTTATATGATTTTTTATTTCTTTTTTCTTTCGATCAAACACATTTGAAATATATGCTAATGCAAAGCCCAAACCAAAAACAATAACATAAATCATAATTTGAAAGAATGTTAATGTATCTTCAAATACAGGAAGAATTTGAAAAACGGATCCTACAAGCAAGCCAACAATCGTTGCATATGTCACATGATAAAAATGCTTTAGTAAGTAACTGATCAGTTTTGCTGCAAAGACTAACCCTAAAGCCATCCCTAGAAATAATACAATTAAAATCGGTATATTAATTTCCTCTAATGCATAGGTAAATGTTGGATACATCCCAATCGCAAGTTGAACCATAGATCCACTCACACCTGGAATAATTGCTGTTGCAGAAGCGATAAGTCCTGTAAAAAAGATGAGAAAACTATTGCCTAATGTAAGTGTTCTTATAGGGTCTGCGTTTGTATCTTCACCAGTAAATACATTAAGAAGGATTAAAAATCCTGCACTTAATACAAAAGGAATTAATAACTTCCACTGAAAAATATTTGTTTTCCCTTGTTCTTGTATCTTATTAATGATAAGTGGCATACTCCCAATGATTAAGCCAATAAAAAATAATTTCATTTGGTTTGGAAAATTTTCAAGTAAATCATTCATTGGCCCAGCTAAAGTAAACAACGCTAAAAAGTTACCGCCATAAATGAGTATTAAAAAGATGACTGCAGCAATGAGTCCTTTTTTTAAGCTCACAATGGTATCTACTGCTTCAACAAGTTTATCGTAAAATTTCAATAAAACAGCAACCGTTCCAGATGATACACCTGGAATGATTGCTGCGATTCCCATTAGAAATCCTTTTAAAATTGTTATTAAGTAATTTATAATTTTTTTCATATTAAATCGATGTGTTCAAAATAATGTGGATCACGATAAGTACCATTGTCACAGGACCCATAATTCTATGTGCCACATACATCCATGGTTTTTTCTTTGTTGCAAAAAGCATGCCAAATGTGCCTGTGGAAAGTAATGCAAGCAGTGTAAGTGCACCTGTTGGTCTTAATTGACCTTGTGAGAGTGCATATCCCATATGAATAAATGCTGAGAGTGAGGCTAACATACCAAAGATTCTATGTTTACTCGCGATTGCAGCCACTAAAGGTGATTCTACATATTTTTTCAAACCATTCACTGATGCCAATAAGAAAAACAATACAATGAATCCACCTGTTATTGAATATAAAGTAATCATTTTATGCTCCTTTACTATAATATTATATCATTAATGCACACTTATAAACCACTAAATATCTAGGATCTTTTAAGTCCACATCTATCATGAAAACGTTTTATTATCATTTTACTTGATATCACAATATTTTGATTTATAATGATGTCATACAATTTAAAGCATTAGAGGCAGCGATGTAAATGAGTATAATCTGGAGAAGGCATTCCGTGAAAGATTAGAAAGGTATCCATCGCCGAATAATAGAGAAAGGCATTGATCTATTATGGGGTTGTAAGAAATACTTGCAACACTCCTACATTTGTAGAGGCGCTAATCAATTTAACCCATTGATCTTAAAGTGTCCTCTCGGATGCTTTTTTTGTTAAAAAACAAAGAAAAGAGGAAGAGAGAATGAGAAAAATAGTTACACTCATTATTTTACTTACTGCAATCTTTACAGTAAGTGCTTGTAGTACCGATAGTGGTTTTGATATCACTTCAGAAACAGAAATTGTTGTTGGATTAGAGGCAGCTTATGCACCATTTAACTGGGCGACACCAACAGAAAATAGTTTTACAGTTCCAATCGCAAATCAATCAGGGTTTTATGCAGATGGATTTGATGTTGTGATGGCACAAGAAATTGCAGATGCGCTTGGGTTAACGCTTGTAATTCGTGCAATCGAATGGGATGGTTTAATTCCAGCATTATTAGCTGGAGAAATTGATTTGATCATTGCAGGGATGTCACCAACTTCAGAACGTGCACAAACCGTTGCGTTTAGTGATCCATATTTCCAAAGTGAACAAGTGATGGTCGTGCGTAATGATGGTGATTTTGCAAATGCAACTTCTTTAAATGATTTTGAAGGTGCACGTATCGTTGCTCAATTAGGAACTTTACAAGATGATCTTATTGATCAAATTCCAGGTGTGAATCACTTAGATGCTGTCAATGATTATGCGACATTAGTAACGTCATTATTAAATAATGCCAGTGATGGCTTTGTTGCTGAATTACCTGTCGCAATGGGTATTGTAGCAGCCAACCCATCATTAAGTTACATTACATTTGCTGATGGGAATGGATTTAGTGTATCTGCTGAAGATGTGACTGTTTCTGTTGCATTGCGTCAAGAAGATACTGCATTATTATCTGCAATTAACGAAGCGTTGACTGCAATTTCTACTGAAACTAGAAATGGCTACATGGAAGCTGCATTATCTAGACAACCTCAGTAATGTTTATTTTCAATGTTTTACCCCCAAGAGATGCGTTTTTTGAGACGATTTGGTATTTAATATCAAACTATCAAACATTCTTTTTAACAGGCATTTTTTACACATTGATGTTATCCATCATTGGAACAGGAGGCGGTTTTATGATCGCCTTCTTTTTCACAATTGTAAGAACAAGAAAAATCGATCGTTTAAGACAATCAACAATTACGATTCTACTTACGAAACTCAGTCAAAGTCTCATTAACATATACATTACGATTTTTAGAGGGACACCGATGATGGTGCAAGCAATGATTTTTTATTATGGTGTATCCAGATTACAGTTAAGTTTCTGGACACCCATTGTAGCTGGGTTTGTTGTTGTTATATTAAATACGACTGCTTATATTAGTGAGGTATTACGAAGCGGTATCAATGGTGTGGATCAAGGACAATTAGAAGCTTCCAGATCTTTAGGGTTTTCTCATGGTCAATCCATGAGACTTGTCATTTTGCCACAAGCAATTAGGCAATCACTCCCAGCTATTGGTAATGAATTTATTATTAACTTAAAAGATACGTCTGTTTTATCTGTTATAGGTGTCACAGAAATTTTTAGAGCAACTCAACTCGCAACATCTCCAAACTATAGAACAACTGAGGGTTTTTTTATAGCAGCCATATTATATTTAATGATGACATTGATTGCATCTCTATTTGTCAACCGCTTTGAGCAATCATCGCAAAGAAAAGAGGCAATGGTATGAGTCAAGTTCTTTTAAAAGTATCTCATTTAATGAAATCATTTAACAATCATATTGTTTTAAATGATATCTCATTAGATATTACTAAAGGTGAGGTTGTCTCTATTATTGGTGCGTCTGGTTCTGGTAAAACTACATTATTAAGGTGCTTAAATTTACTTGAGCAACCCAATGATGGTTCCATTGTGTATCACAATCAAAATCTTATTGATCCAACGATTGACATTAACAAACATCGTATGAATATGGGGATGGTCTTTCAAAATTTTAATTTATTCCAACATTTGAATGTGATCGAGAATTTAATTTTAGGTCCTAAAAAACTTCTACATGTGCCACACGAGCAAGCTGTGCGTGAAGCATTAGAAAAATTGTCTCTTGTAGGGTTAGAATCATTTGCGTATCAATCTGTAAGAACACTTTCTGGTGGCCAAAAACAACGTGTTGCGATTGCCAGAGCTTTGATGATGCATCCTGATATTATGTTATTTGATGAACCTACAAGTGCACTCGATCCAGAAATGGTTGGCGATGTCTTAAATGTCATTAAAGATGTCGCAAAAACAGGGATGACAATGGTAATTGTCACCCATGAAATGGCGTTTGCTAGAGACATCTCTGATCGTGTAATTTACATGGATCAAGGAGAAATTGTAGAAATTCAAAATAATGATCAACTTTTTATTTCACCTCAAAAAGAAAGAACAAAAGTATTTTTATCACGTTTTATGAACACATAAAAAAATAGCCATTATTAGGCTATTTTTTTATACGCATAATTTTAAGCTCATTTTGATCAGGATCAAGTAGTTCTACAAATGTAGACCCATCATTTCCACTATGAATCATGTCTTCTTTTAGTAAATGATTCGATAACCATTTAGGTGCAACTTCATCAAACACATCTGCATCCATGGCAAAATGGAAATCAATAGATCCACCAAGTGTTCTTGATCCGCCACCTTTATTAATTTGATATAAGGCAAACGGGATACCGTCTAAATCAAATTGTGCCCATCCATATTCTTTTACATAAAAAATGTTTTTTATTTGCAATTGTTCTTCATAAAATTTAAGAGATGTTTCTATG
>JAYOFY010000024.1:5285-9299 GCA_038117465.1 Acholeplasmataceae bacterium
CGTCATTTTATAATCACCTTTCCACCCATGCTTCTTTTGTTTTCAATCTTAATTTCTTTAGATGTATCATTATTTTCAAAACTAATATGACCTGAAATTGAATTATAATGTAACTTCTCCGGATACACTTCACGACAAGAAATATGTCCACTTACTGTCGTGACTTTTAACTGCTGTATCATCGTATGTTGAATGTTAATTTTTGCGGATACGGTAGTAACACTTAATGTTTCAGATGTATCGTTTTCTTTTAATTCTAAATTGCCAGATACTGTTTTTGCATTGAGTGTATCTGAGAAATTATTTTCAATAAAACATTTCGCATTTACACCATCAAATTTAATTTCTAAAAATTCATTTCGAGAGAGTTTACTCAATCCATTCACATTATACACTTTAAGTTGATTCCCTGTAATTTGTTGAAGATTGAGTTCACCATTAATACTTCCAACAGCCACTTGATTCAATCTCACGTCTTTAGGAACATATACATAAAAGGATAATTTATGTCTATCTTTTTTTAGTCCTTGGTACTTTTTATTGTTTTTTATAATTAGTGTTTCGTTAGTAACATCGATTGTAATGAAATTATGATCTAGTATTCCATCATAAGTCAATTTAAAATAGTCTTTCTCGTGTGTCACGCATTTAAGATCTTCATTGACTAAATCAATATCGATATTTTTAATCAATTTCTTATCGTAACGATTGATCAGTTGCCCAATATCTTCAACAGCTTTTTTTGTTGAATTTTGTTTGATCTCTGAAACAATTTGTTCAACTGACCCAAAAGTATCCTCAATGTCTTCTTCTTTCAAACCTTGTTTGATTGCCTGATCTATCATTTCTTGATAATCCAACACGATGTCCTCTACTTCTTTTTGAGTGAACCCTGATATTAATAATTTATTTTTTAATGCGTTTAAGAATGTCTGCATGATTGACCTCTTTCATATTTAATATTTTATAAACACCACCAATAAACTGATCCCAAGTTGAACGTAATTTCATAAGATGACTAAATCCTATTTCTGTGATTTGATACATTTTTCTTGGTGCCCCTTCTTGCGATGGCATTAAATATGTATCAAAATAATTTTCTAAAGTTAATCGCCTTAAAATTGGATATACTGTGTTTTCGTTGACATCGATGATATTTTCAAATGATTTGATGATTTGATATCCATACATATCTTCATGTGCAATCATTGTTAATATGCATAATTCTATGATGCCTTTTTTAAATTGAGATTCCATTTTTCACCTTCTGGAAATATGATATCACAGTATTGTGCATAACACAATACTGTGTGATACATTCATGTGAAAATAATGAATTTTGACTTTTTTTTACATATATGTCTCAATTGATCCTTTTCTGTTGTAAAATAGAATCAAGTCCACTTTAGGTAGGTCTTTTATGAAAAACCAAATGTTTTACACTGGCATTCCAACGCAAGTTGTTGGTCCGCTTTATTTCGCTGAAATGCGTTATTTAAACAAAACTGAATCAAGTATTGAGCTAGATGCGCCATTAACAACCTATGAGACAACATTGTTTCATTCTGTTGGACGTGGTGCGAAAATCTCTAGACTTGCGAAAACATTAACCACGACCGTGTTATCAGATATGATGACACGTTCTATTTTGTTTGAAGCAAGATTAGCTCATGAAGCGCATCAGGTATTACTTGATGTTCAATCAAAAAAAGACTTCTTTCAAGAACAAGTTGTTTCAAAACAATCGAATTATGCTCATTTAAAGCAAATTGACGGAAAAATCGTTGGTAACCTTCTATATATTCGTTTAGGTTACGAGACAGGAAATGCTTCCGGACATAATATGACAACATTCGCATCAGATAAAATTGCTGAAGCGATTTTAGCGTTGTATCCAACATTACAATATGTCAGTGTGTCAGGTAATTTTTGTACAGACAAAAAAGTCTCTTCTGTGAATTCTATTTTGGGAAGAGGTAAACATGTCATTGCTGAAATTTTGATTCCAAGAGATATTGTTGAAAAAAGTTTAAGAACAACGCCAGAAAAAATTGTTGATTTGAATATTAAAAAGAATTTAATCGGATCGATTGCAAGTGGTGGTTTATTATCTGCAAATGCACATTACGCAAACATGTTACTCGCTTTTTATCTTGCAACAGGTCAAGATGCTGCAAATATCGTTGAGGGCTCACAAGGTATTACACATTGCGAAGTAAGAAATGATGATTTATATTTTTCAGTATCACTTCCAAATATCATCGTAGGCTCAGTTGGTCATGGTAAAGATGCATTAGATGCGAATAAAAACTTAGAGTCTTTAGATGTAAAAGATGCCTTTGGTGCTCAGAAACTTGCACAAATTGCAGCTGCATTTGTTTTATGTGGTGAATTATCCCTTATGGCAGCACTAACAAATACGAATGAACTTACACAATCTCATAAACGCATCGAAAGGAAACAGTCATGAAAATAGGTATTGATAAAATTGGATTTTATGTTCCAAGATATTTTTTAGATATGACATCGCTTGCTAAAGAGCGTAATCAAGATGTCAATAAATATAAAGTCGGTATTGGACAACACAAAATGGCAGTCATTTCACCTTCTGAAGATATTGTAACCATGGCGTTAGAAGCTGCAAACAGTATTTTAGAGGAAACAGATAAAGCAGCCATTGATACAATATTATTTGCGACAGAAACGGCGATTGATTATTCAAAAGCTGCTGGAAATTATGTCCACAGAATGTTAGGATTACAACATAACATTCGAATCTTAGAACTCAAACAAGCATGTTATGCTGCAACGGGTTCTTTACAACTTGCCATTGATTATGTCAAAATGCAACCAGATAAAAAAGTACTTGTATTATCTTCAGATGTCGCTTGGTATGGCTTTAATACACCAGGAGAATCTACACAAGGCGCTGGGGCAATTGCAATGCTAGTCAGTGCTAATCCAAGACTTGCTGAAGTACATAAAGGTCAATTTACGACTGAAGAACTTCCGGATTTTTACCGTCCTTCTTATCAAGAAGTGCCGACTGTAGACGGTCACTTATCTATTCGTTGTTATAACGATATGCTGAAACGTGTCGATCCAAACAAATCCTATTTATACACATGTTTCCATATGCCGTTTGCCAATATGGCTGTTAAAGCAAACAAAGTCTTTTCTCATCCAATTTCACAAGATAAAATAGAGCTTGTAAAAGCTTTTACACAAGAAGTAGGGAATATTTATAACGGTTCGTTGTTCTTAAGTTTAATCTCTGTATTATCTCTTGCAAAAGAATCTTTAGAAAATGAAACGATTGGTATGTTTTCATATGGTTCTGGTGCCATTGGTGAATTCTTCTCACTCACCGTTCAAGAAGGATATGAAAAAGTATTTGATAAATCAAAAGCATTATCTCATTTAGATTCAAGAGATGAAATTGACTTTAAGACATATGTAGAATACATGACGTTTTATAAAGATAAAGAAGTCACACATCAATATATCGCATCAGATTTTGAACCGCACAAAGATAGTCACTTTGTGTTAGAACAAATGGTACAAGGTCATAGAATATATAAAAAGGTAAGTGAATAAATCACTTACCTTTTTTTCTTTGATTGATGAAATTGATGAGATCCTGATCGAATATTTTGTCTACTTCTTTTAATGAAGCAATAGACGATGCATTAAGAACTGCCATGATACCTTTGACATCATCCAATAGTTCTTTAACAAGTTGAATGCTTTTATCCATGTCATGTGTCATTACGAGTTTCAAGAAATACCCACTTAATCCAACCATATGTGCACCTAATGCAAGTGCTTTAACAATATCATATGCATCCCGAATACCACCACTAGCAAATAAATGAATGTTTTTATGATGTTGATTATCCAAAAGTGATTCTACAGTAGATATCCCATAAGATTCAAAAGATAATAAGCGATGATCTCTTCTATCGTTTTCTATTGAAATAAAATTCGTACCACCTTTACCAGAGACATCAATAT
>JAYOFY010000024.1:9309-10341 GCA_038117465.1 Acholeplasmataceae bacterium
ATTTAACACCAATTGATTGTAATGTCTCAACGGTTTCTCTTGTCATCCCAAAACCAACTTCTTTGACTATGACTGGAACATGAACAAATTCTATGATTTCAATTAATCTATCTTTCCAATGTTTAAAGGCTCTGTCACCCTCGGGCATCGTAATTTCTTGAGCAGCGTTTAAATGAATTTGTAATACATCGGCATCTATAATATCAATGGCTTTTTGAGCATCTTCTTTTGATCTTGAAAGTCCAATATTTGCTATTTTAAAGCCATCATTCAATTCATGATTGATAACCTGAAAACTTTCATTCCATTGTGCATCTTTAATGGCTGCAGATAATGATCCAGTTGCCATAGGAAAACCAAAGGTTCTTGCAATAAATGAGAGCTTTTGATTCACTTCTTTGGATAATTCACTACCACCTGACATTGCATTAATATAAATGGGTGATTGAAAATGACGTCCAAACATAGATACAGAAATATCAACATCTTGAACATCAACTGAACATAACGAATTCGATAATAATCTCACTTTATCAAAATCATTTGTTATATGTTGTTGTTTTAATGCTGAATAAATGTGATCATCTTTTCTATTGGACATGTTTAACTCCTTGGATAAAATTATTAATGATAGGATATTGCTTTGGCACAAGTTCTATGATTGAATCAAACGCTTCTTCCTTACATAAAATCATCATATTATCTCCACCACCAGCACCAGAAAACTTATATGCAATATCTTCTTGATGCATTGGTGCAACAATATCTTTCATTTTTTCTGTAAATAACGGTTTTTTAACATTTAGATTCATAAGAGCATCATGATGGCATCTCATCCAATGCATAAACGCATTTAAATCTTTATGTTTGATTGCTTCAAACATGTGAGTTGTACATCGATCAATCTCAATTAGCTGTGCTTGATTATGATGATTTGAGAAAACCGATTGAACAAGTTTATAAGATGAGGCTGTTTGATTCGTATTCACAATGACGAGAGGTAAATCCGAAATATCGATAGGTTCAATGAAT
>JAYOFY010000024.1:10399-10908 GCA_038117465.1 Acholeplasmataceae bacterium
CTTTTTATAAACTAGTGGTACTTGATATGCACTCATCGCTAAATCACCAAAAGAACTTTTTTCAATAAGATCTTTTTGCGTAATCACACCTAATTTATATATTTGAAGGGGTGTAAGTTTGACATCGTGAAATTGTAAAACTGCATCAATCAGTGCAATCGTAAGTGCACCTGAAGATCCCAATCCCCATTTCTTTTGATCTTTATGAAGTTCGGATGATATCTCGATATGATGTGGCTTCAATGCAAATTTTTTAAACTTAAGATATCGATACACGCTTTGCACTGCATGTTTCCACAATGCATATGGATGATCAATTTTATAATCAATTACTTTGTATGTTACTTTAGTTTGAAATTGATCACTCATAATTGAATAATATTCTTGTTCAGAAATCGTGACTTTCAATTGCCATTTTGAAGGTAAAATAATCGCATGATAGCCTTTAACAACAGCATATTCTCCAGCAAGATACAGTTTACCTGGTTTTTCAATACTAATGGACTTCA
>JAYOFY010000025.1:0-3003 GCA_038117465.1 Acholeplasmataceae bacterium
CTAATTGACCGTTGAGGTCATATCGTTTACCGTCAATAAAAAACATGACATTACGTGACGATGGTTCATATAAATCTCTTTCAGAAGTTGGTTCGAGTACATAATGATCATGGTCTAAAGCTAAATGGCCAGCAAAAAAAGGAGTCAAGTATCCTTTTAACCCCTTTTGATTCATAAGTGGAAAATATATCCCTTTATTCGATATAATTTGTTGTTTTTTTATCATGTTAACCCTCATATGGAAACCGATTTCCTAAAACCATTATAAAGAAATCAATTTAAAATGTAAAGGGTTTCATCTTTTTTATTTTAATATCATTGTTTGAATGCTGTGAGCAGGTAAATATGTCTCAAAATTAACGAGTTGATGATGTGATGAAACATGATACGCGACATCTTGAAGATTAAGTAAAACGACGACATAACTTCCATCAGGTCTTAAAAAAACATTATGTAAAATGTTTTGGCTAGAAGAGAACAATCGTTTTGATCCTCTTGGAATATGTTTTGAGAAATGTTTCATATAAAAATAAGATGGATTTAAAATTATTGTTTCAGGAAACACATCGACCATAATTGGTGAAGAACATAAATTATTGACGTGATTTGGACCACCCGTTGTATCTAAATATAAATTCCAATCAATGTAACCTTCTGTACCATTGGATATGTCATGCATCATATTTTTGCCGTATCTTTCAGCAACATCATAAGAATGTAGATGCGGTCCACCTTCTTGACACCCTTCAGTAAATAAAAGATGTTTATCTTTAAAAGTGTCATGTGTTTTTTTAACTTCTAAAAATTGATCATTATCATACCAATGGAATGCTATACCATAAACAAAAGACGCTGCTTCTTTGTCATTTAAAATATTGGAAGCACGCTCAAACATCACATCTCGATTATGATCCCAAATATATATCTTTGTCTTTAAATTTGCTTCTTTTAGAGCTTTACCTAAAGCAAGCACCATCTCTTTTTCATCTTGCGCATCATATAAACACGATTCCCATCGTTGTTTTGCTGCAGGTTCATTTTGAATGGTTAATGCATCTATCAAGACGCCTTGATTTTTGTAAGCTTGAATAAATTTAATTATGTATTGAGCCCACAAAGCATAATATTTCTTTAAAAGTTTACCACCTTTGATTGCTTTCAAATTATCTTTCATCCAAAACGGGGGTGACCAGGGTGATGCAAGAATTTGAAGATCTTTTTGAGCAATTTTGGTCGCTTCTTTGATCATATCAATAATATGTTGATCTCTTGATATATCAAAAGAATGTAATGTTTCATCATATGGTTGAACGTAATCATATGTTCCTAACCCAAAATCACAACTATTAATTGAAATTCTTCCCATGGAATATCCAATCCCATCGATTGGATCAAAATATGCTTTGAGCAACTGCTCTCTTATGTTTTTTTCAACTCTCGATAAATTATATGCAGATGCTTCTGTAAATGCACCACCAAATCCTTGCATTGTTTGATCGAACTGATCCTGAATATGAATCTCTTCTTTTATCGCATGCTTTGGCGCTGTATTTGAAACAATTTCATGTCTGTTTCCAGCTTTTGAAGTTTCATAAATTGTGATCATAAAGCTTTTCTCCTTAAAATGATACTTATGATAATAGCAACGACGATATCAACTGCAGCAAAAATAAGTAATCTTGTGATCAATATCTCATTTAATACATCATCCACTGAAATGCGTGCTTCGATTTCTTCTTCACCCATCCCTTGAACGAACGCAATCAAATTAAATTCATAATTAAATGTAATCGTAGTATCAATGATGTCTTCACCGTCATAATCTTTTAAAAGGATACGTCCTGAAAAGTCATCTTCAATCATGATTGTATAATAATAAAATCCTAAAGTATTCAATCCAACACTAAGTGCGTAATCTTTATATGGTTCGTCCAATGTTGTATTGATGTTTATGGTATCTGAAGTTAGAATGAGTTGACTTTGATCACGTGGATCATCTATATCCGTTGCATATTGAATACGACTTAAATCCAAAGGAATAACAAATACAACAAGTTGATGGATATCTTGACCGTCTTCAGAACCTAGTGCTTGAATGATTTCTACAACATAATCGTTATTTTCAAATCGTTCAATGGGTTCATAACCTAATGTAGAATATCTTAAAAACGTGTCAACATTTTGAGATTCTACAAGTTCTTGCGTAATGATATTGAATGCTTCATTGGTTTGTTCTTGTGTAATTTGAAATAACGTAATGAGATAAATAATCGCACCAAAAAGTAAACTAATGATTAAATAATATAATACCCATTTTTTCATAAAAACTTCCCTTTATGATTCATGATTTTTGAGGCACTACCTAAAAGCTTTATGGTTTGATTGTCAATAAAAAGTCCACCATCATCAGGAATTGCATAGATGTCTATCGCTCTTTCAGAAACAACGCGTCGAATTGCTTTATCTTGTTGATTTCTTCTTCTGTAATGGACACTTATATCAAACCCATCAATATAGCCTAATCCTTGAATATATTGAAACTTATTGTAGTCATCGTCTTTATATAAATGCGGTTTTTTCAAATGTATCATCGCACCGGCTGATGACCCAATCGTTAATCCTTTAAATTGTTTTAAAGGTTTTACGAGTTGATGTTGATCGAATCTTTTCATCATTTGATCAGGTGCACCACCAGGAAAATATAAAATCGTTGCATGTTTTATTTTTTCGATACGTGTCGTTTCATCATCGGTATAATAATTTAAAAACGATACTTCAGACACGCCATACATACTAAACTGACGATACATTTTTTGTACGTACTCAGCCTCTTTATGATAATACGCTTGATATTGTGATGCGTTTGAAAACCATATATCAAAAAAAGAGTACAAAACCACAAGAACACGATCATCTTTATGAATATGATGTTGCATCACATCATAAATATATGGTTGATCTAATATGCTTCTACTCAATAATAAATGTTTCATAGTGCCTCTT
>JAYOFY010000025.1:3013-10413 GCA_038117465.1 Acholeplasmataceae bacterium
ATTTAATCTTCAATGATGACGCCTTGACCAAGTTTATAACCATAACCCCAAACGGTTTCTATGATCTTCGGTTGTTTATCGTTTAGTTCTATTTTTTTTCTTAAGTGTCTTATATGAACATTGATCACGTTTTCAGTAAAAAATAATGCTTTACTCCACAAATGATAAAAAATTTCTTCTTTTGAAAGTGTTACAGTGGGATTCGATAAAAATAATTGTAACATTTCAAATTCTTTAACCGTCAAATTAATTCTTTTTTGGCCATGATAAACTTGTCTAAGTCCAAAATCAATTTTCAAGTGATGGAATGACACTGAGCCTTTTTTTAAATGTTGAATAACTTTAATACGTTTTAACAAATTTTTTAATTTAAATCGAATATAGGTGACATCTTCTTCGATATGAAAGTATTCATCAATGCCATTTTTGATGAGCTCTAAACGTCTTTGTAAGTTGTGAAACTTAGAGATAACAACGACAGGTATATGCTTTAAATTTTGAATGAGATCGATGAGATGTGACTCTAATTCTGTTTCTAAGCTATACAACATGACCATATCACAACAATGTTTTTGAAATTTTTGAATTTGTGATGGATGATCAATATAATTATATGAAAATTCTAAATCATTATTCTCATCTTTTTCAAACTTAAATGTAGGTGTTACTTCTTGATGAAAGACATGAATGATGTTTGACATAAGACTCCCCCCAGAGTTTTTTTATATTATAACACACTTTAAAAATTTGTAATAAAAAGTCTCGACAGCTGGGGGGATGTGCCATCGAGACTGCCACTTATGTGAGAATAATTTCACACTTATGGTAAATATAGTATATCATGACTACTTTAAAAATACACGAAATATTAAAAAAATCTTAAGATTTCTTTATAATAAGGAATCCATTCAGTAGAACCTTTTTTTGTAATGACTTGACTAGAAATAAAAGAAGATATTTTTAATGCTTTTTGTATCCATGCGGTATGATCAAATGGTTGTTCTTGGTTAGATAAAGACCATAAAAATGATCCCATAAAAGCATCACCTGCACCCGTTGTATCGACAACATCAACAGTATATGCTTCTTGATGAAATACGATTTCTTTATAGTGAAGTTGAACACCCTTACTTCCTTTGGTAACAATGACCATTTGGTGTTCCAAATCAAATAATTGACGAACCATTTCTTCAATCGAATTTTCTTTTCCGTTTAAATAGATGAGTTCCTCATGAGAACACTTCACAAGATGACTTTTTTTAATATATAAAAGCATATCTTCTTTATATTTTTTTTCATTTTCTACAAGCATCAAACGAACATTGACATCAAAACTCACGATTTTTTGATGTTCATGAGCAAATTGAATTAAGGCATCCGTAGTTGCTCTCAAAGGATATTCCATCAAACCGACAGATCCAAAGTGAACAATGTCATAATCTATCGCTTTAATTTCCTCTTTTGTTAACGTAAAATATTGATCTGCTGATGGATTTCTATAAAACATGAAATCTCTTTCACCTGATGCATCAATTGAAACAAATGCGAGTGATGTTTTATGATGATGATCCGTTTTTATATACGATGTATTTAAACCTTCTTCAACGAGTGCGTCTTTTAACAGTTTCCCAAAAAAATCATTTCCTACTTGTGCAAGTGGAACAATTTTCCCTTGGAGTCTATGAATGGCAATCGCAACATTCATGGGGGCACCACCTGGTTTGGGTTGATACATATTATTGACTGGAATCATGTCGACTAAATATTCACCAATAGTTACAATTTTTTTCATATCACTTTTTTTAAAAACCTTTTCATATTTTCAATCATATAATGTTCACCGTAGACTTTCAATTGGATAGGTTTTGATACTTGAATATTAAAGTCTTTTTCATTTAAAGATACTTTAATCACATTATCATGATATTTAAAGGTGATTTGACAGTCTTTTTCATTCAAGATTGATGTTGGATTGATTGAAAGACCTTCCAATGTATCTACACCAAAGATGCCTTTTAGCACCATCAAATAACTACCACCGATATTTGCAAAATGTAATCCATTTTTTGTATGCTTATTTTTGTCTTCAAGATCTAATGATAATGTATCCTCAAAAAATTGCGTTGCAAGCTTTTCTTTTCCCAGTTGATATGCGCCAATACCATACATACATTTTGATAAGCTAGAATCATGTGTTGTTTTATCTAAATAATATGAAAAACCATGTATAAAGGCATCATCATAACGATTCAATAACACATCAGCAGCGACACTATCTGCTTGTTTTAAGACTTGATGACGATAGATGAACTGTGGATGAAATCTTAACATGAGTGGTGTATCTGAATGATGAATGATCCTCTTTGACAAAGGTTTCCTCATATGATGAGACGCATCTTGTAAGTAAAGTTTAAGATTTTCATCATAATAAAAAGCCATTTCTTTAATTGCTTTTTTCATGAGTTTTAGATCATGATGATCAAAAATGTCTGACACTAAATCTTGATACGTTTCAACATGATCTACGATGAATTGAAAATGAAATCTTGCCATTGAATTCGTATAATAATTATCATCTACTAATGCTGTATATTCATCTGGTCCTGTGACTTGCATGAGATGAAAACCTTTATCATCAAAAAAACCATAGGTTAAAATATATAGTCCTAACTCAACAATAAATCGAAAGCCATTTTCTAACAATAAGGATGTATCATTCGTTGTTTTCACATATAGAATGATTGCATATGCAATATCACTATTAATATGTATTTGAGCAGATCCTGCTAAAAAATAAGGTGACAGTTCTGTTCCATCGATGGATCGCCAAGGAATTTTGATTCCACGTGATACATGTAAGTTAGCAGCTTCATGTCTTGCTGCCTCAACATGTATCATTCGATGCTCTATTAAACGCCTTGCTTTCTCTGGAAAATTAAAAATGAAAAAAGGAAGCATATAGACTTCTGTATCCCAAAAATAGTGACCTTCATATCCTTCGCCTGATAAACCTTTTGCAGCAATAGATGTCTTTTTGTTGACGCCACCAGCATGATAGAGTTGATACAGTAAATATGATATTTTTCTTTGTCTTTTTTGATCTGAAAAAAATACTGGTTGATGTTCTTGATATCTTTTTAATGCTTCTAAGTGACTATCAAAATCAGCAGCAACATCATTCATTTGAAGATGATCACAACGATACTTTAACGATAATTCAATCATTAAAGATTGATGTTGATTAAGTTTTGCAATATACTTTCCATTAACTAAATCATCTTTGACATCATATTTAAAATCAAGATTACTTTTAAACTGAATGCTACCAGAAAATTGCTTTGATATTGTTTCAAACTGATATGATTGATTGATTAAATCAACACTTTCAAACGTTAAATGTTTTCTTTCATAAGCAACTCTTGGATCTCTTTCTTTTGACTCGTTAACATAAGGCATTTGAATATGATGATGACATGTTACATGCACAGCATTTGAAAGCGGGGTTACGGTAAACTTAATACTAACATTATCTAGATTGTGAAGATTGGCATAAATAACTTCATCCACTTGATAAAGATTTTTATTTGGATCTTCATATAATGTAGTTCTTTTTGTAATTCCTTTTGATATATCATAGCTTCTTGATGTTTTGATGTGATTCATATGCGTTAAATCTAATAAACATCCATTCATTTCAATAGTGATTAAAGATGCATCAGGCAAACTCATAATTGTTTTACCATATTGAGGAAATTGCGATGCATTTTCTTCGTAATGATATGGATATGTATTATAAAACCCATTCACATATATGCCTCTTTTATGAGGATAACCATAGCCTTCCGTAAAGACACCTTTTTTTCCTAAATGCCCATTGGCAATATGAAAAAGCGTTTCATCTTTTAAAAGTTGTTCCTTTGATATAATCCCTTTATAAATTGTTTCATATGCGTTCATATTATGTTGATTCACCTACGATAAGTTTGACTGGCGTAATCATGATTGGTTCAATCTCATGATCATTGTAGTATTGATCAATCATATTCACGATTGCTTTAGCGGATAATTGAGGTTGTTGATCGATCGATGTAATCGATTTGCCTAAATTTAAAAAACTTCTACCGCCATCATAACCGATAACTTTTACATCTTCAGGTACGCGTTTACCCGAACTTTCTATTGTTTTAATAACTCTCGCGGCAACCGTATCTGAAATACAAAAAATACCGTCGACATCATGATGTTTAAGCACTTGTTCTTGAACATCATCCGGTATGTCAATATAATTGCCAAGAGGATACTCTACCTCGATAAGATGCGTATATCCATGTTTTTTCAATGTCTCTTTGAAGGCAAGTCTTCGTTTTGAAACTTCCGTTTTTACAATGGTCTGTGATCCTTGTTGATCATCTCCGATAAACATAAATTTTCTTGCGCCACGTTCGATTAAATGTTCTGCTGCTAATTTTCCACCAGTGTAATTATCGGATGCAACACATGGTATCCCATCAAAGATTCGGTCAAAGGATATGATGCGATACTTTTTATCTAAATGTTTTTCAATATCATTATTTGTAAGTAAAATCATAGAATCCACGCGATTGGATTTTAACATATCGATATAACTAAGTTCTTTTTCTAATTGCTCACTTGAATTGCATACCATAAGCTTATAGTTTTTTTCATATAAAGCAGACTCAACTTCAAATAAAAGTTCACCAAAAAATAAATGCTTTGTATTTGTAAGAATAAACGCAGCAATTCTATTTTTTTGTTGTGTCATTGAACGTGCAATCTCATTCGGTTTAAACCCTAACTCTTCGATGACTTTTTCAATTTTGATTCTTGTTGCCTCTTTAACATATCCAGATTGATTGATGACTCTTGATACGGTTGCGATACCAACACCTGCTTTTAATGCAACATCTTTAATACTTGGCATTTTTACTCCTATATGGTTATTATATATCAACTTTGTGGAAATGTTTCCATAAAAAAAATCGTATTGCTACGATTTTAAATTTTGAATGATTTCTAATGCCTCAGCAAGGACTTCTTCTTCAGTTTTTTGGTTCGTATCAATGACTTTATAAGGTATACCATACACAGAACATTGCGATACAATTTTATGTGTGTAATCTGAAATGAGTGCTTGAAAATAAGCTTTATTTAATTCAAAATTTTCAATTTCTTGTTCACGACCTCGCTTCATGACGCGATCTTCAAATTCTTGCCAATTCACATCTAAAATGATATAAACATCTGGATGTTTGATTTGGTTCATATATGAATGAAAAACACCGTTATACATATTCATGATGGTTGGCATATTTCTTAAATTATGATACGCGAATAGCCAGTGTTCAATTAAATCTCTATCCACGATAAAATTACCATCATATTTTTGTTGGTTGAGCCAATGATTATGAATAAAATAAATTTGAAGTAACATCTCTACATTATCTTTTTTCTCATATAACCATTTAAGTAGTGTATTAAAAACTTCATCATCTTTTTCAAACTCTTCCATGACTGGCAATTGAAGTTGTTCTCCGAGTCTTTTAACGAGGGTGGATTTTCCTGAGGCAATCATGCCACCTACTGATATTTTCATGTTTTCTCCTTTGGGGGTGCAAGTTTTCCACGTTTGTATGGGGTTGGAAATTCAAGTGAATCGATGTGCCTTAGAAAATAAAAAGGATCTCGTAATAATAGTCTTCCATAAAATACCATATCACAATCTTCATGGATGAGTGCTTGTTCTCCCATCATGTAGTCTTTAAGTAAGCCGCCACCGATGGTTTTTATGTTTAATTCGTGTTTGATTTTTCTTGCCAGTGGTAATTGATATCCTTCTTCAAAAGATGTCACATTAGGTCTAATATTACCACCACTACTTACGTGTATGATATCTACTCTATCAAGATTGCATGCCTTAAGTATTTCGATGACATCGTCAATATCAAATCCTTCAGGATGGTATTCTGTTCCACTAATTCTTACTGAAATTCCTTTTTCTAATGGCCACACTTCTTTAACAGCTTGAATGACATCATTTAAAAATTGATGTTTTAGTCCATAGGCATCATTTCTTTGGTTACTTAAAGGTGACATAAATTGAGAAATTAAATAGCCATGTGCGGCATGGATTTCAACCATATCAAATCCTGCTTTGTCTGCTCTCATTGCCGCATCTTGAAAGTTTTTGATTGTTCGGTTGATATCCTCAAGTGTCATCTCTTTTGGCACATGATCTTTTCCCTCAAGTTGAATCGCAGATGGTCCAAATATGTCATGACCTACAGCTTTTCTTCCTGCATGATTTATTTGAATGCATGAAATGCTACCTGCTTCTTTTATTCTGCTTGAAAGTACACTCAATCCTTTAATATGATCATCTGACCATATGCCTAAATCATTCAATGATATCCGACCATTTGAATCAATTGCGGTTGCTTCAACCATAACAAGTCCGATACCACCAAGTGCATGCATGTAATAATGCGCCTCATGAAAAGGTTTTACAACACCTGTATCATCTGATTGATACATACACATCGGTGCCATCACCAAACGATTTTTAATATGAAATTGATTTAGCAAAATAGGTGTTTCTAATTTTGTGTTCATATACATATACTAACATAAATACGCATGTATTTATAGTAAAAAAAAAGATAAATCTTTGGATTTATCTTTTTGAAACTTCTGGTTTTAACAAACCACTTTCTAAAGCCTCTGGATATGGATAAGCTTGTTCTCTCATCCTTTTATGTAAAACAAAGATGACACCTTTATTTTCATCGATTCTCGTAATGACGCCAACTTTCTTTTCACCTTCAACTTTTACTTTTTCACCTATTAAATACGTGATGTTATTCCATGACATAATTTCACCTCAGTATCATTATACATTAATTTGACATTTTATTTTTGACTTTGTCAAATACATGTTGTTTTGTTAGTTTTTTGTAAATGGGTCCTTCGATATAATGTAACTTTTCTTTTAGTAACTCTTGTTTTACTTCTCGATTAAGAATATTTCTTAAAACAAAATCAATTTGAAATGTTGCCATCATGGATTGAATGGATTTTAAGTAATGGATCATTTTTTCATCAGGATATTTGATATCAAAATGAAGTGCTTCAACAGGATAATAAAGCGCAACTTTTAAAGAGCTTGTTTGAATACCAATACCTAAACCACTCAAATCTTTGAATAAATTGATGTATGTCGATGCTTTCAAATCTCCTGTGATATTTATATGTATAATGTGCTTTGGAATTTTATACTGCATCATAAACCTTGTCATATATGTATTAAACTTACTATTTTTAACAGTTTCTGCATCCATAGGGACAATCATCTTAATATAACTTTGCGTGTGCTGATATAATTC
>JAYOFY010000026.1:0-10127 GCA_038117465.1 Acholeplasmataceae bacterium
GTTTAAGTGCTTCAATTTGATGATGAATCGTTTCATTATGATCTCTTGAAGCAAATTGATCATTTTTGAGCATAGATAATGCCATAAGCGCAATGATACCTTGACCATTGGGAGGAAGTTCATAAACATCATATCCTTTGTAGTTAACAGAAACAGGTGTGACCCAATCGACATCATATTCAGCAAAATCTTCTAATGCTAAAAACCCATCATGTTTTTTTGAGTAATCTATGATTTTTGTTGTAATAGAACCGTTATAAAAAGCATCTGCATTCGTTTCTGCAATGCTTTTTAATGTTTCAGCATGATCTTTAGATGACCATATGTCACCAACGTTTGGTGCATCACCATTTGGTGCAAATGTATCAAACCAAGGCTGAAACATAGGATCAGTCAGGTTCTTTTTATAAATGTCATAAGCTTGCTTCCAGTGATGAGCAAGTGTTGGTGATAAAGGATAGCCTTCAGTCGCATAATGTATCGCAGGTGCGAGGACTTCACTTAGTGGAAGTTTTCCAAAGCGTTTAGATAAAGCAACCCATCCTTTTGGTGTACCGGGTATTGTTATTGGAATCATGCCATGCGTTGGGATTTTTTCATGGCCTAAAGCTTTTAATGTATCGATAGAAATATTTTTAGGCGCATAGCCACTAGCATTTAATCCATATAATGCATTTTTCATCCAAACAATTGCAAAACAATCACTTCCTATCCCATTTGATGTCGGTTCAACAACAGTGAGACATGCTGCAGTCGCAATTGCAGCATCTACTGCATTGCCACCTTTTTTTAAAATGTCTAAACCTGCTTGTGCTGCAAGTGGTTGACTCGTTGCGACCATTCCATTTTTAGCATAAACACATTGACGTTTTGACGGATAAGGATAGTGATTTGGATCAAATTTCATAAAATCATCCTTTGAGTTTTTTTGTATTATAGAAGAAAAGTATTAAAAAATAAAGTCATTGACACATTTTTAGAATGTTTATATATATGGTAAAATGAAAAAAAAGAGGATAACATGGATCAAGGATTACAAAGATTAAAAGAAGCATCAAAAACAATAAAACGATTTACTGATTTAAAAAGAAGTGGTTTTTTTCTGCTCGTCTTTTTAACGTGTTTTATTTTAGTAGCGATTTTAGGCATCCTTGGATTTGAAGAAGTTATTTTATACATCTTTATAACAATGTTTATAAGTTTTATTATAGGCTTTGTTTTTATGGTAAAACATATTATTTCTAGTGGAAAAAAAGAAGCAGCATTTAATGAATCACTCGTGAAACATCTATGGCAACCGATATTAACAAGAGATACGTTATCCTATGATTATGATTATTTAATCCAAACAAATAAAAATACTCAAGAATACATCATACAACATCCGTTAATTTCAAGTCGTGCGACCGAAATTTTTTCATATCAAATCACCAATACATCGACGCAATCATCATTATATGCATTATGGTATTATTCAAGATCAAGTAATGGACAAAATTCATCCACAACCACGTATTTCAGAGGGTTTGCGGTTGAAACCAATATTGATATTGAAGGTTTGCTTTATGTAAGAGAAGACAAGTGGTATTCTAAGCTCAGTGCACAATTTAATGATTTTAAAAATTATGAAAAAATAGATGGTTTACTTGTGAATGGAAAGTTTGATGCGCGATTGAAAACAATTAGAAATCATATTGTATCCATGGGATTCAAGGATGTATCACTCATTAATAATCATCAAAAACTCATGATTTTAATGGGTTCAAATACGCTTATTCCAAGAATGAAAAAATATAATCAATTGACATATCAAACACATGATACCTTTTTAAAAAAACTCATACAAGTCATGGAATATGTTGCAGATCAATAAAAAAAAGCCAATTGGCTTTTTTTTATAAACTCTCGATACTATTTAAGAATGCTTCCATCGGTTGATCCCCTAATAATTCAGCAGAATCATTGATGACAATCTTAGGAACACCAGATACTTGATATTTATTGGATAATTCTTGGAAAGTATTCGCTTCAATCATCACACCTGTAACATTTTCATTCAACATCGCTAATTGATGTGCTTTTGCAACTGCACCAGGGCAATGTGGACATGACAACGTCACAAATACTTTAATATTCACAGGTTTTTGGATGTTTTTAATACGTTCAAGTGTTGCTTCATCAAAGCCTGCATCAGTTCCTGACATTCCTAAGATACCTGATAAAAACGAATTAATTTCATGTCCTGCAGGGATACCATTAAACATAACTCCAGTATAATGACCTTCATGATTTAACATCACAAAACTTGGTGTAAGTGTCACGCCATATTGTAATGCTAAATCTGCATCTTTCTCTAAGTCTTTGATTTCAACAGAAAGTTTGTCATTGAGTTCAGATACTTCTTTGAGTAACGATTCTGTTTCATCGCAATACATACATGCATCACTGTTTTCTTGTTTAAATAAAACCATGGTTACAGGATTTACCATTTGTTTTAAGTGTGATTTGATTTGATCTTTCACTTGATCGTTTAATAAGTTTGCCATTGTTTTCTCCTTTTTATTTGTTTAAATATTGATTCATCGCAAGTGCTGCTTTGGCACCTTCAGCAGTTGCGATAATAATTTGTTTAAAAGGTTGATTGGTAACATCGCCAGCAGCGTATAATCCCTCACAACTCGTTTCTTGCATATCGTTAACAATCACTTCATCACGTTCATTTAAACGCACTAAATCTTTAATGAGCGAGACATTTGGAATGGTTCCAATTTCAATAAATAACCCTTGTGAATCAATTGTGAATGTCTCATTATTTGTTTTATTGAATACTTTAAGACCATTCATGGATGTATCACCTAAAACTTCAAGAATTTGTGTCTCAAGATGAATGGTTAAGTTAGGGATATCTTCTAATTTTTTTAATAAAACAGCATCCGCACGCCATTGACTTCTATGCACGACTGTGATTTTAGAAGCCCAAGGCACTAAATCAATCACAGCTTCAGCTGCACTATTACCACCACCTGCTACAATCACATGTTTGTCTTTGAAAAATGGTGCATCACAAGTTGTACAGTAAGAAACGCCTTTATTTGCAAATGTCATTTCTCCTTTAACATCAAGTTTTCTTGGAGAACCTCCAGTTGCATAAAGCAAAGTTTTACTATGTAATATGATACCATTAGAAACCTTAAGTTTAAATGTTTGATTTGTTTTTTCTATGTTTTCAACAGATACATCATGCAAAATAGGGATATCTAAATGATTGGCATGTGTTAAAAATTGATCAGATAAGTCTTTTCCTAAAATATGCTTGAAACCTAAATAATTGTCAACTTCTGAGGTATTATGTAGCTGTCCACCAATTTCTTTGGTGATCACACCAACATGTTTACCCTTCCTAATGAGATATAATGCCGCATTGAGTCCAGCAGGACCACCACCGACAATAAGTGCATCAAAATGTGCATCATGATAAAACGCATGTTGCTTTGTTTTTTGTGTGACATCAAATGAAAACATATTATATCCCCTTTATGATGATATTGATGGCATCTTCAACTTCTTTAGAAGATATGTTATTGGTATCTGTTATCGCTTGTTTTAAGTTTTCTGTTGTTAAGATGCCAATTGCTTTATCTATACTTGAACGAATTGCTTTAAGCTGCACAACAATATCCATGCATGCATGATCGTTTTCCATCATGTCTATAACACCTTGCATTTGACCTTTTGTGCGCTTGATTCTATTTTTAAGTTGCGTATCACATAACATAAAAACCTACCTTCAATTCAAGTATACCCCATGGGGTATATAAAATCAAGATAATTGATTGTAAAAAAAATTGTTTCCATGTATAATGATTAAGATTTGAAGGAGAAATATGTTAGTAATTGTCGGCGCGAGTGCAAGTGGTAAAACTGAAATTGCCAATCATTTAGTAAACACCTATCACTATGTCAAAAGTGTAACTACGACAACACGTGAGATGAGAGCATATGAACAAAATCACATTCACTATCATTTTATTTCAAAAGAGGCATTTCTCGATCTGATTTCTGAGGATGCTTTTGTAGAAACCTCAGTATATCAAGATGCATTGTATGGTCTTCAAAAATCAGAAGTGAATGCGAATAAAGTTGTTATTTTAGATCCTAATGGATGTAATGCTGTCTTTAACATGTATCCAGAGGATGTTTGCATTGTTTATATCCAAAGTTCTAAAGAAATAAGACAATCTCGTATGCTTGCTAGAGGCGATACGAAAGAACATATTAAAAAGAGATTAATTAGTGATGATGAAGTCTTTCATCCTTCAAAATTAGATATTATACATTTGATCATAGACAATCATCATCAACCGATTCATCAAATTGCTCAAAAAATTCATACATTTTATGTACAATTTAAAAAGGAGAAAATGACATGATTATTCGTCCATCTATTCGATCTAATGTATTTTTGAATGCACATCCAAAAGGCATCCAAACATACATTCAAACACTTTTTAATGAAGCTGCATTATTAGAAACATTTAAAGGTCCCAAAAATATTTTGATTATTGGCGGTTCATCTGGATATGGATTAGCTTCTAGAGTGGCTTTATCAGTTGCAACCAATGCAAATACAATCAATGTATCATTTGAATCAGCACCTTCAGAGAAACGCACAGGGACAGCTGGATTTTGGAACAATGTTTATTTTTTAGAAGAAGCAAAAAAATTAGGAACAACACATTTGGATATCATTGCAGACGCATTTAGTGATAAAACAAAACAAGAAGTGGTGGATGTTATTAAACGTGAATTTGGTAAAGTAGATTTAGTTATTTATTCACTTGCAGCAGGTGCTAGACCGAATCCTGAAACTGGTGATTTAGTAAGATCTGCCTTAAAACCAATTGGGTCACCATTAGATGGAGATACCATTGATATTGCGACAAAAACATTAAAATCGCTTCACATGGATGCTGCAACTGAAGAAGATATCAAAAATACTATTTATGTGATGGGTGGATCTGATTGGGAATCTTGGTTACATCATCTTGATCAAGCGCATGTATTAAAACAAGGTATAAAAACGATCAGTTATACTTATGTCGGTAGTGGGTCGATGGATAAGATTTATCGTGCAGGTACGATTGGTAAAGCGAAAGATGATTTAGAAGCTACATCATTACGTATGCAATCATGGTTAAAAGATAAATATCAAGGTGAATCTCTTATTTCATCTTCTAAAGCAGTTGTTACCAAAGCTTCCGTATTTATTCCAGGAATCACGTCATATATTGCATGTTTATTTGATGTCATGAAAGAAAAAGGTGTCCATGAAACAACGCTTCAACATAAACACAGGTTATTTAAAGATATGGTATACGGAGATTTAAGACGCGTGGATGCACTTCATAGAATTCGTATTGATCATTATGAAATGCAAGAAGATGTTCAAAAAGAAACACTTGAAAAACTTGAACAATCTCAAGATCACTTACTAGAACTCCAAGGAACAAAAGATTTTATTGATGAGTTTTATCATATTCATGGATTTGATTTTGACAATGTAAATTATGATGAAGATATTGATTTAAGTTCTTTTTCATTTGATCATATTGACATCAATATATTATAAATTAAGGGATTTATCCCTTTTTTTATGTAATATAAAACGTAAATATATTCGTATGATATAATTTAGATAATGAAAAAAATCTTTTTAATTATAGGAGTGTTATTCCTAACGATTTTTCAATTACATACATTTCAAGGTGTAGACGCGAATTCAACCGTAACACAACCTGAAATTCATGGGGATATGAATGCAACACTCGAGGGGTTTGCATCTTTTTATAATGTTGTGATTTTTATTCGTTTTAATGATGAACAAAATTACGAAGCACCTTATGATTTAGGATATTATGAGAATATGTTTAATGGCGTCAATCAAGTATCCCTTAGAGATTATTATTTAGAGGCATCCTATGGTAAGCTTGACATTATGTCAGAAATTGTATTATCAGAAGGTGAAATTTATTATTACACAGATATATATGACAGAGGCTATTATGAACCAAAAACGACATCAAATCCTGATGGTGTAGATGATTCTAGCAGTAGCCAAGCAGAAAGAGAACATAACTTATTAAAACGTGCCATCAATGAAGTAGACGCGTTAGGATTAATTGATCCTGCCATTGATTTAGATGTTAACAATGACGGAGAAATTGATTCCATAACGTTTATGGTCAGTGGTGAAGATAACGGATGGGGATCATTATTATGGCCACATAAATGGGAACTTTATGACGTTTATAATGATCAAGACGCACCAGAAATTAATGGTGTGAAAGCTTATACGTATACATTTAATTTATTAGGTGACTCTAGAAATTATGATATGAAAGCAAGTGTTGGTGTTCTTGCGCACGAAACGTTTCATTTATTAGGAGCACCCGATTTATATCATTACTATGATTTTTTTAATTTAGAAAATGCGGGTCCATGGTCGCTTATGGATAACAGTTCCAATACTCCAGTCCACATGTTAGGGTATATGAAAGAAACGTATGGTGGTTGGATCGATCGTGTAACAACAATTACTTCATCAGGATCATACTCTTTAAATCCTTTATCACAAAGTGAAGAAAACTTGCTTCGAATTGATACCGGATATTCAAATGAATATGTCTATTTAGAATATCGTTATCAAGAAGGTAAATATGAGTCGGCATTACCGGATTCAGGATTAATTATTTATCGTGTGGATAAAGACTACGAAGGAAATGAACTTGGGTATGCGAATACATCTGATGGAGAAGGCATCAATGAAGTCTTTGTTTTTAGACCAAATATAGGTGACATTACAGAACCCATTACATTTCCAAATGATGAAAACTATGAATTTTATGGTAATTTAGATCAAGCTGCCATTTCCGATTTAAATTTATTTAAAGAGGCTGGCACAACAACGTCATTCATTTTATTTCATAGTGATGGAACGCTCATGGATATTACCATTACAAACGTTATTGAGTCCAATGGTGCCATTTCATTTGATATTACGATGGATACTGTTTTAGATGTTAAATTATTAATCGGTGATGTTGAGTTTGATAAAGATATGCGCTTTATTGATCATCCCTTATTAGACTATGAAGCAACGCTATCATTTAATGAAGATTATGATGTATATTTTAGTTATTTAGATAACGAAGTGGATACATCTGATTTTGTATATGAGACGTCTATTCCATTTGATGCAACCCAATCTGTTTTGCATTTAGGCATTTATTTAGAAGGTGTCTTTCAAACAACGATGACATTTGAATTTGAATTTGTAGATGTTATTGAAACAGCGCATTTTCCATATGGTAATTTAGAAGATCTTTTGTGGTATATTCCGCCTATTGAAGATTTGAGTGTCTTAGAAATTACATTTAATAGTCAATTTGAACTAGAACTTGACTATGATTATTTATATATATTTAATGAAAATATAGAAAATGCATACACTGGAACATCCCTACAAGATGTTACATTAGATTTTTCTTCAGAAGATCAAGGGTTATGGGTTTGGTTTCAATCAGATGAATATTTAGATGATTACTACGGCGTATATGCAGAAATTGAAATACAAACAATAACTGCTGTATCTGTTGAAGAAGCTGTTTCTTTAAAAGGTTCTAGTCGTATCGAAGTGCCTTATGGAGAAGATTATATTGATTTAGGTTTAGATATTTTATCTCAAAATATGGATTTATATGAAGTTGTCGTGACTGA
Organism: Acholeplasmataceae bacterium; assembly: GCA_038117465.1. Classification (GTDB taxonomy): domain Bacteria; phylum Bacillota_I; class Bacilli_A; order Acholeplasmatales; family Acholeplasmataceae; genus UBA8290. The sequence goes on from JAYOFY010000026.1 coordinate 7,777, forward strand.
AGATATCGATGTATTATCTCCAGATACATATATGATAACGTTTGATATTTATGAGAATGGCGTATTAATTTATACATTAACAAGAGAAGTCGTCGTTTTAGACCCGATTCAAATTTCATTTAGTACTATATTTGACCTTACACATGAACTTGGATCTAATCCGATAGATTTTGATGCATTGTTATTTAATGTCAATGCGAATGGAGAAGATTATGAAGTCATTGTTGAAGAGTCGATTGATTATCAAACAGTCGGTGTTTATGAAGTCATTATCACCGTAAAAGATCAATTTGGGTTTGAAGCATCACAAACATTTGAAGTCTCAATTGAAGATTCCACTGCTCCAGAAGTAACCCTTAATGCATCTGTTGATACGATTTATGTGGGTACTAAATATGTAGATCAAGGGATTGAATACAATGATTTAAGTACAACAACAGTACAAAGTCTCACAACATTAAATACGGAAATACCTGGAGTTTATACAATTACTTATAATGTTACAGATGCTTATGGTAATCAAAGGGTTGTCACGCGTTATATTCATGTGATTGAAAATAACCAAATCGACATGTATATTGCGCCAGCATTAACAACAATACGTGCAGGTGAAACATTTGTTGCACCTGAATGTTCTGCACAATTAAATGGTGAAACTTATACATGTTCAATTGATATGGAATCATTGAATCATCTTGTTGTAGGTGATTATGAAATCACGTTTTCAGTCACAATTTCAGGTAGAGTATATGTGAGAACACTCGTTATTTTTGTCGTTGCCCGTGAGTATAAAGAAAGTGTTGCCATCATGTTTAAGAATAAGGAGGAATTTTTATGAAAATCATTCCTTATATACTTATGGTGGTCATCTTAACTGGCTTAATTGTATATAATCAATCAACACCATATATGACATTAGAAGAAGGGTTAGATACGATTTATGTTGGGACCTCATATGAAGATCCAGGTGCGATCATTCGAATTGGTAACACAACGTATGAGATGATCACAACTGATAGTATCGATACCAACATAATAGGAAAACAAGCCATTGTTTATGAATACGAGTATGAAAACACCATATATCGCATTACCAGATTTGTGATGGTCATTCCTTATGATAATTTTACGATGATATTAAATCCGGGTGTAGATACAATTGACATTGGTGATCAATGGATCGATGCAGGTGTTCAAACCTCACATGAAGTAGATGTTGAAGTTTTATCCGATTTAAATCGACTACGTGCAGGTACTTATGAAATCACCTATCGTGTCACATACTTAGAAGAAGTATATGAAATTGTACGATATGTGACGGTTGTCGCAAGTTAAAGAATGTCTCTGACATTCTTTTTTTATGCTACAATAGTGTGAGGTAAAATGATGACAAAACACGTTTTTATTGGGTTTACATATGCAACCATTTTTGGTCTTACATTTATGTTCACGAAAATAGGACTTAATAGTATTCATCCCATTGGATTGATTGCCTTTCGATTTACTATTGCAAGTTTAGTATTAATCATACTTCATGTATTGAAAATCATTCGTATTCAATTGACAAAAAAACACATTGCACTGATTGCACCACTTGTGTTTTTTCAACCTATTTTAGGATTTTCAAGTGAAGCATTTGGCATTAATTTCTCTCAATCATCAGAAGCAGGGATGATGATCGCACTCATTCCAATTATTGTTGCAGTGTTATCATTTTTATTTAGTCATGAAAAGCCTTCTTTAAAACAAAGTTTAAGTATTGTATTATCTGTTAGTGGCGTGATATTTATACAATTGATGAATGTTAGAACTGTGTCAGGATTTTCGTTAATCGGTGCGATATTAATGTTCATTTCAGCCTTTGCTGCTGCAAGTTTTAATATGTTTTCTAGAAAATTATCAACAAAAGTATCACCGGTTCAAATTACGTCTCTCATGATGTTTACAGGGGCAATTGTTTTTATGAGTTGGTATGCAACGATATTAGTTTTGAATCAAGATTTGCCTTCTTTTTTTCAACCATTTCTATCGATATCTTTTGTATTTTCAATCTTTTATTTAGGCGTGATTGCATCTATTATCGGTTTTTTCTTAGTGAATTATAATCTAAAACATTTACCTGCCCATATCTCATCGATATTTGCAAACGTTGCGACGATTACATCCATTATTGCAGGTGTGATCTTTTTAGATGAAGTACTTTATTGGTATCATCTTTTAGGTGCCTTGATGATCATATCAGGTGTTTTAGGTGTGATTTTATTTAGAAGAAAAAAAGAAGCATCTATACGATTAAAACAACCTATAAAAGCCTAATATGGTATTATTATGGTTATTTGGGTGAATGTTAT
>JAYOFY010000027.1:0-3659 GCA_038117465.1 Acholeplasmataceae bacterium
GCCCAATTCAGTGCTTGAGAAGCTACTTTACTATCTGTAATCACAGGTGTAATCAAGTGTGGTAAATCATTGTATGGCGCAAGTTCAACCATTTTTGGATCAATAAGAATGAGTCTCAAATCATCTGGAGAATTCTTAAGTAGTAAACTTACTAAAATAGTATTCACACAAACACTTTTACCCGAGTTTGTTGCACCTGCAATGAGTCCGTGAGGCATCGATTCAATGTTTGCATAGACATGTGATCCATCAATGTCCATACCAAGTGCAACTTGCAATGGTTTATCTGAATTTAAAAATTGTGGATCATCCACAATATTTCCAAAGCGTACCATATCTTTTTCCACATTTGGTACTTCAACACCAACAAAAGGTTTCCCTGGAATTGGTGCTTCAATACGTACAGCTGTTGCAGCGAGACTCATCGTAATATTGTCTTGAATATTTAAGATTTTTTTAACATTGACACCCGGTTCTAAGGCAATCTCATGTCTTGTGACTGTTGGGCCTTTTTTAGAATCAATGACTTGACCTTCGATATTAAAATCAAGAAGTGTTGTATTTAACTGATCAACTTGTGTCATGAGCCATTCAGGTTTTTCTGTAAGATCATTGTCACTTTTTTCAAAGAGTGAGACATCATGATAAAGGTAGGATTGTTTTGGTTTTGGAGACGATTTTGGTGTTGATTTTGCTTCTGAAACTTCTTTTTCAGCTGTCTTAACTGGTTCCGTTTGCGTTTGCGTTTGAGAGAAAAAAGAAGATTCCATTGTGACTTGTGAATCGTCTGTTGATTCTTCAGGTTCTAAATCAATGGTTGCAACCTCTATTGTCTCTTCTACAATAGGATCAACATCTAAAGGATCATCCACAGTGATATTTTCTACTTCAGGTTCTAGATCTTTTGGCACTTCTTCAATTGATGCATCTTCATATCGATGACGTGTAATCGGTGCAATCACAAACTGAGCTTTAGATGCTTTAGTTTCTTCTTTCACATCTTCTGGTATATCTTCATGCCCAAAATATGCTTTTCTTGTTTCTGATGTAATAAAATTGTTGAATTCATAATATTTTGTGCCATACTTAGACACTGCTTCGTTTTCACTTATCTTTTTTTGCGTACGAAAAGCATCGAGTTCTTTAGTACGATCTCGATTCGTTGAAGTATCAATTGGTAAAGCAATGACATCTTTTACTTTTCTACCAAACATCGGAGATACAAAGTGAGATTTTTGATAAATGAGTTTGGAACGTATCCCTTTATGTTTTGATAACTGATATATTTTAAAAGGTTCTTTTACTTGTTGATGATTATTTGTCATGATTTTCCTCTTCTAATGTTTGATGAATGTCATCATAAATATCATCGACATGACTATCGATTTGTTCATCTTTCTGAAATACTTTTTTAGAATATATTTTATAAGTTTCTTCTCCAACTATTGCAATCATTGCAGCACCAATTTTTACTAATATGCGATCAATGATTTGTTCATTGGTAAAACGTCTAATCCAATATACAGGATTCATCACGTTAATTGCAGACATTGATGCTTTAAAAACTTCATCAACACCAAGTTCTTTTGCTTTTTTGACAACTTTTGACTCTTTTACTTTTTTAGTTGTTGTTGTGATATCGTATAAAGAGGATAAAGTATATCTCCTAAATAATTTTAATAGCGGATGTTTGGTCATATGATCGACACGATCGGTAATATAATGATTCAGAAGTAACGTTTCATCTAAAGTTAGTTCTAAATAAGGGGTTTTAGATTCTGGATAAAATTTACGACTAATATCTAAAATGAGTTCTTGAGATGTTTGATATAAGTGATTAGAAAATCCGACCTCATTTCTAAGCTTTTTATCTTTAAATTGACTTTGTGCGCCATCAATTAACATTAAAATCATTTGTTCATCGATGTCATCTTCATCTGCTTTTTTAATCTTCGCTTCTTTTTTAATGTTTAAGAAAATCGAATACATATAAATTGAAAGTAACACTAAAAACCCAGTAACGATACCGAGAGTAAAACTAATTAAACTTGAAATATTAAGTTCAATTGGACCGAAACTTAAAAAAATCATCTATTTCCTCTTATCATATTATAGCATGAAGCGTATAGAGTTGTCAGTATGACTTTTCCTGCTATCTTTTTTACATAAATTATGAGATAATAGTTTGACGGAGGGCACCATGAAGCATTTAATAATTTGCGACTTAGACGGGTCATTACTGAATCATGATGGTGATGTCACTGCATACTCAAAAAAAGTACTAAGACATTTAGAATCTCTTGGTCATAAAGTCATCATTGCAACTGGTAGACCTTATAGTGGCGCGATTCAAATATATCAAGATCTTGGCATTAACAATGTCCTCATTACAGATAATGGGGGATCGATTCAACATCCTAAAGATCCAAGTTTTGAAACGAAAAAAACCTTTATTCCAAAAGCCATTACCCATGAATTATTTGAACATACCCACCATTATTTAAACTCTGCATTTTATAGTGATGATAAAACTGTGTATGCTTATAAATATGATCCAAGATTGCGTATGTTCTTCTCAAGTTTAGATAAACGCACGGTCATAGATAAACCGTTCACGGAATTTGATGTCGAAGCTACAGGTATTATTTATTTAGTTCAAACACCTTATATTGATACATTTGAAACATATTTCAAAGAAACGTTTCGTGATACGTTGTCATTTAGAATGTGGGGAAAAGATCAAAAACATGCCATTTATGAAATATATTTAAAACATATTTCTAAAGCGTCTGCAATAGAAATTGTTAGACAATATTATAATATTGATCATCAAAACACAATCGCATTTGGAGATGGTGTCAATGATATTGAGATGATTGAATATGCACATTTAGGTGTCGCGATGAAAAATGCCATGTCTGAAGTCATCGATGTGAGTAACGATATTACAAAAGATACGAATGATCATCATGGTATCGCAAATTATTTAGTAAAACATTTTGATTTAAAACTATAAAAAGTACTTTGTGTACTTTTTTTTATGTTACTTATTGTGTAATACACATTTATATGTTATCATTATTGTGTATTACACAAAAAAGGAGGTTTTATGACCACACAATTAAAAAAAGGCATCATTGAGTTATGTGTGTTAAAACTGATTTCTGATACACCTTCAAGTGGTGTCGTGATTATTGAAAAGATGAACCGAATGTTAAAGGTGAGTGAAAATACAGTCTATCCAATATTAAGACGCTTATCAGAAAAAGAGTTGTTTCAAACACACACAGAAAAAAGTGATGTTGGTGCACCAAAAAAAGTGTATACCATTACATCAGAAGGAAAAAAACAATTAGAAAATGGGCTTCATGAATGGAAAGAATTTATGACAGATGTCACCCATATATTAGGAGGAAATTATGACAAAAAGTAATTATTTAGAGCGACTCAAACAATTATTAGATGATTATAATATGATCGAATCTCATAAAGAAGATATCATTAAAGACTATGATACTTTATGGCAGGAATATCAAGAACTCAATATGATGGATATGGACATCGTAGAAAAACTTGGCCATCCTGAAGTTATCATTGATTCACTCACTGAAGGATTCACAAAAAAAGAAATCTTAAATAAAAGAAAAAAACAATCCAGT
>JAYOFY010000027.1:3669-9955 GCA_038117465.1 Acholeplasmataceae bacterium
CAAAAATTCATTGCATTAACGCCTTTTATTGCTTTATTTATGTTTTTTGGACTAGGCTTTTTAGTTGAAAACGGCTTTACGTATGCTTGGGTATCGTTTTTACTGATCCCGATGTCAGGAATTATTTTACAAGGTCCAAGTAATATAATTCAAAAACTCACTGCACTTTCTCCTTTTATCGCAATTATTTTATATATTCCTATATTGGGCTTCTATTTTGATTTATGGCATCCAGGTTGGCTCGTGTTTTTACTTACTGCAATTTTAGGAGGACTTTCTCATCCGAAATTATCTTATCGTATATTTATCAGTGGTGGCTTATTACTAACTTCGATTATTTATCTCATATTAGAAGTAGGGATGAATTTAGGAAGTTTGATGATTACGGAATCCATTCAGTTACCATATAGTACTTTTGTATTTTTACCAGTAGTACTTATATTACTTTGGATTTGGTTCTCTCAAATCATTAAAAATGGCATTCCATATTTGATTTTACTACTTCTAAGTACCTTTATCTTCTTGTTTTTATCGATACAATATGATTTATGGTTAATTGCTTGGCTTGTATTCTTTAGTGTTCCAATATATGCCATTGTAAGACATACTAAAAAAGAAGAAAAGCTTATTGCATTAATGCCATTCATCTCAACGATATTATTTATGCTTATTGGCTATTTCTTTAATGGTTGGGCATTTGGTTGGCTCGTCTATTTATTTATTCCAATGGTGGCAATTATTAAAGGCAATTATTAAAGGCAAATAAAAAAAGCGCATCTCACGCTTTTTTTACTAAAACATATCTTTATTTAGTACATTTTCTAATCTATTGATATCTTTTAACGTTAATGATGAAATTGCAAAACGAATGCCATGTTCAACAGGTACTGTATAAATTTTATATGTTTTTAAAACATCATAAGTTTTTAATGGCTGGTGAGTTTCCACAGTCACAAAAAATCCATGATGATACGGTAAGTAGTCGATCTGTTTTTCTTTTAAAATGTTGATAAACTGTGTTGCTCTCTTACGGAGTAATGCTTTCGTTTCATGTAATTCTTGTATATAGGCATCATAATGCTCATCAAAGACTTTTTCTATAGCTTTAAAACCAAAAGATGATGGTAATGAATATGTTGATCTTGCAATCGAAGTCGTCGATGTGATCATTTTTTCAAGCACAGATTGATGATGAGAGATTCCTACTAACATACCAACTCTGGCACCATATAAAGAGAATGCTTTAGATCCTGAATATGTCAAAAACATTGTCGTATTACCTAAGTACTGATTTAAGACATCATAAAAATTATAAGCTCTATCGGCATAATCAACATATGCCATATCATTAATAATATATACTCTTTCTGGCAGCTTCAGATCATTAACAAAATTTAAGATTGTTATCCAAGACGCTTCAGTCATGGAATATCCACTAGGATTATGCGAAGGATCATTCAATAATACAAATACATGTTCATAATGGTTAAGTGCGTCAATGATTTTATGTTTTAATGTATCTACATCAAATTCAAATGCTTCATTAAACATGTTAAATGTTTCATAAGTAATTTGTTGATGTGCAAGCATTTGATAATTATTATTCCAAGTTGGAATCGCATTAATCACTATATCTTTGGATGTGGCCATACTTTTAAATAACAAATACAGTGCACCTGTTCCACCAAGGGTCATGATATGTTTTTTAGGTAATTGTAGCGTTCCTTTAGTTAGATGATTAAACCATTTTTCACCGATATGAAGCAGTCCTTCAGGTTTTGTATATGGATAAATATGATTTAAATTTGAAATACTTTCTAAAACGGTATCAAATGCATGAAATTGATGTTGTTCATCAATTATAGACCCTATCGTTGCATTCACAACATCATCATCAGTTTCTTGATTCAACTTTGCTTCTTCTGCAATCACGAGTGTATCAAGTGGGATTGGATTTTTCATGTTGTCTCCTAAAAAATAATGCGTAATTAAATTATACGCCAATAAATAACAAAATACTATCATTTTTATGGCATTTCATGGTGTTCGATACAAAAATGAATGGTGTTCTAAAAAGTATTATATAATGTAGGCAAAGAGAGGGAATATGCGAATATTTGAAACCACTGTCATTTTATTGGGTGTCGTGATCATGTTATTATCGATGCTTAAAGTGAAAAGCTATCGCCGTACAACTTATGTCCTATTAGGTCTGTTTTTGTTACTATACATGATCATGGAAGGTCTTCGTTATGAAGTGTTAAGTATGATTTTAGCCATTACCATTATCGGAATACCTACTTTATCATTCATACGTATCAGACGTATTTTTAGTATGGGTATTTTTATCATGATGTTATCACTGATATTCATTTTCCCAATATATCAGATGCCAACACCTACTGGAAGCTATGATATTGGGACAAAAGTATATCAAATCAATGATACAACACGATCAGAAATATATGGTGATACAGATACTTTTAGAAAATTTAACGTTCAAATTTGGTTTCCTTTTGAGAAAACAAACGAAACAGAACGTGCACCATGGTTACTTGATCAAGAAGTGACCTCTCAAGCATTGAGTAGAGATTTTGGATTTCCTGGATTTTTACTCAATCAAACGCAATATGTTCAATCTAATAGTTACTTAGATGCCGACTTTACAGAAGAAAAAACATATCCTATTGTGATCTTATCTCATGGTTGGAGTGGGACAAAATATTTACATAGTGATTTAGGAGAAATGTTTGCTAGTGAAGGATTCATTGCAATATCCATTGAACATACTTACGGCTCTGTGGCTTCTGTCATTGACAATGAAGTCATCTTTAAACAAGATGATGCATTGACTGCATTTAAAGATGATCAACTGGGTCTAGAAAGTAATACAAGGTTGATGATGACCTATGGTTTAGATGTCATTGCAACCATAGATTATTTAGAGCTGCTTAATAATGATCCTGCTGATATTTTTTATCAGCATTTAGACTTAAATCATATTGGTGCAGTTGGACATTCTACAGGTGGCGGAGGGGTTATTTATGCCTCACTCATGGATCAAAGAATTAAAGCAATCATCGGACTTGATGCATGGGTGGAACCCATAAGAGAGATTTTAGAAATGGATTCTTTAAATGTGCCTTCTCTATTTTTAAGAAGTGAAGCTTGGGAAGAAGGTCCAAACAATGATGTATTATTACCGATGATAGATGGTTCTAATGAAGACACATCACTTTATAGAATCAAAGGGACGACTCATTATGATTTTGCAATGGTATATATGTATACATCCCTTGCAAAACCCATCGGATTTTCAGGATCTATAGAAACGCATACAATGATTGATATCATGTTTTCTTCTCATCTTTCATATTTCAATGAACATCTAAAAAATAATAACAACGATATTAGTTGGACAGATATTGAAGCAGTGGAACGCGTTCAATAAGTAAAATAAAAAACTCCTATGTAGGAGTTTTTTATTTTACATATTTTTAATTGTAAGTTTGTCTTCTTCTGTTAACTGAAAATCAAACACATCTATATTATTTTTTTGATTCACTGGATTATGCGATTTTGGAATGACAACCAAGCCTTCATGTATTTGATAATTTAAGATGACTTGACTCCATAACTTGTCGTGTTTTTTTCCAATGTCAGTTAATGTTTTTTTGTTTTCTTCAGAAACTTTTGCGAGTGAATGATACGCTTCTGGAATAATATCATTTGCTTTACAAAAGTCTATGAGATCTTGTTGATGTCTCCCTGGATAAGACTGAAATTGATTGAGTACAGGTTTCATAGACGCATGATCAATAAGATATTGAAGCTGTTCGATATTAAAATTAGAGACACCAATCGATTTTATTTTACCAGCAACAACATAACTTTCTAAAACTTTCCATACACGTAAATTCTCTTCATTCGTTTCAAGTGGAAAATGCATCAAATATAAATCGATATATTCCGCATCAATATTTTTTAAGGATGCCTCGATATGTGAAACTACAAGTTCATTCGTTTCTGAATATTCAGGTTTTTCTGGAATTTTCGTTGTTATAAAAAAATCTTCTCTTTTTAATTTTGATTCTTTAATGGCCTTCCCAATGACAGCTTCATTTCTATAATAAATTGCCGTATCAATGAGTCGATATCCTAAATTTATGGCTGAAAGCAATTCTTTGGTATCAAAATTAATCTCACCAAACAAGTCTTTATCAACTTTACCATATGTATTCGTTCCTGTACCTAAAGTAGGTATTTTATGTCCATTATGAAACGTTTTATATAACATGTTTACCTCCTAAATTTATCTTATATTTTTGTGACTTCAACATCAAATCCACATATATCTTGAGTTTTAAAATCTTTGTGCCCGTACATATAGTATTTTTTTAGACCTTGTTCATCAAGATTTTTTTTACTAAGACCTGTACCCTTCCAGATATTAATCCCTAAAAAGTGATGATAGTCACCATCTGATAAAAATGATGCTGACTGCATATAATCTTGTATATGTTTAAATTCAAATCTCTCAATAAAATCTTTTTTTGCTTCTTCTAAATGAGAAACATGCAGATGAATATGACCTATCATTGTTTGTGAATTAAATGCTTGAATATGATTTGTAATTTTAAATAAAGCATCTAAATTTACTTGTTTAGTCACCATCTCTAATTGACCTTGATGATAGGGCCATTGACTTTTATCCTTATCAAAATACACTTCAATCCCATTACCTTCAGGATCATTAAAATATACAGCAATTGAAACACCATGATCAGAAATCCCTGTAATAGGATACTTTTTGTGTATGAGATACCTAATAAACGCAACAAAAGATGTATCACTATCAATTAAGAAAGCAATATGATACAAATCTAAAGTCTCTGGATGTTTTGGCTTATATTCTCCATCATTTATTATTAAGATTGTTTTATTGTTAAATCCTAAATATGTTTGATTTGCGGTTTTTTTAATAATCTCAAATCCTAAAAAACCATGATAAAAATCAAGCATGTTTTCATGATTTAAAACATTAATTTCTACCTTATAGATTTCATTCAGTAATTGTTTCATAGGTTTAAATGGATTTCTAAATCATTTTCATCTAAAGCTGGGTTGCCTTTATTTTCAATCATTTTTCGGAAGTTATTATATACATATTCCATTTGTTCGTGATTCTTGCAAAATAGCTTTATTTCATTGTCTAATGTTTTTATAGAAACAACTTTAGTGGCTTCATTAAATCTTACTTCTTCTAGTGCTTCAAATTTAAAGCATATATCTTTATTATTCTCTTCTTTTACAACAAATTGATTGAGTGCATCATCATAATTTAACTGTTGTTGATTTTTAAGTGCTTCAAGTTCTATAAGTGCCATAAGATACTCCTTAATTATCTTATACAAATTATAACATGTAAAAGTCATCACAATAAAAAAGTCATCATTTACGATGACTTTATTGATGTAAGTTTATTTTTGAATTTTGGTAATAAATACGTCCACTCTATAAATAATAAATTAGGTACCCAACATAAAAAACCTAATGTAGCATAGAAGTACTCAAATTGTTTATATCCAAAGATCAAAAAGAATAACCCCATATAAATTCTTAATGTTACTGCTGCAAAAGTCAATGCATAACTTCTAACAATCCAAATTCTAAATGATGACATATCATCATGCTTTTGAGAAATGAATGCCTTATAAGTTGTAAATAACCATAATACTGCCAGTAGTGAAAAACCGACAACATTTGCAAATCCTGCATAAGCAAAAAATGCTAAATAAAAACCTGTAAAACCACCAAACAACACAGAAACAAAATAAATATATCTTAATCGAATATTTAAAGTTGGATACTTAACTCTAAAAGATCTTCTAAGTTGAATGACACCTGAAACAATAGCAATGGAAGAAAATACAGCATGTGCAATGATTGCTACAGTATTTGAATCAAAAGATGGTTTCAATGGTGGTGCTAATGTTCCAGGTGGTAGAAATACATAACCCACAAAAGAATATATAAACATTAAAATTGATGAAACTAATAGCGTATTCTCTAACAATTGATTTGATTTTTTCATATTCACCTCATAATTTGAATATAACATACATATAAAAAAAGCTATCTTGAAGATAGCCTTTTTGTTTATAAAATATGGCGTTTCAGGAGGGATTCGAACCCCCGACCGTCTGCTTAGAAGGTATTAATCTATTTTTTTTCAGTTTTTTTTTCTTTTGGTTTCAAAATCTTTATATTTAAAATTAAAATAATT
>JAYOFY010000028.1:0-820 GCA_038117465.1 Acholeplasmataceae bacterium
GGTATAGAAAAAGAAGCGATTGATTACATTAACGCGCATGGAACATCTACACCTTTAAATGATAAATTTGAAACATTAGGCATTAAAAAAGTATTTAAAGACCATGCATATAAACTGAATGTAAGTTCAACAAAATCCATGACAGGACACGCACTTGGTGCATCCGGAGCGATTGAAAGTGTGTTCACTGTAGAAGCTTTAAGAAACGGTATCATCCCACCAACGATCAATTACAAAGAAGCTGATGAGGATTGTGATCTTAATTACACGCCGAATCAAGCAGTGAGAAAAGAGATTCAATATGCCATCAATATGAATTTAGGATTTGGTGGACAAAATGCAATCTTAATATTCAAGAAGGTATAATCATGTTTGATAAAGAACAAATTAAAGCAGTGATTCCACATCGCGATCCATTTTTATTTATCGATGAGATTACGTATTTAGAACCACTCAAAAAAGCAATTGGAAAATTATTTGTAAAAGAAACCTTTGATTTTTTCAAAGGTCACTTTCCTCAAAAACCTGTGATGCCTGGTGTGTTAATTGTTGAATCGCTCGCACAGGTTGGTGCATTTTTACTGCTTAGTGATGCCCAATATAAAGGTAAAATTGCTTACTTTACAGGTATAAAAAATACAAAAATTAGACGTCAAGTTGTTCCTAACGATACACTAACTTTACAAGTTGAATTAACAAAATTAATCTCTAACTTTGGCTTTGGTGAAGCTTTTGCTTATGTTGGAGATGAACTTGTTGTTGAATCAGAATTTTCATTTGCGGTGCAATGACCTATATACACAAAAATGTGGTATCATCG
>JAYOFY010000028.1:830-6954 GCA_038117465.1 Acholeplasmataceae bacterium
TACTCAAACTGCAGCACAAGGACAAGCTGATCGCACATGGGAATCAGAAAAAGATCAAAATGTGTTATGTTCAATTCTTGTCAAAGACATATCTACACATCGTTTGGTTGATTTACAAAAAGATATTGCACGTATCATTATAGATATTTTAAAGACATATATCCGTGATGTTTCTTTTAAAGAACCCAATGATATTCTTGTTAATAATAATAAAATCGCTGGTGTTATCGTTGAATCAAAAACAAGAAATCAAGAAGTTTTAGGTGCAGTGATTGGCTTTGGAGTAAATGTGAATCAAACAACATTTTCTATTCCTCATGTGACATCCATGAAACGAGAGTGTAAAACGACTTTTGACGTTCTTAAAATTGAAGAAATCATTATAGAGAAAATTCGCGCATTTATTTGATGCGATTTTTCTTTAATGAAAACCTTATCATGACTTAAAAAACTAAAATTATGATAAAATACTCATGATTTAGAGAAAGCAAGGTTTGTTATGAAACGAAATAAGTTTGTTGTTATTGGGTGTGGTCGTTTTGGTGGACAAGTTGCAACTGAACGATCCGAAGAAGGCATGCAAGTCATTGTCGTGGATGCCCATGAAGATTCATTTAGAAAGTTACATGAAACATTTGCGGGATATACAGAAGTTGGCGATGCAACGCAACTGGAAATTTTAAAAAAAGCATTCATTGAAGAAGCAGAATACGTGGTAATTTCTACAAATAGAGATAATGTCAATATTTTGATTGCACATATTTGTGATCAAATTTTTCAAGTACCAAAAATCTATATACGCTTAATGGATTCTGAAAAAGAAAAACTTATCGATAATGAGCGTATCCAAGCGATTTATCCTTATAAGTTATCATTAGATAGCTTTAGAACTTTATTTCAGAGTGATGTTGAGGACAGATCATGAAAATCATATTAGCTGGCGGCCATTTAGAGGCTGATTTTATCATTAATGAATTTAAAAAAAGTAATCACCAACTTATCATCATCAATCCAGATATAGAATTTGCAAAGTATTTATCAGCACACCATGATTTACCTGTATTTGCAGGTGATCCAACCAAAATCTATGTTTTAGAAGATGCACAAATTAAAGATGCAGATGTATTCATTGCATTGTCTGAAAATGATACCGATAATTACATCATGAGTATGTCTGCTAAAAATTTGTTCGATGTAAAAAAAGTTGTTTGTATCGTTAGAAATCCAAATAATGTCAAAGTATTTAAAAGCTTAGGCATTGATCGTGTCATCAATGCAACAAATTATTTAGTTCAAAACATCAATAATGATGCTGTCATTCAGCAACTTAGTAGAACTATATCTTTAGATGATGAAGATAAGATTGTTGTCGTTGAAATTCAAGTTCAACCAACATTTTCATTTATCAATCAATATATAAAAGATATCCACTTTCCTACAAATATCAACATTAGTTGTGTCTTTAGAGATCCACTTCCGATCATTCCTAAAGGGGATACAATGATTAAAGAGGGAGATAAACTTCTCATTGTGACAACACCCATTGAAAAAGACAAAGTTGTCAAGTTCTTTGAGAAAAACTCATAATGCAAGAAACGACTGCAACAGACATTAAAAAGTTAACGGGTTTTAAACTCATTTTCAGTTATTTAACAATGTTTATGATTGTCATTGGTATCATCATGTTGATGCCACTCATCGCATTGTTTTTTGATGTGTCTGAATGGCAAATAAGTTTAAATTTTTCTATACCTGGAGTCTCACTCATCATCATAGGTATTTTATTTCAAAGATATTTTAAGCAATTTGAAAAAAGTCAACTTGCGCGTCATCAAGATGCTGTTCTTGTTGTTGGTACATGGGTTTTAGGTATTTTATTATCGACCATTCCATTGCTACTTTTAGGATATAGTTTTACGCATGCTGCCTTTGAAATTACCAGTGGATATTCAACAACGGGTCTGAGTGTTGTAGATGTTACATCTGCACCAAAAATATTATTGCTTTATCGTTCGTTTTTGCAATTTTTTGGTGGCGTTGGATTCGTTTTAGTTTTGACATCTGCTATTTCTGATAAATTAGGTATGCGTTTGTATCAAGCAGAAGGTCATAGTGATCGTTTGGTACCAAATTTATTAAAGTCTGGTCAAATCATCATGCGCATTTATGTTTTTTATATTCTACTTGGCATCGTTTTTTATGTTCTGTTTGGTATGCCTTTATTTGATGCGATCAATCATTCGATTAGTGCTGTTGCTACAGGTGGATTTTCTACGAAAAGTGCCTCAATAGGATTTTATCAAAGTTTAGAAATTGAAATCATCACGATCATTTTAATGATTTTAGGTGGAACTAACTTTTTTGTTCATTTATTGTTATTTAGAAAAAAATTTAAAGACGTTTTTTCACATATTGAATTAAAAGTTTTTGCCTTTATTGCTGTCGTATCGGTTATTTTTGGAACCATAAGTGTCATGCAGCAGTTACAGCTTACTTTAGGTGAATCATTACGTATCTCAAGTTTCCAGTTAATTTCATCGATCACTGGTACTGGATATCAAAATATTTCTGGATTTACCAACTTACCCTCTACATTATTCTTTTTAATCATTTTAACAATGATATTAGGAGCAGGTACTGGCTCTACCGCTGGTGGGATTAAACAATATAGAATTGGACTCATGGTAAAGTCTCAATATTGGCAAATTAAAGATATGTTGAGCCATAAAAAAACCGTGCGAACAAAATTTATCAATCGATTAGGTAAGAAAATGGTCATTGAACAAGATGAAATTACGCAAAACTATATGTTTATTACAACATATATCATTATATTACTTATCGGGACATTCATGATCATGTTATATGGATATACATTCGAAGATAGCTTGTTTGAATTTGCGAGTGCGCTTGGCACAGTTGGATTATCAGTAGGTATTTTAAATGCAAATGCACCTGGTTTTTTATTGTGGACAGGCACCTTTGGTATGTTTTTAGGGCGATTAGAGTTCTATGTCATCTTCATTGCTATTAGTAAAGTAGCGTTAGATGTAACTAGAAAACAAGTGGTATAAAAAAAGGACAATAATCTTAAGGTTATTGTCCTTTTTATTTTATTCTGAATATAACAATAACGAATCTGTCATCGTTGTTAAATCATTTAAATCATATGATGTCACACCACCAAGTGAAATGAAGTAAATCGTATCATTTACATAAACTGCACGTTGAATGCCAAACGTGTAAGATAAATAATACGCATTTGTATCTGAAGTGAGTGATTGAATAAAAAATTGATGAGAAAATATTGCTTTGATACTAAGAGGTGTCGTTGTATTACTTAGGTCAATATCAAATAACATATAGTTTTGAATATTTACATAGTTTGAATCATCTGATGTTTCAATCCATTGATAACGTGTCATCGCAAATCCAAAGAAATCGTTTAATTCAGAGAAAAGTAATGCTTTATGATTGTGAAGCGCTTCAGAATATGTCCAACCTTGATTCCCATTTAAAAATGTTAATTCAGATCCAATCTGTATAAGATTCGTGATATCAGAAGTATCAAAGAGGGCGATTTTTAAACCGATAATGCGACCTTCGTTATCAGTTTCATATCCGATATTAAGTAAGGTATCATTTTTCCAAGGGTGCTGATAGGTTGCAAATCCAGTAATCTCAAGTTCACTTGTGATTGTTGGTTGAGTCGGATCTGAAATATCGATAATATATAAAGGATCCGTAAGTTCAAAGGTTACAATCGTCACAATATCCTCATTAAATCTAACAGATTGAACACGCTCTCTAGGTTTCCCAATGCCTTCATCTAATAAAGTAAGTAATGATAAGCTAGGTTCATTATTTTCATTCATATCTAAAGAAAATATATATAAACGATTCACAACCGTGTCTCCCCAACCATCTGTTGTTACGAGTCGTAATGTTTGATCATATTGATCAATCGCAAATTGATTGATGATATAACCCTTATATGTTTGATAGCCACCAAAGGAAGTTGACCCATCATTGTTGATGGTGTAACGTATGATGACACCTTTCGTAACATATGTGTTCGTTACGTCATCAAACTGATAGGTGTTACCTGCAAAATAAATACTATCAAAGGTGACATACGTATGACCCCAATAACTTTGACCTAAATATGTTTTTAATTCGTATGTGAGTGTGTCATTGAATTCAACAAATAATATATTGGTGTAGTTCTCAAGTGTGTCCAAAGAAGCAATGTACTGAATATTTTCATAGGGTTGAATATAAACATCGGAGTTGTGTGTAAGTTGAGGTCTGGGATCAATATCTTCATAAAGGAAAATATCTTGTTTTGTAATGACATATAAACGATTATTAATTAAGCGAGAACTTGATAAATAACCTGAGACCAAAAAGGTATCTTGTAATGTAAGGGATGCTTTATCGTATATTTCAATAACAGATTCAGGTAAACCAAAGTAATACCAAGGTTCAATATCGATAAAATCACTTTCTTTTGTTTGTCCATCTCTAGATTGCAAATAATAAGCGTAACGCTGACCGATCACAATGATTTCATTTTCAGTAATATACAACTCTTGGTAATATGTATAACTTGAATCCTCTCTCGTGGATTCTAGTGATTGAGAAAGTAACAAGGACATGTTGTCATTAGAAACATCTATTACATAAAATGAATCATAGCTTAACATGTATATTCTTGAATCATCTACTTTAACAATATCGCCTTCATCAATCCCTTGAACTTGAACATTTGTTGAAGAAATGTTGGATTTTTCTGAAGATGTACTATCATCCATTTCAACACTTTCAAAAACAGCTTCAGGATAAAATCGATTGTAACTGTTTTGATTTTGTTCGATAAGTTGTTTAAATTGATCATAATCTTTGACATAAGATAATTGTGAATGCGTGTCATCATTGTAATGTGTGACGATTTGATCACAAGAAGCTAACGTAACGACGAATAGAAAAGAAACAATCAATAATAATATTTTTTTCATGAGATACCTCCAAGAATTACATTCATTATATTATGGATTTATGTCAGAGTTGTGTCAAACATCTAACAAATTTGAAACTATCGTTTTTTTATGGTTTCGTCATGATAAAATATAGGTATGAATAAAAAACTATTAATCGTTGAAAATGATTTAAACTTACAAACGATTCTAAAAGATTACTTTACATCTTATGCATATGATGTATTTTTAGTTTCAAAGGGTTCAGAAGTGATGGAGATGATAGAAACTAATGCGATTGATGGTGTTATTCTAGATGTGATGCTAGATGATTTAGATGGATGGTCGGTATTAAGAAAAATTAAACAAACAGTTGCATTGCCTGTGATCATGTTAACAGCTCGAAGTGAAGCTTCAGACAAGATATTTGGTTTGGAACTTGGAGCGGATGATTATCTTACAAAACCATTTTCTTTGAAAGAATTACATCTAAGAATCGAACATATGTTATCTGTTAGACGTTCGAATCATACAGCTTTTCAGCTTATTAAGAATACATATGAAGTCAATGTCGATGGAAAAAAAACAAAACTTACGAAACAAGAATTTGAAGTGTTGAAATATTTATATGAGCATCCAAAAGAAGTAATTTCAAGAGAAAGACTTCTTGAGATGTGTTGGGGCTATTTATTTGATGGGGATACGCGTACAGTAGATACAACAATTAAACGTATTCGACATAAATTATCACATGTTTCATGCATCCATACTGTATTTGGTGTAGGCTATTATTTTGAGGTTCAACGATGAAACCATTTCCTATTTTTTATAAACTTTTATTATTTATCGTTGGGACAATGGTGCTTGTTTTTATTATTTTAGGTGTCGCTCAAAACTTACTCGTTCCTTCAATTTATAAAAATGATTTAGAATCTAAAATGATTGAATCCATAGAAGCATTAGATATAGAATTGAGCTCAAATGACGTTGATCTTCATGAAGAGATCATCAATGACTTTATGTCTACGAGTAATGGCCGAATGATGGTATATGATAAAACAGGAAAAGGTCTTTTTGGTAATACGAGAGATTTACCGATTAGAATACTCATCCAACTTAACGATGAAAATATCATCACTGAAGAAGTC
>JAYOFY010000028.1:6964-9803 GCA_038117465.1 Acholeplasmataceae bacterium
AAGGTCTTAATCAGAGTATATCACTCATTAATGATCTTTTCATATATATCACAAGTTTAGGGATTATCTTGTCCATTTTAACGGCTTTCTTTATTTCAAAACGATTTTCAAAACCAATTCATCAACTTATACATCTCACACAATCAAATGATGTATCACTACCTGATACGCATAGAAATGATGAGTTTAAAACATTGATGGTTTCTTTTATTTCTATGAAAAAAAGGTTAAACGATACGATTGACACACTAAAAAAAGAACTAGAAAAAGAAAAAAAACAAGATCAATTATCAAAAACATTTATTGCAAACATATCTCATGAAATTAGAACTCCGATTTCTGTGATTCAATCAGCAATCGATTTATTGTCAGTTACGAAAGACAGTGCAAAAATTGAAACTTACTATAAAATGATGCACAGCCAAATCAAACTCATAGAAAAATTGACAAATGATGTCATGCTCATTTCTAAATTACAAAGTAATACAAACAGTTTACATAAAAAAGACAAAGGGATTTGCACACTTATAGAAGACATCATAAATGAATTATCACTCATTCATCATGATGTTGATTTTAACCATAAGAAGCCTAAATCCGATAAAATATTAAGTATGGATGCACTCAGCATGAGACAAGTGATCAATAATGTCTTAAATAATGCGATAAAATTCAGAAATAAAGATTCTATCATTGAAATTAAGTATGAACAGTATCAAGATTATTTTGATGTCATGATTACCAATCAAACAACACCAATAGATGAAGCACACTTGCCTTTTTTGAATCAGACATTTTACAAAGTTAACTCAGATGGTCTAGGGTTAGGTTTATCAATTGTAGATCAGATAATGAAAGCACACGGAGGATCTTTTTACATCAGAAATATAAATGAAGGTGTAGAAGTGGTATTAAGATTTTATGATGAATAAGAAATTTTTAAACTTAGTTATGATTGTTACAATAAGCGTTTTTCTAATAAGTTGTGAGACAACACTTATACCTGAGACGGATCCAGTAACAATAGATGAGGAAGAGATTTTATTAGATGCGAATTATGATCGTTTTTTTAATCATGAAAACCATAAGTCTTTAGTCATCTCTATGACTCAAAATCAAGCCACTTTATTAGATCAGTCTATGCAAACATATTTTGATCAATTTGGTAATTATAAAAGTGATGACTATATCATGTCTAGTATTACTTATCAAGACGATTTTGGAACGATAGAAATGCAAGATGTGCCTTTTAGAACAAGAGGTAATCTTTCTAGGAATCGCTTTTTAAATGACGAAGGCATGTTACAACTCAATCATTTTAAACTCAAGTTTAATCAGCTATTTACAGATGTCACTCGAGATGGCTTTCTTTTTGGATTAGAAGAATTAGATTTAAAATATAATCGTAACTATGACGAAACATATATGAATGAATTTGGTGCGCTCAAATTATATCAAGCGTATGATGTGGTTGCACAACGTGCAACGCTCATATATGTAGAAGTTCATATCGATGAAGATATATATAAAGTTGGCATTATGACAGCATTTGAGCCGATTGACGAATGGTTTATAAAAAGACGTTTTGATGCTACAGATGGTCAAGTTGGAGACTTATATAAATCATTATGGCAACAATTTGGTCCAGCTAATTTAACGAACTTAATGGAAGGTTCCATTGGTATTAAAGATGTATCCATAAATTATCGTCCTGCCTATGATTTAAAAACAAATAAGAACACATCCTCACACGATGCACTGAATCTACTCATTGATGTGTTAGCAAATGAAGATATGACCTTTAAAAAAGCATTTGTTGAGGCAAATATGGATATCCAAGCATTATCAAAAATGTTTGCAGTCTCATTTCTATTAGGAAATCCTGATGATTTTCGATCGATGGCAAACAATTATTATTTGTATGTTGATGATGTTACTGAGACGTATCATATTATCCCTTATGATCTCGATCACAGTTTAGGGCAAGGATGGGATGGCGCGCCTGTATTTGAAAATCAGCTGATCAACAATACTTTGTATCATTATGGAGAAATTTTTTCCTATTTAGCTGGTCAAGAAGTTAATCATCCATTAATGGAAGTGTTATTTGACATGGATAGTTTTAAATTTCAATATGAAGCGCATCTTGAGACATTGATTCAAACTGTATTTACATTTGATTTTTTTAAAGCATTTATTGATACATATAAACCAATTTATGATGATGATATAATGAATTCAATGATGTCATTATCTTTTGGATATAGAGACTTAGCCACCTATATTTCTCAAAAATCAGACTTTGTTTTAAATCAAATACACACTACAACTTGATTCATCACATAAATCATGTATAATGTTAAGTGCGAATGGAGTTATAGCTCAGCGGGAGAGCACTTGCTTGACGTGCAAGGGGTCGTGGGTTCAATCCCCTCTAACTCCACCATTTGACCTTTAAAACACTTGATTACAAGTGTTTTTTTATATAAAAAAAAGACTGCTAAGCAGTCTTCACTGGGATAAATAGTATTTCATAAGGGGCAAGTATCATGCTAGATTGATTTTTTAATATTTCACGACCTTGAATTAAATCTTTTTGAATACGTCCATAACCGAGTTCTTTCATAAAAGAAAGATTTACAGATGTTGTTTTATTGGAAACATTGAAGACACCGATTAAACCATCCTCTTGATGTTTCTTTTCTAAAACAACAAGATCTGAATGATGAATGTTTATGGCGCGTTGTTTTGTAAAGGGGCTTAGAAGAGGTTCTTTTTTTCTTAAAGCAATCGTTGAACCTCATGAAATTGTAAAGTATTTTGGAACAGATGAAGCTCC
>JAYOFY010000029.1:0-9451 GCA_038117465.1 Acholeplasmataceae bacterium
GTACCCCATATTCTAGTGCAGCATTTGCTGTCCATTTTCCAGGACCTTTTTGACCAGCAGTATCTAATATTGCATCAATTAAATGGTTTCCTTGTTCATCTTTATAGCTTAAAATTTGATAAGTAATTTCAATTAAATAACTATCTAATACACCTTGATTCCATGTTTTAAATGTTTCTGACATTTCATCATTGGTCATGTTTAAATAGTCTTTCATAATGTGATAAGCCTCGGTAATGAGTTGAATATCTCCGTATTCGATACCATTATGAACCATCTTAACGAAGTGACCTGCACCATCTTCGCCAACCCAATCACAACATACACTTCCGTCTTCAACTTTCGCTGCAATGCCTTGTAAAATAGGTTTTACTAAAGGCCATGCATCTTTTGATCCACCAGGCATAATGGATGGACCTGTAAGGGCACCTTCTTCACCACCAGATACACCTGTTCCGATAAATAACAAGCCTTTTTCTTTTAAATATTGTGTTCGTCTCGTTGTATCATGATATAAAGAGTTCCCACCATCAATGATAACATCTCCTTTATCCAAAAGTGGCATCAATTGTTCAATGACCATATCCACTGGATTTCCGGCTTTTATCATCAGCATCACTTTTCTAGGTTTTTTTAACATCGATACAAGTATTTTTACATCATCCGTACCACCGATCGGGAATCCTTTTGCACGACCATTTAAAAATGTATTAACCGTTTCAATTTTTCTAGAATTAACAGCAACAGAAAATCCTTTTGAAGCCATATTTAAGGCGAGGTTTTCCCCCATCACTGCAATCCCAATTAATCCAATATCATATAACATCATTTATTACCTCTTTTTTATTAAATAGATACTTTATCATTGTATATGGAATTGACATTTGAGTCAAGGCAAAGAAGTTTACGTATATGTTGACTTAAATCAAAAAATAATATATTCTATTATAGCGTCAAGGAGTAGTACTCAAGTGGTTAAGAGGACGGTTTGCTAAACCGTTAGGTCGGGTTACCGGCGCGAGGGTTCAAATCCCTCCTGCTCCGCCACTTGTGGCCCGTTGGAGAAATGGTTAACTCACATGCCTTTCACGCATGCATTCACGGGTTCGAATCCCGTACGGGTCACCAAAAATATCCGTGATAAAGCCAGCTAAGAAGTTGGCTTTTTTATTTAGATTAAACAACTATAGATAATTTTTTTGTTTATAACATTGTAAATTGAGTGTGATGTGGTAATCTTATATGGTGAGGGATTAAATGAAAGAAAAAATTATCAATATTGCAGTCATTGCCCATGTAGATACTGGAAAGTCTACACTAGTTGATGCACTTCTTAGACAGAGTGGTGTGTTTAGCGATCATGAAGTTGTCGTATCACAAGTGATGGACTCTAATGATTTAGAACGTGAACGTGGGATTACGATTTATTCTAAAAACTGTGCCATCAAATATAAAGATTTTAAAATTAATATTGTAGATACACCTGGACACGCAGATTTTTCAAGTGAAGTAGAACGCATTATAAAGACAGTCGACACAGTTATTTTACTTGTAGATGCAACCGATGGACCAATGCCTCAAACTCGTGTGGTATTAGAACGTGCACTAAGAAATGGTCTTCGTCCTATTGTGATGATCAATAAAATTGATAAAAAAGATGCACGGCCTAATGAAGTCATTGACTTATGTTTTGATTTATTTGTGGAACTCGGAGCGACGGATGCACAATTAGATTTCCCAATCATTTACGGGATGGCTAAAAAAGGCATTGCTCAAACGTCTTTAAATGAAGAAAGTCAAGATTTAACAACACTTTTTGAATTGATTACGAACCATGTTGACCCGTATTCAAACACCGATAGTGAACCATTACAACTTCAAGTATCTTCTCTTGCCTATGATGATTACATTGGAAGACTAGGCATTGGGCGTATTCACAGAGGTACATTTGAACTTAATAAAACGTATAAACTTTCTACAAGAGATGGCGCAATTAAACAAGTCAAAGCCTCTAAACTGTTCATTCACGAAGGCCTTAAAAAAGTAGAAGTTTTAAAAGCTTTTGCCGGTGATATGGTCATTTTTGCAGGTATGAGTGATATATCCATAGGAGAAACGATTTGTGATATCAATCATGTTGAACCACTACCGATGATTGATATTGAAAAACCAACACTTCAAATGCTTTTTTTAGTCTCTGATAGTCCTTTTGTTGGTAGAAGTGGAAAACTTGTAACAACAAGACATCTTCGTGCAAGACTATTTAAGGAATTAGAAACGAATGTTGGACTTATTGTTGAACCCCTAGATCATGTAGAGGGTTTCAAAGTTTCAGGTAGAGGTGAACTACACCTTTCTATCTTACTTGAAAATATGCGCCGTGAAGGCTATGAACTTTGTGTATCAAAACCAGAAGTGTTATATCAAGAGATAAATGGTGTGAAACATGAACCTTTTGAAAAAATCTATATTACGGCACCTGATACAGTCATAGGTACTGTCATTAATGCACTCAATCAAAGAAAAGGGATGATGCAAGACTTGATTTCAGACATGGGGTATACAAAAATGAGATACTTAGTTCCTACCAGAGGTCTTATTGGATATAGAAGTGAATTTATCACGTCAACTAAAGGTGAAGGAACTATGGAAAAATCATTTGATTCTTATCAACCTTATGCAGGTCTGATTGAATCTTATCGAAATGGTGTTTTTATCGCAAAAGAATCTGGAAAAACAATGGCATATTCGTTATGGAAATTATCTGAACGCGGCGTTATGTGTGTAGAACCTGCTGTGGATGTCTATGAAGGTATGATTGTTGGTATACATTCTAGAGATAATGATCTTGTTGTAAATCCTTGTAAAAACAAACAACTTACAAATGTACGTTCAAGTGGTGCTGATGATGCCATCGCACTTCAAAATCCTAAAACATTCACACTAGAAGAAGCACTTGAATTTATCGAAGATGATGAACTTGTCGAAGTAACACCTGATGCGATTAGACTTAGAAAAAAGATTTTAATTGAGAACGAAAGAAAAAGAAGTTATAAAGAGATGCAAATATAAAAAACACCTTCTTAGTGTTTTTTTAATCTTTTTACTTGAAAATGTTTATTTTCGCGTTATAATAATTACAAATTGGAGCACTCAATGACGTATATTAAAAACACTCAATTTAATTGGCAAAGCCTCACAAAAGGTAGTTGAAAATATTGATTTTCTTCAGGCCTTTATTTGATTATATATAGAGGCTTGTATCGTTTATGACAAGGTGTCGAATCGATCTCGCAATCGGTTCGACATTTTTATTTGGAGGCTACATAAGATGACATTTTATACTAAATTTTATATGACAACATATCGATGGCAACTATTTTTATATCATATACAAAAAAAATATAAAAATAAGGAGCTATGAACATGCAAAAAGGATATTTTGGAAAATATGGTGGTGCATTTGTACCGCCTGTATTAGATGTATTATTAAGAGATTTAAGTGATGAATTTGAAAAGGCCATAAAAGACCCAAGTTTTATTGAAGAGCTACAACATTTATTTAGACAAGTCACGGGAAGGCCTAATCCACTTTATGAGGCCAAAAGACTTTCTGAATATGTCGGAGGTGCACAAATATTATTTAAAAGAGAAGATTTAAATCATATGGGTGCACATAAAATCAATAATACACTTGGTCAGGTTTTACTTGCAAAACGTATGGGTAAAAAACGTGTGATCGCTGAAACGGGAGCAGGACAACATGGTGTTGCAACCGCAACAGCATGTGCATTATTTGATATGGAATGTATTATTTATATGGGAGAAATCGATGTTAAAAGGCAAGCGCTGAATGTTTTTAGAATGGAGATGCTTGGTGCAAAAGTCATTGCAGCAACGAGTGGGCAAAGAAATTTAAAATCTGCAGTCGATGAAGCACTATTAGATTTCATTGAAAATGCTGAATCCACATTTTATTTACTAGGTTCTGCAGTTGGACCGCATCCCTATCCAACGATGGTGAAGTATTTTCATAGAGTCATTGGTGTTGAAGCAAGACAACAACATCTTGATCAATTTGAAAAACTACCGGATGCCTTACTGGCATGTGTTGGCGGTGGGTCCAATGCAATTGGATTATTTGATGCTTTCATGAAGGATAAAGAAGTGATTAAATATGGTGTTGAACCTGCAGGATACGGTTTACACACAGATAAACATGCAGCCACGATTACGAAGGGTGTTGAAGGTGTGATTCATGGTTTTAAAACATTGATATTAAAAGATGACCATGATGAACCTTCACTTGTTCACTCTATTGCAGCAGGGTTAAATTATCCAGGTGTTGGACCAGAACATAGTTATTTTCATGATGAAGGTTTAGTGAAATACGTGAGTGTGACGGATGAGGAAACATTAAAAGCTTTTTTTCTAACATCAAGACTTGAAGGTATTATTCCAGCTTTAGAGACATCACATGCTGTTGCTTATGCGATTAAACTTGCCAAAACGATGCCAAAAAATAAAACTTTAGTTGTTAATCTATCTGGTCGTGGGGATAAAGATGTTGCACAATTAAAAGATATGATCGATAACGAAGACCAAAGGATTTTGTTTTATAAAGAAAAAGATTTTAATCTTTAATAAAAAAGCATTTAAATTTGTAAAAGTTGACATTTCTTAGACATTCAGTTAAAGTGTTTAAGGCGTTTTATAAATATAAAGAAGGTTTATATGATTACATTATCAAATCTAAGTTTAGACTTTTCAGATAAAAAATTATTTGAAAATGTAGAGATGCAAGTGTTAGAAACCGACATTAAAGAAGGAAATGCAAATGTCATTGACTGTAGAGAAGTCTATGAATATGAAGAAGGACATATACCAGGGTCAATTAATATGCCAACATCTGATTTCTTAAGTCATATTGATAAAATCAATAAAGAAACACATTATTATGTGATTTGCTTAACAGGTGCACGTTCTCAAATGGTTGCAAGATATTTAGGAAACCAAGGCTATCAAGTGAGTAATGTCTATGGTGGTATGGTCATGTATCATGGAGAAATAGAATAAAAAAGAAAAAAGATGTAAATTTATTTACATCTTTTTTTATGAAAATACATCAAAAGTATTGTCATTTTAAAAAATAATGCTACAATATTTTCAGCAAAATAAAAAAGGAGAGATGAACCCACAGAAGCACGATATCAGAAATCTATAAAGATTTCACTTTCAGTAGTAAAAATAAAAAAATATAAGAGGAAAAAATGAAAAAGTTTTTATTAGTTTTTGTCGGGTTACTATTTACTTTTTATTTAGCTTCATGTGAATCTAAAGCATCACTTAAGTTATTTATTTGGGGAGAATATATTGATGAAGATATTGTTGCTGATTTTGAAGATGCATACAATGTGAATGTCGATATTATTATTTTTGAATCGAATGAGATTGCAGTAACACAAATTAAAGATGCATCCTTTGATATTGTTGTTCCTAGTGATTATGCGATTGAAGAACTCGCAGTAGGGAATTACTTAGAAACCATTGATTGGGATAAACTTCCTGATTTTACAAAAGAAGATCTAAGTGTCGATTATTTGAATTTACTTACACAAATTGAAGATTTTCAAATATTAGATTATGCAGTACCGTATTATTGGGGAAACGTTGGGATTATTTATAACAAAGAAGTTGTAAGTCAAGAAGATGTTGAATCTTCTGGATGGGACATATTAACAAGACAAGACTTACGTGTTATGTTTTATGATATTTCTAGAGATGCAATGATGATTTCGATGCGCGCTGTATATGGTCCAACAATTTCTATTAACGATGCAACGGATGCACAACTTGCTGCAGGTGAAGCATGGTTAGAAAATGCGATTGGCAATAACACACGCTTGTTAACAACAGAGATTTATGATGTCTTTTTAAAACCAAATCCAACCATAGATGTCGCACATGCATTTTCTGGAGAAGCGATTTATTTATTACCAGAAAACGATCATTTAGGTTGGTATGTGCCACATCAAGGCACCAATGTTTGGATGGATATGATGGCCATTCCAAAAAGCTCTGAAAACAAAGATTTAGCGTATACGTTTATTAATTATATGATGCGCTATGAAGTTGCACTTGCAAACTCCATTACCATCGGTTATACGTCTCCAAGACAAGATGTTGTCGATTATATTGTCAGTAATGAAATATATGGACCAGAGTATGCCGTTGAGATACGTGCATTTGATCAAATGCATAGATATAACCTAGATTTAAAACTTAAAATTGAAAACATTTGGGCGAGATTACGTGCAGGCAATTAAGTAAAAAAAAGCATCTCAAAAGAGATGCTTTTTTATCGTTTTATTTTGAAAAATCTCAGATTCAAATTAAATGAATCATGATAAGATAATGCTGGAGGATTAACATGAACATCGTAACTATTTTAAACGAATTGAACATTCATGAATTTTCACAACCACATTAGTTTCACGCAGTACCTAAATTTTTTAAAAGTTTAGAAGATCAATACATAAAGTTTAAAGAAGATGACGTGTTTTACATTAAAAAATTACTTATTCCTGAACGTATTATGACGTTTCAAGTGCCTTGGGAAGATGATCAAGGAAAGCTTCACGTGAATACAGGGTATCGTGTTCAACATAACGGTGCATTAGGACTTTATAAAGGCGGGATGAGATTTCATCCTTCTGTCAATTTAGATATAATTAAAGCACTTGCTTTTGAACAAACCTTTAAAAATGCACTCACAGGGTATCCGATGGGTGGGGCTAAAGGAGGCAGTGATTTCAATCCTAAAGGAAAATCAAAAAGAGAGTTAAGACGCTTCAGTTATGCATTCATGGAAGCACTCGCGCCATATATCGGTGAACATGTCGATATACCTGCTGGAGATTTAGGCATTGATGGTGAAATTCTTGGATTCATGAATGCAAAGTATCAAAATCTCAAACAAGAAAGCTTATATCCACTTACTGGAAAGCCAACGCTTCTTAACGGGTCTTTTATAAGAAAAGAAGCAACAGGCTTTGGTTTGATTTATTTTGTAGAAGCCTATTATCAAGAAGTTCATAAAGAAACGATACAAGGTAAAAAAATATTCATAAGTGGTGCTGGAAATGTTGGGATTCATGCGGCATTAAAAGCACAGGCTTTGGGTGCTGTAATTATAGGTATATCCGATTCGACAGCATATTTATATGATGAGAATGGTCTAGATATTAGTGATATTATTTTACATAAAGTAACCAATCAATCACCTTTAGAAAGCTACCATAATCAACAGCAAGTCCATAAAGATAACAAATTTTGGCATCATCCTTGTGAGATTGCCTTGCCTTGTGCAAAAGAAGATGATATTACACTAGAAGACATTCAAATATTACACAAAAATGGCGTGAGAGTTGTTGCAGAAGGTGCGAATATTGCAGTAAAAAGTGATGCCATCAATTATATGAAAAACAATAAAATCATGTTTGGACCAGGAAAAGCAGCAAATGCAGGTGGCGTCTTTGTATCGGCACTAGAAATCGAACAAAATAGAACCTTTCATCAGTGGCATCCTGAAGTTGTTGATGTAAAACTCAAAACATTGATGAATGATTTATTTCACGATATGTATATTCAATCTAATCAACAATATGAAAAACTGATGGGTGCAGCAAATCAACTATCATATATTAGAGTGTTACAAGCAATGAAATTAAGAGGACTGTATTAATAAAAAAAGACGATCATTTGATCGTCTTTTTTTAATTTCTACTATATGTTCAAAGATTGGCAATTTGAATAGACTCAGTTCCAGAAACATGAACGTTTGTTATGTAGTTATAATAATTTAAGCGTGGTGTTAGGATGCCTACATAAAAACTGTCCTGTTGATTCTCTTCTGATGTCATGTTAATGTATATGAATACATTATCTATAAGTAAATTCTTAATGATAGCGCCATTTAAAAAGCTAAACAAACCAATAGATACATTCTCCGATTCAATAACAAACATAATTAAGGTGTTTACACATCAACAAGATGGTTATTCTCAATTCCAAATACTTGCTGTCATTTTACAGCGTAAAGACCAACTGTTTGAACCATCCATTTGGGACTTTGAAAACACTTTAGAAGGTGGTCACCCAACACTCAAGTAAAACTCAAGTCAAATAAAAAAAACACTCTAAACATAAAGGTGTTTTTTTTATTGAAATAAAACTTTGCATTTTTTATATATTTCATATAAACCATTTCGATGCTTTACTACTTGTGTTAGTTGCTTGTGGTGACAGAGAAATTCCAACGTTTGATGACATTTTAGATCAAACCGTTGATGTTGGTAGTGAACCAACAAATTGGGAAACACTTATTGAAAACTTATCAGATAATGAATCTTCTGTGGATGCATTAGATATTCAAGTGGATGATAATGTTAATTATGATGTTCCAGGAACGTATACGGTAACAATTACTGTTACAGATGAAAATGACAATAAGGCTTCAATTACTTTCAACGTGACCGTTGAAGATAATGAAATACCAGTTGTTGCATTAAACGGATTGGCAACAATGACTGTCACTGAAGGAGACACATTTACAGATCCAGGCGCAACATTTGCTGACAATGTAGATGGTACAGGTACTGCGTCGGTAACTGGTACAGTAGATATGTCCACTCCAGGAACATACACACTAACATATGGCTATACGGATACTGCAGGTAATCAAGCAGATTCGGTTACTAGATCAGTTGTTGTAGAACTTAGAGATACAGTTGCACCAGTTGTTACACTTGTAGGTGATGAAACTATCACAATTCAATTAGGTGATACATTCACTGACCCAGGCGCAATATACTCGGATAATTTGGATGGTACGGGTAATGCATTGGCATCAGGAACTGTAGATGTTAACACAGTTGGATCTTATACGATTACTTATACTGCGACGGATTCATCAGGGAACTCAGCATCCGTAACAAGAACTGTTGTTGTTTCTGATACACCACCTAGACTTGCACAATATGCGCCTGAAGATGATTCAACATTTGCCATCTCACAATACTATAAATTTGATAACATTGAAGCATTCTTGTTACTTTATGATGCTAAAACATTACTTGTTATATTTGATGGCCAAGAAGTATTAGGAGAAATGGAATTTGGTATTGAACCAATGGGACCAGACTCAGCATTCCCAACAGAACCTGTATTTGAAAGCTTATTTGCGATCTGTGTAAATGGATTACTCATTCAAGCAAGAGATTTTGATAATGGTGATCAAGTATCTATCGTTTATAATCTAAACACAAAGCAAGTGGATGAAAGCTTACCAGCTGGGTATGTTAATTGGTATGCAACAGGTCCAAATCAAGGACCAACATCTTATTTAACATAATTTGATGGATATTTCTATATCGTTAGATCTGGTGATGAT
>JAYOFY010000030.1:0-8630 GCA_038117465.1 Acholeplasmataceae bacterium
TTTATAATAATGTTATATGAATGGCATAATTCTTATAGACAAAGAAGCTGGAATGACATCGTATGATGTCATTCGTAAACTAAAAAAGAAATTTCCTGTTAAAAAAATTGGTCATGCTGGTACGCTTGACCCTTTTGCAACAGGATTACTCGTGATCCTACTAGGACATGCAACAAAGTTATCTTCGTATTTTTTGACCAACGATAAAACCTATGAAACAACCATTGAATTTGGTAAAAAAACAACGACCTATGATTATACCGGAGATACTGTTCAAATCAATGATCAACATGTTAATTTTGATGATATTCTCAATGCATTGCCAAAAATGTCACATTACAAACAAGAACCACCGATGGTATCAGCACGAAAAGTGAATGGCAAAAAATTATATGAATTGGCAAGAGAAGGTATTGAGATAAAAAGAGAGAAAAAAGATGTCACTATTGATCATCAAGACATCATTTCTTATGAGTATCCTTACTTACATATGATTCTTAAAGTCTCAAAAGGGACATATATACGTAGTTATGCGATGGATTTAGCGTCACATTTAAACACGGTTGCGATGTTAAAATCATTACGTCGTTTACAAAGTGGCCCATTTCTAGTAGAACATGCAAAAGTACTAGATGACATAACACTCAATGATTTAATACCATTAGAAGTTCTTTTAGAGTCATATCCTAAAATTCAAGTATCGGATTTTATTGCTGAAAAAATAAAACATGTCATGATATTATATCAAAGACAATATCATATTCAAGAACCTTTTAGAGTTTATGATCAATCGAATCATATGATTGCATTTTATGAACCAAAAGGACATGATCAATTTAAAATTGTATTTTACAATGAGGAACCATGATAAAAATTAAAGATGTATACAATAATATAAAAAATACAGAGCCAGTTACGTTAACAATAGGGAATTTTGATGGGATTCATTTAGGACATCAAGCATTGATCTTGAAAACGACGTCTTATCAGGATACTAAGTCTGCACTCATGACATTTGATCCGCATCCTGTCTCATTTTTAACGAAAAAGCCGCATGGACAACTGATGTCAGTCATAGATAAAATAGATTGCTTAAATGGATTTCATCTTGATTATGTATGGATGGTAAGCTTTGATGATGCATTTGCATCACTATCCATTGAAGCGTTCATTGAGTATTTAAGATCACTACACGTTAAAAGACTCGTATTAGGCAAAGATGCGCGTTTTGGACAGTATGGTGCAGGTGGTATTGAAGATTTAAAACCACATTTTGAAGTCGTTGTTATTGAGGAAGAAATTTATGATCATATGCGTATCTCCTCGTCACTAGTAAAAACACGATTATCTCAAGGCGATATACAAGTTGCTAAAGCATTACTTTCAAGAAACTATCGTATTTACGGACAGGTGGTTCATGGGAATCATTTAGGAAGAACCCTAGGGTATCCGACAGCCAATATTGAATATGGCGATTATCATATTCCTAAATTAGGTGTTTATGCTGTAGGTGTACTACATCAACAAAAGTGGTATTATGGCATGGCAAACATTGGTCATAATCCTACCATTAATTATCAAGAGAAACCGAGATTAGAAGTCTATATTTTTGATTTCGATGGTGACTTATATGGAAAACATTTAGCCATAGAGTTTTACGATTATATAAGAAGTGAGAAAAAATTTGATTCAAAAGAACATCTCATCCACCAATTAAATTCAGATGAAAAGGCCATAAGAAAATTATTAACTAAAGCGTAAATATGGTATAATAAGAGCATCAATAGGAGGGGATTTATGAAATTAATTATTGCAATTGTATCAAGTGATGATGCGAACAAAGTTCAAAAAGCACTTGTCCATGAACAGTTTTTTATTACAAAACTTGCGACCCAAGGTGGTTTCTTAAAAGCAGGAAATGTGACCTTTATGATTGGTGTGAACGATGAAAAAGTCATTAATGTTTTAGATATTATTGAAGCAAATTCTAAAAAACGTCAAAAACTTGTTCCAAACACGATTGTGAATGAATTTGGATCATTCTCAGCGATGCCTATTGAAGTTGAAGTGGGTGGTGCAACTGTATTTGTTCTACCTGTAGATCAATTTGTAAAGGTGTAATGTAAGTTTTTAATTGCATTTTGAAAAAAATATGGTATAATCCAAATTGTCGACTACAAGGTTTATGGCACGATTCCTTTACTTTAGTAGTACGCAGAGAGGTAATACATGGCTTTAACAGCTCAAAAAAAGCAGGAAATCATTACTGCTTATCGTCGTGACGATAGTGACACAGGTTCACCTGAGGTACAAATCGCGTTATTGACATTTGAAATTGAAGAATTGAATAGTCACTTAAAGACACATATTCACGATTTCCATTCAAGACGTGGTTTATTCCAAAAAATTGGACATAGACGTCGCTTACTATCATATTTAAGATTCAAAGATGTGAATCGCTATCAAGAGCTCATCGTCAAATTAGGCATTCGTCGTTAATCGACATGCCTTTTTTTTATATACAATTACCTTAATTTATGATAAGATAAATAAGGTTATATAAAGAAAAAAAGAAAAATATAAAATGAAGGAGATTTTATATGTCCAAGAAAACATACCAAAAACAATTTGGTGGTCGCACGTTACGTGTTGAAATTGGTGAAATGGCCAAACAAGCACGTGGTGCTGCACTTATCTCGTATGGAGATTCACAGGTTTTAAGTGTTGCAACTGCAAAAACTGAATCTGCTAACGCAGGATTTTTCCCTTTAATGGTGATTTATCAAGAGAAACTATATGCAGCTGGTAAAATTCCAGGTGGTTTCTTAAGAAGAGAAGGACGTCCATCAGAACATGAAACGTTAACATCTAGACTGATTGATAGACCGTTACGTCCATTATTTCCAGAAGGATTCATGCATGATGTACAAGTAATTAATACAGTTTTATCCAGTGATCAAGAAGCATCTCCAGAAATGGCTGCCTTCTTCGGATCTTCACTTGCTATCAACACGTCAGATATTCCATTTTATGGCCCAGTTGCTGCAGTACATATCGGTAGAGTCGATGGTGCATTCATCGTAAATCCATCACCAGAACAAATGGAAGTATCGGATATTGACCTCATTGTTGCTGGAACAAAAGATGCCATTAATATGGTGGAAGCGGGTGCAAAAGAGGTATCTGAAAAAGATATGTTAGATGCGATTTTGTTTGCACATGAAATGATTAAAGAATTATGTGAATTCCAAGAAGAAATTTTAAAAGATTTCCCTGTAGAAAAAATGCCGTTTGAATCTCTAGAACCAGAAGTTGATCTTGTTCAAGAAGTTACTGAAAGAGCAGGGAAAGCACTTGTTGAAGCAGTTTCAATTGTAGATAAACTTGAAAGATATGAAGCGATTGAATCGATTCAAAAACAAGTATTATCACATTACGAAGCGCAATCATTTTTCAAAAACATCGATGGTGTTCAAGTGTTCGATCAAAAAGCTTATGATCTCAACTTAAAATTCGTAAAAATGATTTTAGACGATTTAGTCACGAAAGAACTCCGTCGACTTATCACGGAAGATAAAGTAAGACCTGATGGTAGAAAAGTGGACGAAATAAGAGATTTAGCATCTCGAGTTGATGTGTTAAAACGAACACATGGATCTGCATTATTTACGAGAGGTCAAACACAAGCATTAGGTGTTGTCACATTAGGATCATTAGGTGAAAACCAAATTATTGACGGTCTTTCAATAGAGGATTCAAAACGTTTCATGCTTCATTATAATTTTCCACCTTACTCAGTTGGAGAAACTGGTCGTTACGGTGGTGTTGGTCGTAGAGAAGTAGGTCACGGTGCCTTAGGTGAAAGAGCATTACTTCAAGTACTTCCTAATGAAGAAGAATTCCCATATTCTATTCGTGTTGTATCTGAAATTTTAGAAAGTAATGGTTCGAGTTCACAAGCAACCATTTGTGCTGGATCCATGGCTTTAATGGCGGCAGGTGTCCCTATTAAAGCACCAGTTGCAGGGATTGCAATGGGTCTTATTAAAGAAGGCGATCATTACACAATCTTAACAGATATTCAAGGTATGGAAGATCATGAAGGTGACATGGACTTTAAAGTGGCTGGATCTGAAAATGGAATTACAGCTTTACAAATGGATATTAAAATCACAGGTATTAATGAAGCCATTTTACATGAAGCGCTCGAGCAAGCAAAACTCGCACGTTTAGAAATTCTTTCTCACATGAATGAAACGATTTCTGAAGTACGTGAAGATTTATCGCCATATGCACCTAAAGTAAAAATGATTTCAATCTCACCAGATCGTATTCGTGATGTCATCGGTGCTGGTGGTAAAATTATTAGTCAAATCATTGAAGATCATGATCAAATTAAAATTGATATCGAACAAGATGGACGTGTATTCTTGATGCATCACGACCGTGCAACGATCGAAAAAGCAGCAGCACATATTTTGAATTTAGTCAGAGAAGCTGAAGTTGGAAAAGTCTATGAGGGTATTGTTAAACGTATCGAAGCATTTGGATGCTTTGTAGAGTTATGGCCAGGGACTGAAGGACTTGTCCATATTTCTAAACTTGCCAATGAACGCGTAGAAAAAGTAGAATCTGTTGTGTCATTGGGTGACCAAATCATGGTGAAATGTATTAAGATTGATGATAAAGGTCGCATTGATTTATCGAGAAAAGATGCACTCAATGATTTAAATTCAAAAAACTAAATTATATGATAAAATAGTAAAGTCAATGGAAGGTAATCGAGCGTATAAAGCGTTAGGAAAGTCCATGCTAGCACATGCTTTACTGCATGTAGTGTTTGTGTCTAAGGAAACAATAACTTAGAGTACCTTGTGTAACGGCGTTGATCTTTCTAAGGGAAACTAGGAAAGTAAATGTAACGTGCCACAGTGACGAAGCACTTAGAAATAAGTGAGTGAAACGCGGTAAACCCCACAAGCTAGAAACCCAAATTATGGTAGGGGCACATCTTGATTTGAAAAAATAAAGATGCTATACATTGTATAGAGATAAATGATTACACCCGTTTAGGGAACAGAACATGGCTTATGCACATTGACAAAAAAAGGTCCTTTTATAAGGACCTTTTATATTGAACGCGTAATGATAAATATAAGATAAGACACATAAGTAAGTAGAAGAAATATTCCTAATAAGATAGACGTACGTCAATAATACGATTATAATCACAAGTACACCATCAAAAATAACACTTGATGTCACGCCAAGAGGAATAATCGTAGATGATAAACCGACAACCAATAAAATATTAAACAAATTAGATCCAACGACATTACCGATCGCTATATCATGATCTCCCTTTTTAATCGCTGTGAGCGTTGTAACGAGTTCTGGTAAAGAAGTACCAATGGCAACAACACTAAGTCCAACTAATGTAATGACTTGATCAGTATTCATTTGGAACACATTCACAAGTAACTCAATCGCAAGCATTTCTGCAGATGATGTTACAAAAAAACCACCCAATGAAACTCCAATCAATCCAATTATCAAGATGAATACGTTTTTTTTCAACGAACCTTCAGAAGTTGCTATGTCAACATCCATCTTTTTTTCTTTAAATAAAAGTTTTAAATAATAAAAGAAAAATAAGAGTAAAACCACGCCTTCAATGCGTGCAATCACTGCTTGAGATTGAAAGTAATACATGAAGATCACAAATAAAGTAGAAATTAAGATCAAATACGGTAAATCTCTTTTAATGATGGTGTTTTTTACATGAATTGGAACCAAAAGCGCAGATAATCCTAATATTAATCCAAAATTCGCAACATTAGAACCAATCACATTACCTAACGCGATATCTGCATTGCTATTATTGACATAAGCTTGAATCGATGCAACAAAACTCACAGCAAATTCAGGTAACGATGTTCCAAATGCAACAAGCGTCAAACCAATGACAATTTTGGATACACCGAACTTGGTTGCAATAGATGTTGCACCGTTAATTGTAAAATCTGCACCTTTAATCAAAAAAATAAAACCAATGAGTAATAACACTAAATTGAATAAGATTTGCATGTGTTCTCCTTAAGTAACGCTACTATTATAACATAGCTGTAAATATATATACATTGACAAATGCATGATCATCTAGTAAAATAATAACGCATAAATTAAAACATGAGGTATATTTTATCCATGGAAGTTAGCCAGAGGATCGACGATCCAACATATCCCGAACACCCGAAGATAACGTCTTTTTTAAGTTGTCTTTTTTTATTAGGTTTAAATCATGACACCCGATAACATCATTTATATTGTTTTGACATCCGTATCCTTAGTGATGCTTTTTATTCTTAATTTAGGGGAAGTTGCTTTCATTCGAATGCCAGATGATACGCTTGAAGAAGATGCTGAAAAAGGTCATTATCAAGCGAAAAAACTGAAGCATTATACAGAAAATTACAGAACATTTGAAATCCATAAACAAATGATTAGTGTACTTATTTTGTCTTTGATGATGATCATCTTTTATTTGCTTATGACAAATATTGTCATACACCAATGGCTTGTTATTGTATTCATGGTTGTATTTTATATTGTATACGTGATTCTATTTAATCATTTACCGAAGCGTTTAGGTATTCGATTCTATAACAGACTTGCATACGGAAGTTATATTCCTTATATCATTGTCTTTAGATTGTTTTATCCAATAACATATATTATTTATACAGTTTCCAAATGGATTGCTACGTTATTACAATTGAATCCAGAACTCACGGATAGAGATATGACGGAAGAACAAATTCGTTCCATTGTAACTGAAAGTTCTCAAAGTGGTGTGCTTGATGAAGAAGAATCTGAAATGATTCATAATGTATTTGATTTTGATGACACTGAAGTATATGAAGTGATGACCCATCGTGTGGACATCGAAGGTTTAGAAGTGTCTATGTCGCCAGAAGATATTATTAAAATTATTGGTGATCAACGTTTTACGCGATATCCAGTGTATCAAGAGAATTTAGATACAATTATTGGAACCGTACATTTAAAAGATTTCATCCCTTATTTAACAGGTAAAAGAAAGACCATTCGTTTGAAATCTTTAATGCGAAAACCTTACTTTATACCTGAATCTCAAAAAATTAGTGATTTATTGAAAGAAATGCAACAGTCTAAAAACCATATTGCAATTGTTTTAGATGAATATGGTGGAACATCAGGACTTGTGACATTTGAAGATATTATTGAAGAAATCATCGGTACTGTTTCTGATGAATTTGATGATGACGATATTGAGATTCATAAAATAAGTGATCGCGTCTATCACATATTAGGAGATGTCAATATATATGATGTTGAAGATTTACTTGATGCTGGCATCGATGTGGAAGCATATGATACATTATCAGGATTTATGTTAGATCAATTAGGACATTTGCCTGAAGATCAAGAAGTAGTTGAATTTGTATTTAATAACATAAAATTCAAATCCTTAATCATAGAGGACCAAGTGTTTAAAAAAATAGAAGTGACCATTTTAGAAGAGTTGGATTCAGATGTATAATTCATATTTAATTGCATTAATTATATTAATCATACTTTCAGGATTATTTTCTGCAACAGAGACAGCTTTTTCATCCTTGAACCCAATTAAGTTAAAGTTTCTGATTGAACAAGGAAATAAACGTGCATCAAAAACACTCTCAATGTATGAAAAGTTTGAAAAACTTCTTGTAGTTATCCTTGTAGGGAATAACATCGTCAATATACTCTCTGCGTCTTTAGCTACGCTTATTTTTGTGGATTTACTAGGACAGGATTTAGGTGTTACCATTGCTACAGTTGTACTTACAACGGTGGTGCTTATTTTTGGTGAAATCACGCCTAAAAGTATCGCAAAACAATTACCAGAAAGTTTTGCGATGTTCATTACACCTTTTATAAAAATGGTAAGTTATATCATTTTACCACTCACATTTATTTTTGGACTCATCCAGCAAGGGATGAATCGACTTTTCAAATTTAAAAAACAAACTGTGACTGAAGATGAGCTTCTCACATATGTTGCTGAAGTAGAAAAACAAGGTGGTATCAATGCCAATGAAAAAGAATTGATTCAACGTGTCATTGATTTTGATGCATTAAAAGTTACGGAAATATTAACACCACGTGTTGATATTCAAGCCGTAGATATTACAGATGATATAGAAGATATTTCAGACATATTTGAATCGACAGGACATTCTAGATTACCAGTTTATGATAAAGACTTAGATCACATCATTGGGATTTTACATTATAAAGATTTTATTTATCATGTTGTTACAGGTAAAAAGACCGTCAAACAAATGATGAAAGATCCAATCTTTGTGACTGAATACATGAGAATAGTGGATTTACTTCATATGCTTAAAACAAAAAAAGAACATTTAGCAATTGTTAAAGATGAGCATGGTGGGACACAAGGTTTAGCATCACTTGAAGATATTGTAGAAGAACTCGTAGGTGATATTTTTGATGAACATGATGCTGTGGAAAAAGATATTACGAAAATAGATCAAGATCATTATATTGTCAAAGGCTCTGCAGAACTTGAAGATGTTCTACAACTC
>JAYOFY010000031.1:0-6294 GCA_038117465.1 Acholeplasmataceae bacterium
TGTGGTTTGACAATGTCTTCCACTATGGTGTGTTTTTAAAACATGCGAAGCTATATTATCACGAAACTAGGTGGTTGTCAATGAAAATTCCTAGGATTCGACAACTTTCACTTCGTGAGCATCAATTTCAGTTGGAGTTGCACGACCAAAGAGGTCAATTTCAACAACAACTTTTGCTTGATCATTATCAACATCGGATACTTTCCCTTTAATACCTTGATATGCACCTGATAAAATCTCAACGTATTTATCAAGCAATTGATCATATTTAGGTTTAGAAATAACACCAATTTTGAGTAAAATTTGTTTGATTTCTTCTGGTGCAAGTGGCACAGGTTTTGTCCCACCACCCGAAGAACCTAAGAAACCTGTCACTCTTGGAGTGTTTCTCACAACAAACCAAGATTCATCGGTTACGATCATTTCAACGAATACATACCCAGGGTATAATTGTTTGATTTTTTCTTTTTCTTTACCGTTATCTTTTTTCTCAATAATCGTTTCTTCCGGCACGATGACTGAGAAAATGAAATCATTCATACCCATGGAATCAACACGTCTCAGTAAATCTTCTCTTACTGAATTTTCATAACCTGAATACGTTTGAATGATATACCAACGTGCTTGTTGGCTCATAAAATGTCACCAAGCAAGTTAAGAATTAAGAAATTAAATAATAAGATAACAAGTGTTAAGAAAAGTAAGAATAGCACTGTGCGTACAGATTGATCTAAAAATTTTGAACGCGTTGGCCAAATAATCTTTTTAAGTTCTGGTACCGCGGGAATAAAGAATGGATAAATGACAAGTATTAATCCAAAAAACGAAATCACAAGCAGAACCCATGAAAAAATCGTTCCGTTAGGTTCTGTTCCAAGAATTGGAAAGTTAGGATTAATTTGAAGTAATGGATTTCCACTGATAATCATAAGTGCAAGACCTGCAGACACTGTCGCAAGTACACCTAGTAATAAATTCTCCCACTTATACTCTTTGGTAAGAACTTCAAGTAATTTTGATTTTTCTTCTGTATCTTTTACTTTGATTGCCATAATTTACACCTCTATTTAGTTTCTTTATGTATCGTATGTGCATTACAATGCGGACAATACTTACTCATTTCAATGCGATCTGATGCTGTAGAAGCTTTCGTCATTGTATAGTTCCGATGTAGACATACACTACAAATTAAAATAATTTTTTTACGCATTAAAAAACCACTCCTGTGGTCAATGTATGAGTATTTTATCACGATACATACATTGAGTCAACGATTTTAAAAGGATTTTCAAGAAATCTCTTCTTTGATTTTTTGTTTAATCAAATAAATAGTATTATACACTTGTTTTTTACTTAAATGCAATGTTTCTGAAATATATTTAATGGATCGATGACTATCAAAATATAGTTCATATACTTTTTGTTTTCTTACATCATCAAAATGAATATGCATCTCTTCTTTATATGTAGATGGTGATTCTAGTTGATAAAAAAACGTTGGTTCTTTCAATACGTAACTATTGATTTCTTTTTTTAATGCGTATAATCTTCTTTTTAGTATAAGCTCAAAATATCTTGTAAAAGTTTTATTATAACGCTCATTGAATGTTTGAATGGCTTTATATAACATGATAATACTCTCTTGATAAAAATCATATTTGTTATCTTCATCAAGATACAATAAATGTATATTTTTCCAAATGAATTTCTCGTATTTTTTTAACATGAATGCAAAAGCATCTTCATGAAAATGATCTTTGATTAAATATATAATTTCATAATCATTGATCTTATACATTGATCTTATTGTGTGAGTACTTGCATCATCAGTGCAGCTGCAACACTGACATTTAAAGACTGCACATGTCCTTTCATTGGTATCATAATCATTTCATCGCATAATGGTTTAATTGAATTTCGGATACCTTTACCCTCGTTACCAAGAATGACTGCAACAGATCCTTTGTAACTTGCATCTCGATATGACACAGCATCTTTCATATCGGTACCATATATTTTAATACCCGCTTCTTTCAATAATGCAATACCTTTAAATAATTGAGGAACTAAAACAATTGGGACATATTCAATGGCACCTGTTGATACTTTTGCAACTGTCGCATTTAATGGTACTTGTTGTTTCTGACTCATGATGATGGCATCCACACCCATCGCATCTGCAGTTCTAATGATTGCGCCTAAATTATGTGGGTCCTCAATTGAATCTAATATTATAAACTTACCATTAGATATGTTCGTGATATCTTCAATCTTTTTATATTGATATGGTTCTACTTCAGCAACAATTCCTTGATGCACTGCATGATTTGTTATGTTATTTAGATGACCTTTATCAACTTTATCAATTTGAATAGATACGTCCTTGAGATACTTTAAAATAGCTGCATCCGACATTTTGTGATCAATCATCAATTTGTATATTGGTCGTTTTGCTTTCAAAGCTTCAATCACGACGTTTTTACCGTATATAATCATGGCTTACCTCATTATATGATATTCATGGAATAAAATATGATTTTTGTTTGAAATATTTGAGTTAAAAAAAGCGCATGATGCGCTTTTTATTATTGAAGTTCAGAAATTTTGTTAATCATCGATGCAATCACTTCTCTGATCCATCTTGTAATATTAGACAAGATATACATCATTGGAAATGCCGCTTGAGAAATAGATAGAAGTAATAAAATTTGTGGTACTGTCAATGGATCCACTGGATAATATTCTTGTGTAAAGAAAGGCGCATAGTTGAAGAAGCTAGGCAAGAATATAATTGATGCAACAAAAGCGATAATCATAAGTACATATACCGTTCCTCGAACACGATTAAATGGTAAAGATAATCGTAGTAGAACGAGTAATGATGTAAATGTTGCTGAAATGACAATAATTGTGGATGTTTGAAGCTGATTCATTCCTAGAACACTCGCGAGTCCAAAAACAATTAAACTGTTAATCATGACAACAAGTGCACCTGGTAAAGCTTTTTTAATAACATTAAGTAAGAAATTAC
Organism: Acholeplasmataceae bacterium; assembly: GCA_038117465.1. GTDB lineage: Bacteria > Bacillota_I > Bacilli_A > Acholeplasmatales > Acholeplasmataceae > UBA8290. The sequence goes on from JAYOFY010000031.1 coordinate 3,032, forward strand.
CTTCTACTCGTTTATTATTGGCTTCAAGTGCTAAGATAAGTGCTGGAATACCAATAACCAAATAATCAATTAAAATCAGCTGACTTGGTTGAATTGGATATACACCACGTCTCGCAATCGCAATAATAATGAGTAACAATGTAAAAATATTTTTTGTTAAGAATAATACCGCAACTTTTTGTACATTATTGATGACACGTCTACCTTCAGAAACAACTTTAGGCATTGAAGAAAAATTAGAATCTAATAATACTAAGTGTGACACATTTCTTGCAGCTTCACTTCCCGATGCCATTGCAATAGAGGTGTCTGCCTCTTTAAGTGCTAAAATATCGTTTACACCATCACCGGTCATGGCAACTGTGTGTCCATTGTTTTTAAGTGATTCAATAAGCAATCTTTTTTGCCCAGGAGACACACGACCAAAAATCGTATATCTGCCTGCCGCTCTTACGACATCTTTGTCCGAAAGTCCTTCTAAGCTAATGTATTTATCTGCATCAACAATCCCAACACGTTGCGCAATTTTAGAGACAGTGACTGGATTGTCACCTGAAATCACTTTGACTCCAACTTGATTTTCTTTGAAGTATTTGATCGTATCTTCTGCATCCGGTCGTATGGTATCTTCAATCGTTATCAGCGAGATTGGTGTTAATGATTTGAATGTGTAATCGTCTGTAATTGGTTCATCTGTTCTTGCAATACACAAGACTCTAAAGCCTTCTTCTGCAAAACGATTGACTTGAACTTTGATTGTTTCAGGGTATTGATTTTTTAATACGTATTCGGGTGCACCCAATACAAAGGTTCCGTATCTCTCAAATTCAACAGCTGAGAATTTTCGCGCACTTGAAAACGGAATGGTATTTTTATGTCTGATGCGTTTTGCAGTACCAAAACGGTCTGATAATGCTTGAGACGTTAAATTTGTATCATTTAATGCGTTAATCATTGCTGAAACAATATTTTTAGTACTTAATTTATCATAAGGTTCTAACTCAACAGTCGAGTGAACACTCATGGTACCATCAGTTATTGTTCCCGTTTTATCAAGACATAACATATCTACACGCGCAAGCATCTCTATACAATACAACTCTTGAACTAGTGTATTATTTTGAGCAAGTCGAATAACACCTACCGCGAGTGCCATACTTGTTAGTAGAAACAGCCCCGAAGGAATAATACCAATCATTGCACCTGTTGTCGCTTTAACGATATCTTCATATCCTAAACTTGTATTGGTTGTCATTGTATAAAATAATAATCCAGCAAGCGGTATGATAATACCTGCAACTGTTCTAATAATGATTTTTAAAGATGCAAGTAAGTCTGATTTTGGTTTTTGATAAACTTTTGCTTGGGATGTTAACTTTTGAATGTAAATATCATTTCCGATCGCAGTGACTTGTGCATAACATGAACCAGAAACAACATAACTACCAGAATATAATGTATCCCCTTTACGTTTGAGAATGGGATCAGATTCACCAGTTAAAAGTGATTCATTGACTTCTAATGTACCTTCACGTACAACACAATCTGCTGCGATTTGTTTACCTGAGTTTAAATATAGAATATCATCAATCACAATATTCGATACTGAAATTTCATAATCACCTGAATCTCTCACAACGTTTGCTGTTGGTGCAGAAAGCAATGATAACTTATCAATCATTTTTTTCGCTCGAATTTCTTGAATAATACCAATAGCGATGTTTGCTGATACGGTTCCTAAGAAAAAGAAGTTTGCAAATTCTGCGCCAACACTTAATAACCAAACAGCGATTGAAAAGTTAAGAAAATTAAAAAAAGTGAATAAATTCGCAATGACAATAGAGGAAACACTCTTAGAACTTCCCGTATCCAAGAGATTAGAAAGTCCCGCCATAATCCGTGATTCAACATCTTCATTAGAAAGACCAACTTTGATATCTGGATTGTATCTTTCTACAACTAAGTCATCTTTTGATTTGACTAAATGATTTTCATTAAAACTGTCTAGGTCAGCTGAAACAGAAGGATCTAATGTTAAAGGATCTCTATCCATTTGGATGAGATCTTCTTTAATGACAACTTTAGGCCCTTTTTGTTTTTCTGGAGTGTCTTTTTTATTGACTTGTGTCTTTTTTGTAGCTTCAGCCATTGCCAATCCTCTTTAAATAATTATAGCATAAATCATTTAAATTAAAAGTAAAAAATAATTAAATATAGCCTTTTTCCATAAGTTGATGACGATATGTATCCGCGAGATCAAAGTTTTTATTTGCGCGTGCTTTTTGCCAAGCTAAATACATATCCACATCATCATCTACATGTAAATCAAGATGAATCCCAATCATGGGAAGTAGCCATGCAAAGGTATTTATAATTTTTGCTTGTTCATTTAAATCATGACTTTTATTTAATGTTTTTTGTAATTCAAATATTTTTGTAACGACAGTAGGTGTGTGAAAATCATCACACATTGCAGATATAATATCCTCTTTAAAAGCATTATCTAATTGACTTGATGAAATTTTTTGAGCTTTAAGGTCTAACAAGGTAAATCTTATTTTTTTACTTAATGCAACATAGTGTTTCATATATTGCTCTAGTAATACATGCGAATATTGAATCGGTTGTCTGTAATGATGTGCGATTATTAAAAGTCTGAATGCTTGCTTTTCAATATCATTCAAGTCTTTTACTAAAACAACATTCCCTAGAGATTTACTCATCTTTTGTTGATCTACATCAAGCCTTGCATTATGCATCCAGTATTTTGCCAATCCATGATGATCCAGTGCGATTGCCTGTGCACGTTCATTTTCATGATGCGGAAACATCAAATCACTTCCACCACCATGAATATCAATCATCCCATGAAATAATTCATGGTTCATTACAGCACATTCTGTATGCCATCCTGGTCTCCCGTTTCCCCATGGAGATGCATAATGTAATCCTTCAGAAGTTTTTTTCCAAATTGAAAAATCATTTGGATGCTCTTTGTCTGGATCAAGATCAATTCGTACTGCTTGTTCTAATGCATCTCTGTTTTGATGACTTAAAGACCCATATGTTTCAACTTTGTGTACTCTAAAATATACGCCTAAAGTTGTTTCATAAGCATACCCTTTTTCAATCAATGCGCCGATATATGAAATCATGTGTTGAACATAGTCGGTTGCTTTCGGCATAATATCTGGTAAGTCGCTACCTAAAGCTTTTACCATTGTTTGAAAAGCTTCATAATATTTTGTAGATAATTGTGATTC
>JAYOFY010000031.1:6304-8624 GCA_038117465.1 Acholeplasmataceae bacterium
TGTGATTCAGACATGCCAACTTGTTTCGCTTTTTCAATAATCTTATCATCTACATCTGTGATGTTTGATACGTATATTACTTGGTATCCAAGTTCTAATAAAAAACGTCTCACAACATCAAAGAAAATGACAGGTCGTCCATTCCCAATGTGAATGTCATTATACACAGTTGGTCCACATACATACATTGAAACATGCCCATCTTTGACAGGCACAAATGTTTCAATTGATTTTGTTAATGTATTATAAACCTTTAACCGATGATTCATTACGATACGTTTAATTGCTCATTCATAAATTCAGATTCAAAAAAGTTTTGCATGGAATTGAGTACAGTTAAATCTTTTGAAGTATCTATGTCAACACCCTCAAAAGTTATAGAATTTAATATGTAGCCATCGATCACAACGAGTCTAGATAATCCAATGAACGGAGCAATTCTTGACTGCGTATTTGCTTGATCAAATGAAAGTGTCATGGTCCCACCTTTTAAAACAATATGTGAGGCTTCATGATACGTATTCACAAGCCCTGCAAAACCACCAAATCTTAGTGTTTGCGTCACATTGTTTGCAACATCAATTGGATCTACTATTAATGATATATTTGCATCAACATACATTTGATCAAACCCTCTATTAATAACACCAAATGCGCCACCAACATATAATGAATAATTGGATGTGTCATTTTCATTTGTATTATAGTCAATACTTGATAATACGATATCCCCTGAATAAATCATTTCAGTTAATAACCCTGCTTGAGTTGCTTGTGGATCTACATCGCCAACAAGTCCACCTATATACATTGAGAAACTTCTATCAGATCTCGTAGAAATCTCTGCTTCTAGTGAATATGTTAAATCTACATGAATGTTTAATTTAGAGGAAACTAGAGATTCATAACCATATCCAATACCACCACCGAGTCTTACAATTGCATTGGAGGTAGAGGTTAATGTTATGGCACTATTTTCTATCGTAACATTTTCAATACGTCCACGTGCTTCTCCAGCAATACCCCCTACATATACATATGTTGAAGATGCTGATTCTAAGTATAAATTTGAATTTTTTATGGTAACATTTTCAATCACAGACAAACTACTTGCTTGATATCCTGTTAAAAATCCAGTTTTAGTGGAAGAGGATGTTTGAATTGGAGCTTCAGCAGTCCCAATTTGCAAATTATCGATCACCACATTCTTTACTTTTCCTGATGAAATATAACCAAAGACACCATTATATAACCTTGACTCGGTAATGATAATGTTAGACAAGGTGAATCCATTACCTTCAAATGACCCAATAAAAGACGACGTGAATGGTGTAACAAATTCTATACCTGAGAAATCAATATCATTCTTAAGGACATAATTCCCACTTCTATTATTAGACATTGCAAGAAAATCTTCAGGTGTTTCAATATCTAAACTCGATTGTGCAAGCGTCATAAACGTATATGTTTCAACGGTTAATGTTTCACGTCCAACAGTTGCTTGAATTTCCATCGTATACTCAGTTTCGGATGTTAAATTTGAAAATTGTACAACACTGATACTGTCTACTGAACTGTATGTTTTTGTATCGACTGTCACTAAACTATTGGATAAATAAACATAAACATTCCCTGTGATTTCAAAATCAGGATCTAACACTGTCACATTGAATGTTGCTTGATTGATTTGAATGCCTTCTTCTTCATTAATTTCAATTGTTGCGGATATGTTTGTATTTGCATCATTACATGCTTGAAGTGTAAAACCTAATGCAAATACCGATATCATTAATAATATTTTTTTCATTGTATGTATCCTCACCATAATTTTAAAGTATCATGTAATCTTGATATGACGGTCTCTTTTGGTAGCAATGCGAGCATATTCGGTAAACTAGGACCATGCAGTTCTGCTGTTGTTGCAATGCGTAATCCCATAAAAAGAGGTTTTCCTTTTATTCCTAATGATACAGATATATCTTTCATTACTTGCTGTATCGCTTCAGGAGACCAATCAATGGTTTTTATTTCCGATTTAAATGTGTCTATAAGTTTTTGAAGTTGATGCTCTTTTAAAAATGACACCATATCTTCATTCAATTCAAATGATTGACTCAAAAAGTTTTGATATAACGTCACAATCTCTTCAATAAAATGAAGTCTTTCTTGAAAGACGGAGGTTAATTGTTGTAACCAAGTATCATTTTTAATTTCTATGTGATGTGCAATCAAATAAGGTTTTATAAGATGACTCAAAGCTTCAACGCTCAATGATTTGATATATTTGCTATTAATAAATTTTAATTTATCTCTATCAAAC
>JAYOFY010000032.1:0-4095 GCA_038117465.1 Acholeplasmataceae bacterium
GTCTCGGGGGTTAAAAAATCGATTCTTAATGCAAATGTTTGTGCGATTTTAACAAAAAGAAGCCCTTGTTTTTCAATCCAGGCAATGTTTGGTAATCTTTTTTTATTAAAAATTGTTTTAAAAAGTCTAATAAAAGCAATAAATCGCATAGTTTCCCCTTCACAAAAATTATAGCATGTTCAAGATTTTGATTTGACTTATCGTCTGATTTCACATAAAATACGATAAAGAAAACATTAACTGGAGTTCGATATGTCTAAAAAATTACTTATAATCTACGGTATCTTTGTTCTATATTCACTTGTGAGTCTTGCATTTAATCGACCGGTAACATTAGATTTTTTGTCTCTATTTAAATTTCAAGGTGATATGCTTCTTGTAATGGTATTCAATATGCTCGGCGTTTTTCCTATTTACTATATACTTGTTGCATCGACTTATGAAAAACAAAAAACATATGTTTATGTTTTATATGGGTTAAGTTTTATGTTCGGTGCATTTGCAACAATTCCAGCACTTCTTCTTACCAAGGGTTCTCAAAAACCTTTAACAACGTTTCAAAAAAGAGGATTCATCTTGCTTCCAATGATGTTGTTATTGATGTCAATTATCGGAATTTTATTTGGAAATATAAATGATTATTATCAATTGTTTTTAAATGATCAGTTCGTGCATATCATGACCATTGATTTTTTCATCTTACTTATTACACCTTATTTTCTAGGTGCTTCTGGATTACCTTTCAAGCACTTGATGACGTGGTACCTATGAACATCTTAGTAACTGCTTTTGAGGCTTTTGATCAAAAAAGTGATAACCAGTCTGAAAAGATTGCAAAACGAATAACCTTGGAACATGTTCAAATACTTATTTTACCTGTTGCATTTAAGAAAGCATTTCAAACATTAGAAAATCATCTAAAATCGCATCATTATGATATGATCATCATGCTAGGAGAAGGTCCTAACAATGTGATACATTTTGAACATGTCGCCTTAAATATGATGCATGCTAAAATACCTGATAATCTCGGATATCAACCTTTAAATACGGCAATTGATGACGGTCCATTAAGTTTACAATCGACATTACCTTTAAGTCATTTTTCAAAAATACTTCAACAAGAACATATTCCTTATAATGATAGCTATCATGCAGGTACGTATGTATGCAATGATTTATTTTACAGAGTGATGCGCTTAAATTTAACGATACCATGTGGTTTCATTCACGTACCAAATGATGTTGTTTATGCTTCATTATCTAAAAAAAGTTTATTGACATTGCTTACTCAAATGTAAATTTTTTGCATAAAATTTACATTTGAGTACTTTTTTTTATGCTATACTTACAAAGTATTTACAATGTCGAGGTCATCATGCAGAAAAAAACATTAAAATTTATATTTATAGGAATCATGTCATCAATTGTTATTACTCTATTAGTTTTAGCATATCAATGGTTAACAAGATACTATGATTCAAGCGAAATTCAATCGATTGCATTCAATATTTTTGGTGGTTTGGGTATCTTTTTATTTGGCATTAATATTATGAGTGATAGCTTGAAACTTTTAGCAGGAAAAAGACTCAAATTAATGATTGAAAAAACCACTAAATATCCTATTTATGGTATTTTGATTGGAATTTTAATTACTGGACTCATCCAATCTTCGTCAGGTACAACCGCATTAACAGTTGGTTTAGTACGCGCAGGACTTATGACTTTACCTCAAGCAGTGGGTATTATCATTGGTGCCAATATAGGAACGACCATTACATCGTTTTTAATTGGACTTAAAATTAAGAATTATGCTTTACCAATAATTGCACTTGGTTCATTCTTAATTTTCTTTGCAAAATCTAAAAAATGGAAACATGTTGGTGGATCTGCCTTAGGATTCGGTTTACTCTTTTTTGGATTAGGTACAATGGAATCATCCCTTAAAGCACTGGTATCTTTACCTTCTTTTGTAGAGTTATTTATACGATTTGGAGACACACCATTACTTGGTGTATTTGTTGGATCACTTGCAACAATGGGCGTTCAATCATCATCTGCAACCGTTGGACTCGTACAAAGTCTCTATGCTACAGGTGCCATTCCAATCATGGGGGCAATTGCACTCATATTTGGAAGTAATATCGGTACGACCATAACTGCAATTCTAGCCTCTATTGGCGGTAGTGTTGCATCAAAACGTGCTGCACTTGCACACGTCATATTTAATATATTAGGGGCCATTATATTTATTATTCTAATTGTGCCTTATACATCATTTATTGTATTTTTAGAAAACCGGTTTTTAAATGGTGAACCTGTTGAAATGACAATTTCATTTGCACATATGGGCTTTAATATTGTTAACACATTGCTTATGATGTGGTTTGTTAAACAATTAGTTTGGGTTGTTACTAAACTCATTCCAGGAAATGATATTCTTGTTCAAAATGATATGAGTATGATGCTTAACCCTGCTTTAATCAATGAATCTACATCTATTGCATTAGAAGCTTCAAGAAGTGCCATCATATCGATGGGTGAAATTACTGTTAAAATGTTAGAAGATGTCATTGATTATTCTTTTAAAGAAAAACAAGAACTGCTTGAAAATGGATTTATGCTAGAAGAATTATTAGATACTTTCGATCATAAAATTCATGATTATTTGGTTAAAATTAGTACCAATGATTTAAGTGAAAAAGAATCATCTATACAAGCTGAATGTGTCGATACCATACGTGATTTAGAACGTATTGGTGACCATTGTACAAATTTACTACAATTTTTTGAACAGCGTCATGAGAACAAGATAACTTTAAATGATGAAGCCTCTTTAGAACTAAAGGTTCTATATTTAAAAGCAAAATCTGTTTTAGAACTCGCTTTAAAAGCATTCCAAATACAAGATAAAGATATTGCAAAACAAGTGAATAAACTAGAAGATGAAATTGATACTCTCGTTTTAACCTATAGAAAACGCCATATAAAAAGACTCAATGATCATACCATTGATGAAACAAAGGATTCATTTTATGTTGACATTTTATCTAACATTGAACGTATCGGAGATCATTGTAATAATATTGCGATCAATGTCATCCAAGATCACTATTATCACGAACCAAATGAACAATAAAAAAAACACCTTGTTAGGTGTTTTTTTTATGAAAAAATTGATGTGCTTGAAGGATTGCTTCTTGAGTAATTTGGTGTCCACTATGAGACCAAAAAACCTCTACTTCTGCGCCATGTTTCTGATAAATAGTCGCTAAATCAATTGTTTGCTGTTGAGGCACGATTGGATCATTTTTACCAGCACCAATCCAAATGTGTTGATCTTTTAAATTTGGATAATCAAATTGTTCAAAAGGTTTCATAGGATGAAATAACATCGATGATTTAAATAATGATGGGAAATGAAAATTAAGTGATGATGCGATGTTTGCACCATTAGAATATCCAAGTACATGGATTCTGAATTGATCAAGTTCATACTCATCTATTAGTTCAACAATCGCTTGATGTAACCAATGTGTTTCCTCAATTAAATTCTCCAAATCAAATATTCCTGGAGACAAACGTTTAAAGTATCTTGGCATGCCAGATTCTAAAATACGACCTCTTATGCCAATTTTAGTTGCCTCTTTAGAAATATAGTTTGACAATTGTAATAAATCTCTTTCATTACCACCTGTACCATGTAATAAAATCATGACATCTTTACTTGTACCTTTTTCAAATACATGATGTATCATGATGCTTTACTCGTTTTTATGGGTTTAATTTGTGTTTCTATTTGTTTTCGATAAGGTCTAAGTTTTGGTGGTAAGGCAAGTGTTGTTCCAAGGTGCTCTAAATCTTCTTCATCATCTTCAAAACCAGGGCCATCTGTTGCAAACTCAAATAATATCCCTTGATGTAACCGAGTATATAGAGAATGAAAATAAAAACGGTCTACATATCCAGAATGTCTTGCAGGAATTCTATTTAAATGCTCAATCCATTGATGTAATGCATCATCATCTTTTACTCTAAAGGCAACATGATGGACGCCTCCAAAACCTTGAATGGCTAGAGGCAACTGATCATCTT
>JAYOFY010000032.1:4105-8234 GCA_038117465.1 Acholeplasmataceae bacterium
ACACGCGCAGCATTACCACCTTTGTGTGTTTCAAATAATGCCGTATCATCTTCAATCGCAACTAATCTAAAATGCATCATATCTGTCATGACTTTTGACATGACATCTAAATCATGTACAATAAATTCAATCGGTCCAAGTCCTAAAATACGATAATCTTCTGGAATGTCTGTATCATGCCATGGCACTGTCAAACCATCCGTGTAAAGTCCTTCATCTGAAACAAGCATGTAATGCTGCCCATCAAAATCTTGAAAGGGTAATATTGTCATATCAAATAAAGTTTCGATATGTCCATGTGTAATATGATGTTTTTCAAAACGTGCTTGAAAATAAAGCAAAGCATCTTTATTTTTAACACGTAATCCAATTGTTTGAATGGCATTTTTTCCTAATGATCGCTTTCTCGAATTGGGAAAATCAAAAAACGTTAAATCTGTTCCAGGAGATCCATTTGCATCTGTAAAAAATAAATGATACGTATGAATATCATCTTGATTTACAGTTTTCTTAGCAAGTCTTAAACCTAATATCTTCGTCATAAACTGATATATTTTTTCAGCATCAGAAGTCATCGCAGTAACGTGATGAATGCCTGTTGTTTCTAACATAAGTTCACCTCAAGTTAATTATCTCAAATTAATACTTTTTTTATAAATCTTTAGTATAATAGTAAGTAAATATGTTAAAAAAAGGTATAATTATTGTACTGAGGCAAGATGAGAAAAAGACGCTACTGGTTTAAAATTGATAATGCTGGAAAGGTATTTCCATCCATTTCTAATCAAGAACGCTCAAATGTGTTCCGTTTAAGTATGTCTTTATATGAAGAAGTTAATGTTGAAGTATTAGAGCAAGCAGTCAATCTCGTGATTCCGAGATTTGAAGCATTTGCAGTTAAAATCAAAACAGGTATTTTCTGGCAATATTTCGATTCAAACCACACATATTTCAAAGTAGAAAAAGAGCCATCCGTCATTACTCAATATTTTCATCCAAGTAAAAATCAACATTATTTGTTTAAAGTGTATTACTTTAATAACCGTATAACATTAGAAACATTTCATGCGTTAACAGATGGTAGTGGTGCATATCAATTTTTACTCTCTATCGTCTATGAATATTTAACATTACGTGGCCATGAATTAGATCCTGAAGGCATGATTTTAGGGAGACGTCCCATTCAACCAAGAGAAAATGAAGACGCTTTTGTTTCTAATTATGACAAAAAGTCTGTTAAAAAAATGCGTGAAGAACATGCTTTTCACCTAAAAAATGAAGCTTATAAATATCAATTTTCACATTTATTTAGTTTGAAGTTCTCAGTCAATGAAATGAAACAAGTTGCAAAATCTTATGACGCGACTATAACACAATATATTGCGTCTGTAGTTGTGTATGCGATGATGCAAGAAAGTTTACATTTTGCTCAACAAAAAAAACCAATCAAACTTTTTATACCCATTAATTTAAGACCTTATTTTGATGCTGTTACACTAAGAAATTTTTCTATGTACTTAAAAACTGTATTTTATCCAAATCAGTCCAAATTATCCTTTGATGACATTATTTCGATCACAAAAACTCAGTTTAAAGAGCAACTCACAACAGAACAACTCGTTTCAAGATTATCAGGCTATGTCTCATTAGAAAAAGTTTGGATATTAAGAATGATGCCATTCTTTATTAAAAATATTGCCTTTAAAATTGGCTATGATATGTTAGGCACTAAAATAAACACAGCATCTTTTTCTAACTTAGGTCAAGCAAAATGTCCACAGTCGATGTTACCTTACATTTCTGACATTAACTTTATTATTGGTGGGTTTGGTTTAGGTATTTCTTCTATTAGTTATCAAGATACGTTGCAACTGAATTTAGCAACACGCTTAAAAGACCACTCAATTATGAAGAAAATGGTCGATACATTTCATCTTCATAACTTAAAAATGCGTGTGATATCCAATTACGAGGAGGCATACGATGTCTTATTGTAAACAATGTCATCTTCACTATGAGACACCTCAGACAAAATGTGTCTTGTGCGGTCAGCCATTGGAAACGGATGCGACTAAACCCACGATTACCTTTCCAAAATTTACAAAACAAAAAAATAATACGAAAATATTTAAAGGGTTTATTTACTTAAATATTTTAAGTTTTATTGTGTTATTTTTTATTGACATTCAAAATCAAGATGCTTCTTTTTCTTTAATTGCTGGTGTCATTCATTTGTATGCAATCATCATGGCATCTTTTGTATTCTTGTCAGAATTTTGGACACTCAAAGTAACAAAAATTATGTTACTTACGTTGATTTTACTCCTGAGTATAGGACTCCTCATAAGAGAAACAGTTTGGGCACTTGATTATGTAATTCCAATTGTATTAGGTGTCAATATTTTACTTTATGCGATTGTTATTTTATTTAAAAAAGATCGTGATGATGACGATGGGTACCATGTATTTTTACTCAGCATTTTAGGCATCATCCCATATGGATTTTATTTATTAGGATGGATCCGTGAACCTCTACCAACACAAATTACTTTTTTAGTATCCATAAGCGTATTTTTAGGCCTTATATTTTTTAATATTCGTGCGATTTTTGAAGCGATCAAAAGAAAGTTTCATTTATGAAAACACTCATGACACTTGGTCCTGAAGGATCATTTTCAGAAGTATGTGCAACCATGCACTACAAAGATACATACAACATTCGTTATGAAAAAAATCTGCAATCAGTCTTTGAAAGCTTATCTGAAGATACCGATATTCTTGTACCTCTAGAAAATTCTACAGATGGGTTTGTTTATCAAACCTTAGATGGTCTTATTAAACATTCTGGATATATTTTTAATACACATACATTACCCATTGCATTTGGATGTGTTGGGCATATAAAGCAAGCAAAAAATCTTTACGCTCAATTTGTTACTCAACAACAATGTCAACGGTTTTTATCCAATTATAAATCGCTCAATATCATTACAACAGCATCAAATTCTGATTCGATCAAACATGTTGATGAAAAAAGTGTTGCGATCGTGCCAATGCATCTTATCGATGGAACATTACCCCATATTGATCATATAGAGGATTTTTCTCATAATGAAACACGATTTGCATGTATTTCATTGCATCCAAATTATGAAACTTATAAAAAAGCATCATTAATAATCACACCTCATGTTGATCGACCAGGTTTGTTATATGATATCCTCGGTCAATTTCAACATCATCACATCAACTTATCTGCAATCTTATCAAGACCGAATAAAAAAATAGATAAGAAATATCATTTTTACATTGAAATTGATATGACATCTTCTACTTTAAATGCACTCGATACAGTCATAAAACATATGGCATCTAAGTTTGATGTTAAGTTTTTGGGACATTATTAAAAAGCACCTTCTTATGGAAGGTGCTTTTTTTATGATGATTATTTTTTTCTCGTCTTAAAGATAAGAATTGATGCAAAAATGATAACGTAGAGTAGAATACCTAAAAATGTAATGATATTAAAAAGTGTTTCATTGGCTGTACCATATGTAAAACTTGGAATAAAAAGTAATACAAATAATGGAAGTGCAATGACGATGGCTGTACCTGAACCAACAACCATTTCTTCTGCAACAGGTGTTTTCAGTTCTGGATCGAGTCCTTTAAGTAGTGCAAGACCCGTAGAAGCAACCCCAGTTAACATACCAAATAATCCAATAGAAAATTCATCTTGATGATCTTTATAAATACGTTTTGTCATGAATCTTAAATAAAAGAATGTTGCAGTTCCAGCCAATATTGCTGTAATGATCAATTGCACACCATACGTTGACAAGAATGCAAGTGTAATTGCAAGCACAGACCCTGTAATCATAATATTAAACGCAAACGATGCAATATTCGATAAGACATAATTGTTTGTTAAAAAACGTACATTTTTACCTTTAGATTCTGCTTTGTTTAAGATGGCTTTATAAAGCAATGCATACAAGATGGCAATAATGAAATTAAACCCTCTTAATAATCCAAATATCATGCCACCAGCATCACCGATTGAAGCCAATGCAATATTTAATCCCAAGAGTGTTACATACACAAGACCATAAATCACACCAATCACAAC
>JAYOFY010000032.1:8244-8580 GCA_038117465.1 Acholeplasmataceae bacterium
TTGTTGTGTGAGACCATCTAGTAAACTTATTTCTTTTACAGTGTCAATGGTGACTTGTGCTTGTTGCGGTGTTTCATCATACTGTTTTTGATTGTTGATCCCTTTTCTTCTACTAAAAATATTAATGATGATAACCCCAACGGTACCACCAAAGACAAAGCCTAAAAACGCATAGGATGCACCAAGTGTTGTGCCATAGCCATTTAGAAATTGATTCCATCCACTACCAATCGACATCGCAAGTCCTGGTCCTTGACCAAATCCTAAGGCAACAAGCATGCCTGATCCAATAAATTGATTTGAAAAGAATAGAAACACAAGTAAAATACCAATAAC
>JAYOFY010000033.1:0-8562 GCA_038117465.1 Acholeplasmataceae bacterium
ATTGTACAGAATTCCAACGTTCTTTTTTCATCATCAAGTGGACTTTTTAAAGTATCAATGTCATCGATTACTTTTTTCTCTACTGGTGTAATCATTGAACGTGCTGCTCTGAAAGCACCTTTTGCACCGTCAGCTAAAACTGACAAACCAGCACCAGCACCAAAAGCAAAACCTAAATTTCTCATCACATCAAGTGCATCAGTTTCAATGCCACGTGCTTTTTCTACAATAACGCCCAACGGTGTTATTGTGGTTGCTTCTATAACAGCATTGGCAGCCCCAACACGACCAGCCCTTTCTAACCAAGTGCCAGCTTTTGCAGCACCAAAAGTAAATGGAATTAAATTTACTGGGTCTAATGCTGCACCAGCAAACATACCGCCATACCTCGCAACCTTGCCACCAGTTGTTGCTCTTTCATAAAGTGAATTTGCTGTTTCTTGTATTGCCAATTCATCTTGTATATTTCGAGCAATGTTCCATGTTAAATCTTCACTCCATTTTATATCTTCTCTGTAATATGGATTTGAAGGATTCCATTCATCTAACGGTATCGTATCATCAACTCCGTTTTTGGCTCGCAGCAACAAATTAGCATCTTGCAAATATGCAATTGATGTTTCTTCAAATCCTTGCTTAATACCAGCACCTAAATTTTCTAACACTCCACTTTTAGGTACTTGTATGTCAGATTTGCTTAATACTTTGCCAAATGAAGAAGTGGGGGATAATGGACCAGCCATAGTTATGCTCCGTCTGCTGCACTAAACGGTTCATTGTTGATTGAAGTAAACGAACGAATAATGTCAGTTAAACTCTGCAAAGGAGTCATTACTATGCTTTCAGTATTAGATGTGGTTCGTAATTTATTTTTTTTGTCTTTCCAAGCTACAACTACCTTTTCTCGCACATCGGCATTTTTTAAATTTTTCAAATAATCAAAATTAGAAAGATAATCTAAAACATAATTTGGAATGCTGTTTGAATCTTTTATGAAATAACTTATTGCATTTAAATTTTGTTGATCTCTACTTGTTACTGCAATGTCACCAACAAATACGTCGACATATTGTGTGCCATTTTTGTCTGCAATTTCTTTATAAACTAATTCTTTTAATTGTGTGACTTTTTCAATTGCATTAGTTGGCAATGTTTCGTCTGGTCGAATTGTTTCAACACCAAATAAAATAGTTCTTCCGCCTTTTTGGAATTTAGTATCTTTAATTTTTGCTTCTATTGTAGAATTAATGTTTTTCTTTTTGTCATAACTCCATGTTTCATCATAGTCGAGCATAGAATTTTCAGTTGGTACACCGTCTTCGGCAGTAATCATTGCATCACTGTAAACAAACTCTTTTGTACCACTTGGCAATTTTTGATAAATTTCTGACGTAAACAATACGTTTGAATTTTGGACTATTTTTGCCGTACCACCGTCTATCACAACCGTGTACTCATCTTTGTTGTTAACTATGTCTTGCAATGTAAATCCATTTGAACTTGTGATCGCATAACGATGTGGATTTTGTAACATATCTTCAACGTTAGCTTTGATAACATTTCCGTTAACATTTGGCGGAATGAATACTGACTGATTATTAATTTCTAAATAATTGTAAACTCCACCTTCGTTTCCAAACAACTTTAAAGTATTATTAATTGCAGTTGTGTTGTTGTTGACTACACTTAAATTTTTTAAGTAATAAGCATAAGCACCATTGTATACCTCGTTGTAAACTTTCTCGTTGCCTCTAAATGAATTGCCAAATGTTTTTTGAAATTTTTCAGCAAATAATTTTTCTTCGTCTTTAAAACTTGTTCGACTATTTTATAAGCTGTTTTTTAATGATTTTAGTTATTTTAATGATTGCCATATAACACCAGAATCTTCTGGTCTTTTTTCAGCAAAATCAAAACAACTCTGTCACCACTACTTAATTCTGCATCACGCAAAAACTGGGGTAGGTATTTGCCAAATTGTTGTTTGTACTTTCCTATGATTCCTAATGCAGCAGATTGACTGTCAGCAGATTGATATTCACTTTTATAAACTTCTAAATTTGCTTTTGGCATAATGCTAAACCTATTTGCATTAATGCCAACATTTGATTTGACTAACTCATGTGCTGTTGAAATTTCTTGCTCATCATTAAATGAATATTGAATACCTTGTGAAGACAATATTTTAAATGGGTCGCCTTCTTTTATTGCATTTGTTTTATAACTCAAAACATTTTGTAAACTTGCAACTTTAGTTTCTTGTATTTCTAAATTTTTATTTCTTTCTTCTGTTGGTGTTTGATTTTTTAAAATAGACAATACTGTCTGTGCATTTTTAAGTTCGTTTTGACTGTCAGCTAATGTACCATACTTGCTCTTGTTTACTTCTGTTGCAACTATATCAACAATTTGTAATTTTTTTTCAAAATCTAAAATTTTCTCATCTGAAAAATACAATTTTTTTGCTTGCTCTAAATCTGGTTTAGTACCAGCATTTTCACCACTTAAACTTAACTTGTAAAAATTATTAAAATTATCATCAAATTTTTGTCTTTCAATTTTTTTAGCAGCCACATCATATTTTAATAATGTGTTTAAAGTGTTTGAATATTTTAAACCGTCGGTGAGGGTAATTGATGTGCCGTATTCAATACCTTTAACTTTGTAATCATCATTTATATCACTTAAAATATCTGCAACATCGCCTTTTTGAATTTTTGCAATATAAGCTTGTTTGTCATCAGCTTTGTTAAAACCATTTATAATTGTGTTTAGTATTACTTCATTTTTTAATTTATTTTTTAAATCATTGATAATTGTTGGATTAGCTTTGCTTTCTTCTAATGCTCCAATGTTTGTTAATATTTCACCATAAATGTTTACAGTGGTGTTGGTATGAAGACCGTTACTTTTTATAGAAGTAGACAATTGCGGCATTAAATTTTCTACTCTGTTAGTTACAGCAACAAGATTTGTTTTCTTTTCATACTCAATTTTGTTGTTTGTAATGTTTCGAGCATAACGACTATCTAATCCGTCAACATACATTGAAACTTGAGGTAACAAACTTTGTGGAACTCTTTGCAATAATGTGCTTTTAAATTCTTGTGATTTAGTTTTGTAATTTTCTGTGTCGTAAGGATTTTCTAAAGCCAATTGATTTAAATTATTTTCTGCTTCTGTTTTTAAGTTAGCTACGAATGCAGCTTGAGCACCTTTTTTATATGCATTGTTAGCAATTGAATACGAGTCATCTTGCACAATGTAATTTTGTGGATTTTCGGCTTGCTGTTGAAATCCTTTTTCATATCCTTTTATTTCTGCTTGTTCATCTGCAATAGTGTTTGCATATTTTGCAACAGCAGTTATGTTTTCAACAGCACCTTGTACTGGCTGTGGTTTCGTAAATGTAGGAGTAGGAGTAAGTCTACTTTCGTACGTAGGAATTTTGACCATTAAACAAATCCTCGTCTATTTAATGTTAGTTGAGCACTTAATAAGCCGCCTAATTCTGCTTGTCTGCCACTGGCTTGTAAATTGCTTGCACTCATGCCTAAACTTGTCATTTTTCCAGCTGTTGAGTATTTGTCGACGTAATCATCAAAAGCAAAATTTCTTGTTGTCTGTTCAAGTATATCGGTTGGAGTTTCTTCTAAAGTGACCCCACTGATACCGTACAGTGCTCTTTGTTTGCCAAGTGCAATTGCTAACTGTCTTCTACGTTGATCTTTTCTTAATTGAAAAGTTTCTTCTTCTTGCACAGCTTGATATTTTGCATATGCAGCTTGATTTTCATAAATTGATTTTTGTACTTGTCCACTGTAGACCAAACCATAAGCACCAATAAATGGCGAAGCTTGTTGTGCATACTGAAATCCAGTTTTTAATGCAGAAGTAAGACTGCTTAACGTGCTGGTTTGACTTGCAGTTCCAGTAGCAAAATTTAAATATTCAAAACCTTGTGCTGCATTAGCTGCTGTGGCTGCTGCTGAAACAGACGATGTTGTTGCTGCTGTGGTTGCTGTTGAAGCTCCAAAACTTAACCCACCAGTAGCAACTGCAAGACCACCAGCTATCAGTAATGGAACGAGGGCTTTACGAGGTGCACACATTAAGTTCGATTCTCCACAATCAATATTTTTTCTTTGCCAACAAAATATTGATCGATTTCGTTAAATTTTAAAATATTTAGCCAACCCACACTGGCTTTATGACCACTCCACACTTGCACCAAATGTCTTTTATCTTTGTGCTGTTTCTTTTTTTCTTTTATAAAATTTCTTGCTTCTCTCGTAATTCTCAACCAATGATGATTGACCAACGGTGTAGCTAAAAACCAATACCAAATTTGTTTGTTTAAGACTTGTGTACCAGCCACTAAAAAAGGAATATCATTCTCTGTGCCAGTTAATCCGTCTTCAAGTTCATCATACATATTAATTAATTTTTCTTTTGTGTGACCAGTTAGACCTAATTCTATTTCGTCTGCCGCACGACAATTTTTCACAACATATTCAAAATGATCAAAATTCAATTTGTGTCTTGTTGGTTTTATTGTTGTTGATATTTTCCAGTCGAAAAGCTGCATTCTGTTGTCAAACTTAATAGAGTCATTGGCAATGGCTCATCAATTGTTATAGTTAGTTGTGGCTGTGTTGAATAACCAGTTAATCGAACTCTTTTAATTCCAGTAAGTGGAGTTATGCCAACGTCTAATAAATTATTACCTAAATTTCTAAATGGTATTGTGATGTTGTCTACTTTAGCACTTTTTGTATTTAAAAATTGCAATTCAGCAAATAACTTTCGCACCTTCTCACCAGTAACCAAACTGTTTCCAATTTGAAATGTGATAGGAAGTGTCTTTGCAGTTGATGTGTAGCCATAACCAATTTGTGTTGAACTTGAAATTCTTGCTAAAGTAAAATTGCCAGCTGCAGAAACAGTGACATTAGCATGCACAGTGCCGTCTGCTACGACAGCCACTGTTTCGTTGTGCAAACCGTTTGCAGCAGCATACTCACTGCTGGTACTTGATGATGTGTAATAGCAATCTAAATAAACATCTTCGTCTGTTAATTTTTCTAAAAAAATTCCATTAGTTCTTTGCACAAGTGCATACAAACTGTCATCAACTTCTGTGAGTTGCAAAAAATTGCCATTCGTAGTCCATCGACTCCAACCAATAACTTCTCGTTCAACGTTGACACCCATTACACAAATGTCACCGTCGTTGACCACAAACAGATAGTTTGTGTTTGTGTCTTTGTAGTTTTTTAAATATTCAACTTGTGTAGCATTAGTCAGCATTGTGTGATGAACTAAAGAATAATTTTTTGCAGAAAATGCATCAGTGTTAAAATTGTAAACAAAAGCTCTTAATTGCTTACCACTTTTGTCAATAAACATGGTTTCGTTATCAATAACTTTTGGTTCTGCTGTACCAGCTTTAATTCCGTATCTTGTTTGCTGTCTGATTAAGACGTTAGTAGGAGTGACTGGTTCACCACTCATGTCAAATTCGCCGTCAGTTGTAAAAATGAAAAGTGATTGTTGAGATATCAAATGTTTTATAATGTTCAATTGATCTGATGCTATTGTAAAAGAAAAACCAGCATCGTCTGTGACTTCACCAGTAGTAGAACTTGTGCCAACAACTCTTGTTGTAGGTTTAAAATTAAAAAAATCACCACTCTGCGATGCAAAAACAGTTTGTGGTTTATCTCTACTGCCACCAAAAATTAATCTGTTTTGATGAAATGTTACTGAACGAGGATAGCCACCGCCACGTGCAGATGTGAAATTGTTAAATGCAGTAATTTCCCATTCATTGCCAGTTGATGTTTCTGTGTCAGCTAAATCTTCTTCCACAGTTGCAACAGCAACAGTTGAACTTGTTATAGATGTAATTTTACACAAGCCAGCATTCACTCGCACATACTGATCTATGTGCCCATTCGGCCATTGAGCATCAACCCAAGTGTAATCGCCATTGCTTAAGGTTAGATTAATAGAGCCAGTTGTTGCACTTGGTGTAAGTTCTGTCGCAAAACTAAAATTAACTAAAGGTAAAAAATCAAAACTTAAACTGCCAACAGACCAGTCAGCATGGGTGCTGCCACGTATTAACGTGAACGGTCTTAAATTTTCTTGTACCAAAATCATAACATCAAAAGTTTGTGCATATCTAATGTCTGCAATGTTGCTTGTTGTGATATCAAAAACATTGCCACCAACACCGTTAGTTAAAACTGCAACACGTGTGTCGTTGTAATAGATGTGAATTTTTGCAGTAGTGGATAGGGCAGTGTCAGCTGGCTCTACGACCAAAACATATTCTTGTCCTTCGCCAAATTTAAAAGGTATTAATCTACTTTGAGAGTGAAAACTTCCAGTAACAACAGCAGTGCTGCCGTCTGCAAGTGTGCTTGTGTCTAAATTAGAACTAATAAATTTAAAACCACGTCTTCGGTCTATTCCACCTTGTGGTAGTAATAAAAAATTTTCACAAGTTTCTAAGCCAGCACGATAGATACCAAGTTCTGCTCTGCCTTTAACAAAGCTCCCAATTTCACCTTGTGTGAAAGATGTTTGTGTGTACCTTCTCAATGACATTAGTTTTGTTCGTGTCTAAATCTGTCTGTGGTGTTTGAATGCATATGAGCTTCAATTAATCTTCCAGCTGGCATTATATTTGCTGGTGGATTTTCTTGTCCGTCTGCAATTCTTGCTGCTCTTAATTTTTGTTGAAAATCTTGTGCAAGTCTTGTTGTTAATGTTCCACTGCCAGTAATAGCTTCGTTTATCTCTGTTGCTAATTTTGCCACTAATGCCTCTACGAAAAACGAAGGCATATTTGTTTCATCAACATTATCAACGTATTCTAAAAAAACGTTATTGTTGTTGGAAAAAATTTTTAATCCTTCTTTCTTATAACCGTAGTCAGCTTGTCCAAATTCATTGAACACACTGCGAATTCTTATAACGTTGCCAACTAAGCTGTGTGCATACAAAAATTTTGCATCTGTTGGTGTTTCGTTGAGTTTGTTGAGTTGTACTTTTTTAATAGCAAAATTCCAAAATGTATAATAAAGAAGGCTTTTTTTAGTAGTATCATACATCACTGAACATACATTGCTTTCATGTGTGCCGTCTGTAAATGATGTGATTGTTTCTGCTCCACATTTAATTAATGCTTGTGAGCAAATATCGAATTTCGTTAGTGCCATTTGAATTCCTTTTTGAATATTTATTGTAAAAACAACAAAGCCGAAGACACTATTAATGCCTTCGGCTCTGTGTTGTGCTGAAAAAAATTATTCAGTCACGTTTATCAATACAACACCAGTTGTATCAATAACAGCTGCTCCAGCTGAAAACTCGCCAGCCACAAGGTAAGAAACCTTTTGTGGTACGTAGTTGATCATTGCTGTAACATCTTTTCCAATTGCCAAACCTAAACTGTTTTTTTGGAAGGCATAACATTTTCTCACACCAGTTGAAGCTGTGTTCAACAAGTTAGATACGATCACGTTAAATCCTAAAAAGTTTGGAATGTAACCAGTTGCAAGTGCTGTGTTAGATATTGGGCCGTCTGCCGCAGTAGTAACACCACTATCTGATAACAAGTCTGTAAGTGCTGCTGGTGACATAACGATAAATCTGTCGTTAGTATCAACATCATTTGAGTTTAATCCTTCAGCAATTTCTAAAAATTTTGCTTTGGTTAAACCACCACTTGCAGTGACAGTTGTTGAAGGTGAAGCAGCATCAAGTTGAGCAATGATTTCATTGTCATATGCTCTTGCTAATGCAGCTGCGATTGACTCTGCATATGTTTGTCTAAAGTCAAAATTAACTTTGAACATATCGAAGTCGTCAACGTATTCACCCGCCACGTAGTTGTTTAGAGTAGCAGTAACTGTTGCGTGTGCAGCTGTGCCGCCTACATAAGAGCCACTACCGCCCAATGATTTATTTGAATCTGACATGACTGTGATGTCTTCAAATCTACTTTTGTTTTTGATGTATCCACCTTTGCCAAGTGTGTTAAATTTGTAAACTGATCCGTT
Organism: Acholeplasmataceae bacterium; assembly: GCA_038117465.1. GTDB lineage: Bacteria > Bacillota_I > Bacilli_A > Acholeplasmatales > Acholeplasmataceae > UBA8290. The sequence goes on from JAYOFY010000033.1 coordinate 8,073, forward strand.
TACACCTCTAACTGTTCTTACACTGCCAGCAAGTTTGGATAATTTTTGTTGGCTCAAATGAACAACATCGTCTGCAAATTGAGTTACAAATGCATTAGACACTGTAGAGCCTGCGTCTGATAAAGCCATAGCTTTGTTTCCTTTTTTGTTTGTTTGTTTATTAAAATAAATTTGCTGGAATTGTGTTGTGTTAGTTTGGGCTGCTGTGCAGTTGTCTAAAATAACATAACGTTCTTACTTGTTTTTAACGAGCACCACTCGAACAAACTTTAGTTTGATAATCAGAAGGCTTTTACAAGTTGTCTTCGTAATTATTTATATTCACGTTTACAAAACTGTCTTTCAACAATCTTATTCTTTCAATGGTCGCAGCAATGTCTATAAACGAAACACCGTCATCTTTTCTGTGTACGTTAGAACCGCCACCGTCAAAAGCCACAGCTGTGATATTTTTAAAACCCAACAAGCAAGCTACATACAGAGCCAACTC
>JAYOFY010000034.1:0-2295 GCA_038117465.1 Acholeplasmataceae bacterium
CTTGTTGACATACTGGGCATTGTAACGGTACTTTATATGTTTTCATTTTCTTCTCCTAAATTGTTTTCATATAGATGTGATCGCCATCTTTTGAATGGATGTCTATGAGAACACCCTTGGCAGTTAACATAGTTTTTAAATCTTCTTTTTCTATCGGTGCATCACTTAATACTTTTTTTGGTATAAAGTTAATGATGACGCGAATAATAAAGAGAGGAAACGGAAGTAAAAATAATAGTTTAAGAAAAAACGAAACAACCGGTTCATCTTTTATTTTAATTCTTATAATTAAGAAATGTGCTTTTTTCATATTATCCTTTATAAAAATTAAATATATTAATTTGAATATTAATTATTTTAATTTATACATTAAGTATATATGATTTTTTTTAATTGTCAACAATAATTTGAATTTTGTTATAATAGTTTTTAAAGGAAGGTATTATGACAAGACTCACAGAACGTTTTTTAAGGTATGTAAAAATAGATACACAATCAGATCCATATGTATCAACAACACCTTCGACTGAAAAACAAAAAGATCTATCTAGATTACTTGTAAAAGAACTACACGCCATAGGATATAAAGATGCATTTTTAGATGACCTAGGATATACCTATTTAAAAATACCTAAAAATGCAGAAGGATTTACGCCTATTGGTTTTGTGTCACACGTCGATACATCGTTTGATGCACCTGGAGCACCAGTAAATCCACGTATCATTGAAAATTACCAAGGTGATACTGTTGAACTGAATGATCACATATCGATGCATCCAAATCAATTTCCTAGTTTGAAACATGTCATTGGAGAAGATATTATTGTCACAGATGGTCATACATTATTAGGTGCAGATGATAAATGTGGTGTTGCAGAAATGATGGAACTTGCAGAAAGACTTAAAGAAAATCCCGAAATGAAACATGGTGATATTTATTTATGTTTCACACCTGATGAAGAAATCGGTAGAGGTGCAGATCATTTCAATTATGACTTTTTTAAGGCATCTTATGCTTATACAATGGATGGTTCACGCGTTGGAGAAATAGAATATGAAAACTTTAATGCGGCACATGCTTGGGTAACCTTTACTGGTAAAAGTATTCATCCAGGGGCTTCTAAAAATAAAATGGTAAATGCATCTCATATTGCATTTGAATTTCATCAGCTTCTACCTAAAGCATTAGATCCTAGTCTCACTGAAGGCTATGAGGGTTTTAATCATTTAACAGATATTAAATCGACTATTGATCATGGTCAAAGTATTTACATCATAAGAAATCATAGTATGACTTTATTTGAAAAACAAAAAGCCACTTTTGAAATGATTACAAACTTCTTAAATGAAAAATATGGATACGAAGCTGTTTCACTCAAATTAAAAGATACGTATTATAATATGGCAGAAAAAATCAAACCTCGTTTTGAAATTATTGAAAAAGCAATGGATGCGATTAAAAGATGTGGCTTAACACCGATTACTTCTCCTATTCGAGGCGGTACAGATGGTGCAAGACTCACATATGAAGGCTTATTGTGTCCAAATTTAGGCACCGGTGGTTATCAATTCCATGGTCGCTATGAATTTGCCTCGATTCAACAAATGGAAAAAGCACTTGAAATTATGTTTGATATTATCAAACATGCTTAATAAAAAAAACACCTAATTATAGGTGTTTTTTTATTAATGTTTCATAAAGATCATAGCCTTTTTCATTTAAATGGAGTCCATCAGAATGATATTGTTTACATAATACACCATGACATAAAAATGCATCATACATATCGATCATTGTTACATGTTTGATTTTCTCTAATAACAATGTTTTTAATGAATAGAGTCTTGCATTTGTTCTTGGTTGGTCTTTGATTTGGAAATAATGTGGATCTACAGGTAAAGGTAAGATAAAATACACGTCATATGCTTGTAATTGATCAATAATAGTTTGAATTCTATGAACAATTTCTATATCAGAATCATTTGTAAAGACGACATCATTGGTTCCAATATGAAGAAATACTTTGTTCGGTTGATATAAATGGATGACATCAATACGTTTGAGTACACCTTCTGTTGTATCACCTGCAATTCCTTGTTTATGTAGATTAAGGGTGGGCTTATAATACGCAACCATTGAATCACCAACGATGAGATGATCGACTTTTTTGGCATACTTTTTAAAGGAAGCCACCTTGTTTTGATAGTCTTTTTGTATGATTTGCCATATCGCTTTTAATGATGGATTCATGAACTTTTCAATTCTAATAAAGAATCTCTAAGTTCTGCTGCACG
>JAYOFY010000034.1:2305-3417 GCA_038117465.1 Acholeplasmataceae bacterium
AAGTGCTTTCGCAGCTTCTAACATCGCTGCTTCAATCTCTTTCATGAGTTTCTTTTTGGTTTCTTTATTCACAACTTTTTTCACCTGATCTTCTCCGATGACTTGTCTTATTGATATATCATCTCGAATTTCTTTTTTCACTGTAATAGGTTGTGTTCCGTAAGTCTCATTAAAGGTTTGTTGCTTAAGTCGTCTTCGTTCTGTTTCTTTTATCGCATAATTCATCGCTGCACTCATGGTGTCTGCGTATAAAATCACCCGACCATTTTGATTTCTAGCAGCACGTCCAATCGTTTGTACGAGTGAGCGTTCACTTCTTAAAAATCCTTGTTTATCAGCATCTAAAATTGCAACCAAACTCACTTCTGGTAAGTCAAGCCCTTCTCTAAGTAAGTTAATTCCGATAAGTACATCATAGGTGCCTTTGCGTAAATCGGTCAAAATTTGTATACGTTCAAGTGATTTGATTTCACTATGCAAATATGCAACTTTTAAACCCATCTTTTTAAAATATGCCGTAAGGTCTTCACTCATACGAATGGTGAGTGTTGTGACTAAAACGCGTTCATTGCGTTTAACACGTTCTTGAATTTCAAAAAACAAATCATCCATTTGACCCATGGTTTTTCTTACTTCAACGATTGGATCTAATAAGTAAGTTGGGCGAATAATTTGTTCAACCACAGGTAAATTTTTGTTAAGTTCATAATCTCCTGGGGTTGCTGATAAATAAATCACTTTATCTACTTTTTGTTCAAATTCTTCAAATTGTAATGGCCGATTATCTAAAGCAGATGGCAATCTAAAGCCATGATCTACAAGCGTTGTTTTTCTAGAACGATCACCAAAATACATCCCTCTTATTTGTGGCATCGTCACATGAGATTCATCTATGATCATTAAAAAATCTTTACCAAAAAAATCGATGAGTGTGGCAGGTGTTTCACCTGCTTCACGCAATGCTAAGTGTCTCGCGTAGTTTTCTATTCCACTACAAAAACCGATTTCGCTCATCATTTCAATGTCATATTTCGTACGTTGTTCAATGCGCTGAGCTTCTAATAATAAATTGCGTTCTTTAAAATATAATATTTGTTCTTGTAATTCATTTT
>JAYOFY010000034.1:3427-8204 GCA_038117465.1 Acholeplasmataceae bacterium
CTAATGGATTCTTGTAGTTTGTCTTTATCGGTAACAAAGTGTGATGCAGGAAATAATGTCATCATTTCCATTTGATCAATGGTTTGTCCTGTTAAAACATCAAATCTTTTAATTGAATCAATTTCTTTTCCAAATAAAGAGACTCTAATACCATGTGCATGTTCATAGGCAGGGATGATTTCAATGACATCTCCACGGACTCTAAAAGTTCCTCTATGAAAATCAATATCGTTACGTTCATATGTCATATGGACGAGTTTATTTAATATGCCATCACGACCAATGTGATCACCTTTTCTTATCACTAACATGGATCCTTGATAGTCTTCTGGGTCACCAATGCCATAAATACATGACACAGATGCAACGACAATGACATCATCTCTTTCAAGTAATGATGATGTTGCACTATGTCTTAATTCATCAATTTCATCATTAATTGAGGCATCTTTTTCAATGTATAAATCTTTTCCAACAACATATGCTTCTGGTTGATAATAATCGTAATACGAAATAAAATATTCAACACGATTATTGGGAAAAAAAGCTTTAAGTTCTGCATATAACTGTCCAGCAAGTGTTTTATTCGGTGCTAAAACAAGCGTCTTTTTTCCTAACGCTTGAATCATATTTGCAATCGTATATGTTTTACCAGTACCAGTTGCACCTAATAAAATTTGTTGTTTGTGTGTTTCAAAATTGTGTTTTAAAGTTTCAATCGCTTCTATTTGATCTCCACGTGGTTCAAAAGGCGCTTGTAAATTAAATATCATCTTATCACCAATTCTATTATATCAAGAGAATAAAAAAACGCCGAATATCGGCGTTTTAATTTTATTATCTAGGATTTTTGATTTGTGCATGTGCTGCAGCGAGTCTTGCAATTGGGACTCTAAATGGCGAACATGACACATAAGATAATCCAATATTGTGGCAGAACTCAACTGAAGATGGATCACCACCGTGCTCCCCACAAATACCAAGTTTAAGATTTGGACGCGCTTCTCTACCTAATGTCGATGCCATTTTCATAAGTTTACCGACACCACGTTGGTCAACGTGTTGGAAAGGATCTTCTTCAAAGATCTTTTGTTCATAATAATCCCCTAAGAATGTTGCAGCATCATCACGTGAGAACCCAAATGTCATTTGTGTTAAGTCATTCGTACCAAAACTAAAGAATTCTGCTTCTTTTGCAATTTCATCTGCGAGTAATGCCGCTCTAGGAATTTCAATCATTGTACCAACTAAGTATTTAAGATCAACACCTGATGCTTTAATGATGGCATCTGCTGTCTCAACAACAACTTTTTTAATGGTTCTTAATTCACGTACTTCACCAACGAGTGGAATCATGATTTCAGGAACAACAGTAAGTCCTTCTTTTGTCACTTCAATTGCAGCTTCAATCACGGCTTGAGTTTGCATACGTGCAATTTCAGGATATGTTACGGATAGTCTAACACCACGATGCCCTAACATTGGGTTGGTTTCATGAAGTGATTCAATGACTTGATGTAAATCTTCAAATGACATATTCATTTCTTTAGCAAGTGCTTCAATATCATCTTTTTGCGTTGGTAAGAATTCATGTAGTGGTGGGTCTAAGTAACGAATGGTAACGGCGTACCCTTTCATTGCTTTATATAGACCTTTGAAGTCTTCTCTTTGCATTGGAAGTAATTTTGCAAGTGCTTTTTCTCTTGCTTCGACATTCGGCGCAACAATCATTTCACGCATTGCAGCAATTCTTGACTCTTCAAAGAACATGTGTTCTGTACGGCATAACCCGATACCTTGTGCACCATATTCATATGCAACAGATGCGTCATTTGGATTGTCTGCATTTGCACGTACATCCAATTTACGTACTTCATCTGCCCAACCCATAATTGTACCAAAGTTACCAGATACGGTTGCATCCACTGTTTTTACTTGTTTATTGTAAACTTTACCAGTAGATCCGTCTAATGAAATCCAGTCACCTTCTTTAAAGGTTTGTCCATTCACTGTGAATGTCTTGTTTTCTTCATCGATACGAAGTTGAGAAGCACCTGATACACAACATTTACCCATACCACGTGCAACAACCGCAGCATGTGATGTCATACCACCACGCGCAGTTAAAATACCAGAAGCAACAATCATACCCTCAATATCTTCAGGAGATGTTTCTACACGTACTAAAATTACGGGTTGTTTGTTTTCAGCAACCATTTCTCTTGCACGATCTGCATCAAATGCAACACGACCTGTTGCGGCACCAGGAGATGCATTAAGTCCGGTTGTTAATACTTCTGCAGATGCTAAGTCGTCCGCATCAAATTGTGGGTGCAATAATGTATCTAATTGTTTAGGTTCAACTTTTAGTAATGCTTCTTCTTTAGTTAAGACACCTTCATTTACTAAGTCAATCGCAATTTGTAACGCTGCTTGAGCAGTACGTTTACCATTACGCGTTTGCAAGAAATACAATTTACCTTGTTCAATCGTGAACTCCATATCTTGCATATCTTTATAATGACTTTCAAGTGTGTCAACAAGTTTCACAAATTCATTGTATAAAGCTGGATTATCCGTTTCTAATTCTGCAATCGGTTTTGGTGTACGTATCCCTGCAACAACGTCTTCACCTTGTGCATTAAATAAATATTCACCATAAAGTTCTTTTTCTCCAGTGGATGGGTTTCTAGAAAATGCAACTCCTGTACCAGAGTCTTCACCCATATTACCAAAGACCATACCTTGAACATTTACTGCTGTTCCCCAGTCATAAGGAATTTGGTTTAGACGACGATATGTATTTGCACGTGGGTTATCCCAAGAACGGAATACCGCAGTAATTGCTTCGATAAGTTGTTCTTTTGGATCTTGAGGGAAAGGTTGACCTTTTAATTGTTCATATTTCACTAAAAATTGATCGACAAGAACTTTTAAATCGTTTGCATCTAAATCAGTATCTGCTTCAACACCTTTCGCTTCTTTCATTTTTTCTAATAAATGTTCATAATTAGATTTAGGAATGTCCATCACAACATCACTAAACATTTGAATAAAACGACGATAAGAATCGTAAGCAAAACGAGGATTATTTGTTTTCTTTGCAAGTCCTTCTACTGAGACATTGTTTAATCCTAAGTTTAGAATGGTATCCATCATCCCTGGCATTGATGCACGAGATCCTGAACGTACAGATACTAAAAATGGTTCTTCAGAATCTCCAAATTTTTTACCCATTTCTTTTTCTGTTGCAGCAAGTGCTTCAAAAATTTGTTTGATGATGTCATCAGAAATGGTTTTACCTGCATCGTAATAAGCATTACAAGCTTCAGTTGTAACGGTAAATCCTTGTGGTACTGGTAATCCTAAGCGAGACATCTCTGCTAAGTTTGCACCCTTACCTCCGAGGAGGTTACGCATAGACTGATCGCCTTCTTTAAATAAATATACGTATTTACTCATATTTTTTCCTTTCTATTTTTACGCTATTTTTTTATATAATTTATAAAGTGGGTTTTTTGGTCTAGGAAATCCAACAACATTTGCAAATGGCATGTGAATCATTTGTGAATCACGAATTCCTACACACACACCGTGGATACCATCATGAAGAAGTTCAATGGCATAAGCTCCCATTCTAGAACCTAAAATACGATCTTCACTGTCTGGATGTCCACCTCGTTGAATGTAACCAAGTACGGTTGCACGTGATGCAAATCCAGAGGCTTCTGTAATTTCATTTGCAAGTGAGTGTACATCAAATACATGTTCTGTCACAACAATAATTGCGTGACGTCTACCTTTTTCTTTATGTTTTTTTAATGTAGTAATAATATCTTCTTTTTTGACAGGATTTTCAGGTGTAATGATAAATTCTGCACCCCCACAAATACCTGCAAATAATGCTAAATCTCCGCAACTTCTTCCCATCACTTCAACAATCGAACAACGTTGATGGGATTGTGAAGTATCTCTTAATTTATCAATCGCACTTACAATCGTTTCAACTGCTGTAGAAAAACCAATGGTATAATCTGTGCCAGCAATATCATTATCAATTGTTCCGGGAAGTCCGATGACTTTCATACCGAGCTTAGATAAATCCATCGCACCTCGATAGGTACCATCGCCACCAATCGTAATCAAGGCTTCAATGTTTCTTTTTTTTAAGTTTTCAACGGCTTTTTTCTGGTATTCAAGTTCATGGAACTCAGGCACTCTTGCAGTCCCTAAAAAGGTACCACCTGTACTTAACATACCTGAGACACTTTGGTGATCCAATAAAACCAAATCATCTTCAATTAATCCTTTATAGCCATCTTTAACACCATACACGTGATGGCCTAAAGATTCTGCTGAACGTACGACTGCACGAACGGCTGCATTCATACCTGGTGCGTCACCACCAGAGGTTAAAACAGCAATATTCATAATGATCCTTTCAATACAAAATACCTTAAATATTATAACATAATTTCATGAGAGTCATAAACAAAACCCTTTATTTTAAGTCATTTCTTAAAAGATATTTATTTTATGTTAAAATAAAAGAAAAACGAAAGAGATGTCAGTCATGAAAAATTTAGTTGGAAATGCATTATTAGGACAATCCGGAGGTCCAACTTCAGTCATTAATGCCAGTGCAGCTGGTGTTTTTATTGAAGCACTCAATCAAGAAAAAATTACCGGAGTCTTTGGTGCCGTGCATGGTATTAAAGGTATTTTAGAAGAAGATTTTATTGATATTTCAAAAGAAAATATTGAAGAATTAAAACGT
>JAYOFY010000035.1:0-2817 GCA_038117465.1 Acholeplasmataceae bacterium
TGAATCATCTCCAGCTGCATCTCCAAATCCAATTTTTTCCATAAATCCTGCACGTGTTCCACTTGATGTATCTCTCGTATACACAGAGATCGAAGATGTTTCATCAAAACCATCTTCTGTACCAGGTGTCACAACACATGCACTAAGTGTCAATGTGAGTAATAAAACGAATGTTAAAGCTATTTTTTTCATTATTTTCTCCTTAAATTTTTTCTAGCCGTAAGTAATATACCGAAAGAAATGTAAAGAAACATGACATGATATGTAAAAAAAAAGTAAAGATTGATCTCTACTTTTTTATTTTACAAATACATCATTAAATTGTTTAGCAACTCTTACAAATGTCGTACATTTAGAAAGTTGTTTTAAAGAAGGTGCGCCGACGTAAGTGCACGTGGACCGAATACCACCTAAGATGTCTTTTACTGTTTTATCGACCTTACCTCTGTAAGGCACTCTTACAGTACGCCCTTCAGAAGAACGGTAATCAGCAACACCACCATGATGTTTTTCCATTGCAGTTGTTGAACTCATCCCATAAAACTCAACAAATTTCTTTTCTTCATAAATCGATTCATTTGTTTCAGGATCAACTTGATGTGTATCATGATATTCATTAATGATCGTCCCGCCACCTTCATCATGTCCAGCGAACATACCACCTAACATCACAAAGTCTGCACCCGCTCCAAAGGCTTTAGCAACATCACCTGGACTTGTACATCCACCATCACTTATGATATGTGCACCAAGCCCATGTGCTGCATCCGCACACTCCATAATGGCAGAAAGTTGTGGATACCCAACACCTGTTTGGATACGTGTGGTACACACAGAACCGGGACCAATACCTACTTTTACGATATCTGCACCTCGTAAAATAAGTTCTTGGGTCATATCTGCTGTGACGACATTCCCAGCAATGATCACATGTTTTGGGTATTTTTTTCTAACTTTTTCAACGAAGTCACCAAATACTTCACTATATCCGTTGGCAACATCAATACAAATAAATTTAACCGCTTTATATTTTTTTAAAATCGCATCAATACGATCTAAATCATATTGAGATGTCCCAGTTGAAATGGCAAAATGACGAAAATCTAATTGTGTATTTAGTCCTTCAAAATCTTCTAGATGATAACTTTTTACTAAGGTTGTAAAGAGCTGATGATTTTGAAGCGCGAGTGCCATTTCAATGGATCCAACACCATCCATGTTTGCAGCCATAATCGGAATACCTTCATATCTATACTGACTATGTTTAAAGATGTAACTTCTTTCAAGTGACACTTCTTTTCTACTTGCGAGTGTCGATCTTTTTGGTCTAAATAGTACATCTGAAAAATCTAATTTTACATCATTTTCGATACGCATCTTCTAACTCCCTTAAACTGGATTTGATATAATTGTAAACTGGTTGAATGTTTTGATTTTTTCTTACGTGTTGTTTAAACGTTTTTTCTTTAATTTGATATTGATTTACAATCATCACATCTTCTATTTTACACATAAACATCGCCTTTTGTCCATTAAATATCATTTCAATATTTTCTAATCGTGGACATCGTTCCATTACATCGAAAAATTCAAGCATCATTGAATCTTTTTTTGTAACGTCATATACATAGTGATGATGGTACATCAATAACGATGTTTCATGTGCGATATGTTGATTTGTATACTTCATAACAGGAAGAAAAGAAGGCAATGAAAAAAGTATTTTTAATATCGGTTTACGTTGGTGCACGCTTGTAAATGCCATCCATTGAATGTGTTCATTTTCATGTGACAAACACGCAAGTGATGCATATAAGTCTTCTTGTATCATCCACTTAATTGGTGTTGTTTGCCATTTAAATGGAATAGCTAAACGTTGTGAAAGTATTTCTGGATAAAATATTTGATAAAAAAGTGATTGTTTCCTTTGTTCAAATTGTTGTTTTTCTATTTGGATTTTTTGATCTAACCAAACAATGAAAATTAATCCAACACTTAACCCAATCGTAAACCAAATAATATATATGCGAAGGTAGATCATCACAATCACCGTCATGATCCAAATGATTAAGCTTAACACATAAATCTTTTTAAGTGGTGAATTTTTTTGAGTGATTGAAGAAACATATAATGATTTTAAATATTCAGTCATGAACAACCTCTATTGAATGCGTAGGTACAATAAAGCATTTTTTTTGCGTATCCTCTATTTTGGCATATTGAAAGTTAAATTGTTTCAAATTATAGGTGTGAGCTTCATCACATTGAGATGACTCAATAGCATATGCATTCTTTCCAAACGATAAGGTATCAATAATCACTGCATCTAAGTAAACATTCTGACAAGAAATGATTCTTATGTCTTTATTAAGAAATCTTTGCGGTATTTTTATTAAAATTGTCACAACCATATATGTCAGTAAAAGAATCATGAAAATTAACCCAATAAGCAAATACACAATATCAATTGGTACATAAATGACTGCAAGTATATATAAAGAAAGCATAATGAGGGTCATCAATATAATTGTAAGTATTGCATATGTATATGTTTTTTTTAATTGTCTTGATAGCAATTTAACCTCTCCTTTGATACGATAGAAATATGACAATAACATCGAAACATCCTTACGTATTATCATTATTAGATAAAGATCCAAATTTACATCATTTATTTGAAACTGTAAAAGAAACAACCATCCCCTTTGATGACGATGGATTTCATTTTTTGATTTTCACAATAACCGGTCAACAAGTATCTGCTCATGTTGCGCATATTATTTTTAATCGCATTAAAGCACGCATACAGTCATTAAC
>JAYOFY010000035.1:2827-3456 GCA_038117465.1 Acholeplasmataceae bacterium
CATCATTTTTAACATTATCCGATCAACAACTTAGAGATGTTGGACTATCATTTCGTAAAATTGAAACGATGAAAGCAGTAGCACATTATTGTATTAAAAACAATTTTAATTTTAACACATTTTTAGATAAAAAAATGACGAAGTCATTGATAAACATTAAAGGGATTGGCCCTTGGACATTAGATATGTATGATATGTTTGTACATAAAAACTTAGATCATTTTTCTTTTAAGGACTTAGGTTTAATTGAGTCTATCAAATATATGTATCCAGAACCCCTTCAAACAATTGATGAGATTAAAAAAGTGACCAAACGTTGGTCACCTTATCAAAGTATTGTTGCACATTTTTTATGGGAATATTGGGATATTCATCATAAAGGAAAACGTAACGATTGATATTGCATTTTTTTACCAATCGTCATACCATCATAACTTCTATTTTGACAGTATGATTTCAAATCGAAATCGCCTTTAAGTATTTGATCCATTAATTGAAGCATATCTTTTTTTGCTTCTAAAAACATATCGATCACACTACTTTCATGAGAAGAATTATCTTCAGGATGAACCCATGATTGATGTTTGAGATTAAGGACGTCAATCTTTTTTTCTTTTTTACTTAAATGT
>JAYOFY010000035.1:3466-7856 GCA_038117465.1 Acholeplasmataceae bacterium
CTTTTAAATCCTAGTCTATCATACACTGTATGATAGATGGCAACCATATCTTCTTTTGCATGGATAAAATCATCTTTGAAAATCACATTTGGATATGTCTCTTGATATAAAGATTGAATCACTTCAGTAAGATGTTTTGAAATATCAATATTTTTCTTTGGATGAAGCTTCTTGGATGCTACAGACATGTATGATTTAATCTCAATATCTATGAGCGTTTCACAATATGAATGGTATACATTGTATGGATGACTTAAATTGCCTTTATGATCAAATCCAGAAATTGAAAAAACATACGCATGGACATGTCGATCTAATACATAATGCATAAGTGCACCAAGAGCATAATGTTTTGAGATGTCTTGATCTTGATCTTTTTTTGAAAATGCATGTTTTAGTAATTGACTCAGATTTTTTGCAGGATCTTCATGGTGAAGATAACTCCCAATATGTTGGACACGTTTAGCATCTTTTCTTTTTTTAAAAGGGTGCATCCCGTAAAAGAAAAATGGATCTGGACCTTGTGTCGCTAACATCATAACTTTAAACATATCCTTGTGGATATCTTTAAAAAAAGCATGTTCTTCTATAATGGTTTGTGCAAATAATTGATGAGTCATTGTCGCTGGCATATTACCCTCATTTCTTAATGGTATTATAGCATAAAAAAGAGACCGATAATCGGACTCTTTTAAATTTATGCAATGGCTTCAATAATATCACTTTTTGTAATATCACCTTTAAATCTTCCTTTAATATCAACAACAGGAAGACTTTTGAAATCTTCTTGAAATTCTTTTAAAATATCTTTTAAATATTGATTTCTTTGTATTGGTGTAATTGTTTTAATCAATTTGGAAATATCTTTACTTCTCGTATTAAGATCTTCTCTTAACACATAACCAACAAACTGATCTTCATCATCTTTAATGTAAGTAAATGATAAATCATGTTTTTCTAAATATGCGATGACTTCCTCTTTCGTCGCATGATTTAAAGGCACATCCTCAAAGTGATTATAGACACTTTTTGCACGCAATATTTGTGTTTTATCAACATCTTGAATAAAATTTCTCACATAATCGTTGGCTGGATTAGAGAAAAAAGATTGTGGTGTTCCTAATTGTACGATTTGTCCGTCTTTCATGAGTGCAATACGGTCTCCCATTTTGAAAGCCTCGTTCATATCATGAGTAATAAAGACTATCGTACGATTCATATTATCTTCTAATGATAACAACTCATTTTGCATATCGCGTCGAATAAGTGGATCTAAGGCACTGTAAGGTTCATCCATAAGTAATATCTCAGGATTGGTCACAAGTGCACGTGCAAGTCCAACGCGTTGTTTCATCCCTCCAGATAATTGATGTGGTTTTTTATCTTCCCATCCTTTAAGACCAACAGATTCAATGGCTTCCATTGCTTTTGCTTTTCTTTCATCTTCATCAATGTGCTGCACTTCTAGTCCAAATGCAACATTGTTTATCACTGTACGATGTGAAAGTAATCCAAAATGTTGAAATACCATCGCAATTTTACTTCTTCTAAAAGCACGAAGTTGATCTTGATCAAATGCGGTAATATCTTCTCCATCAATTTCAATAGACCCCATCGAAGGTTTATTAAGTAAATTTAAACAACGAATGAGTGTTGATTTACCAGAACCCGATAATCCCACAATTACGAATAATTCACCTTTGTTAATGGATAAATTAATATCATGTATGGCAATAGTCGCTTTAGAAGATGCTTTCACATCTTCTAAAGACATCCCAGATGCAAACTTTTCTTTTATTGCTTCTCGTTGATTAGGAGTCCCAAAAATCATACTGACGTTTTTAATATCTATGATGCTCATAATTATGCTTTCCTTTCTAAACTTCCGACGAAGCCTTGAAGTAATCTATCAAGTACGATTGCGAGGAAGACAATGGCAAGTCCAGCTTGAATACCATCTCCTATTTTTAAGCTATTGATGGCAACGAGTACTTCATTCCCTATTCCTTTGGCACCAATCATAGACGAAATTACAACCATTGCCATCGCCATCATCGTTGTTTGATTAACACCGGTCATGATTGTAGGCAAGGATTGCGGAATTTCAATTTTGAATAACATTTGTCTTGGTGTTGATCCAAATGATAAACCCGCTTCTATTACTTCTTTATTAACAGTTCTTATGCCTAGGTACGTCAAACGAATTAGAGGTGGTACCGCATAAATGGTTGTTGCAAAAACAGCAGGTACATTTCCTAAACCAAAAAGCATAACGGCTGGAATCAGATAGACAAAAGATGGCATCGTTTGCATCCCATCTAATATCGGCTTTAATACAGATTCCACGCGTTTAGATTTCGCCATGACAATCCCCATAGGTAAACCGATTAATACTGAAACAAGTACTGAAATTAATACAATAACAAGTGTATAAATCATCTCATCCCATAATCCAAAAACACCAATTAGTAACATCATTGAAGATAATACAAATGCTGTTTTTAAATTGTAAAGTTTAAATGCCAAATAAAATACTAATCCCACATATACAAACCACGGGACAAAACTCATAATATCTTCTGTTGAATTAAATAGTAATTTAACAAAATCACTAATGGCATCAAATAAAAATTCTAAGTTTTGAATGATCCAGCCAAAAATGGCATCAAATAAATTGGCAACATCAAATTCTAAAAATTCTGGATAACTAAACATAAATCCTCTTTTCATAAAATATGACACCACGAGTGGTGCCATATGTAATTGTTATTTAAATTGCATCCAAGGCTGCTTTTACTTTTTCGTAAACACCAGGATTATCAGATAATACCGTTTGTAACCATGCATCATTTTGTTGTAAAAACCAAATGGCTGCTTCTTCAGCTGTTGCATCATTTTCTTCCATATAACCTAATCCTTGATTTGTTAATGCAGAAGATGTTCTATAATTTGAGAAGAAAGTACTTACTTCTGGGAAATCTTCTGTGAATCCTGGACGAGAAACAACATTTACATTTACCGTAGGGAATGCACCTCTACCAACTGCGAAATCCTCAGCACTATAAGGACTATCTTCTAATAATCTTAAATCATATAGACCCATGAGTGATGTTGGTTCCCAGTAGTAACTAACAATTGGTTCATTTTTCTCAAATGCACCAGCAATTTGAGCAGCTAATGCAGCACTAGAGTTAATCATCTCAAAATTGTATACACTTAAACCATATTCTTCTAATCCCATTTTTTTCTCTAAAAATGCAGATGCTGACCAACTTGATGGTCCACCATAAATGACACCTTTAGAAGCATCATTTGGATCTTCAAATAAATCAATTACTTCTGCTTTTGTTAAATCGGATACTTTCGTAATTGGTGCTGATAAATCAAAGTCAGCATAATTGTCTTGTAAATATCCAGGTACATATAAACCTTGTGTATTGTCATCATAGTTTGTAGATAATTCTACATAGTTACCTGCAGCAATATCATCAGCATATGTCGGCACATTGTCACTCCATAATTCTAATGAAATATCAATATCACCATTTGGAAGTGTTGCAATCATAACTGCTGTTTCTGTTGGTTGTGTTTCAACAGTAACATCAAAACCATTTTCTAAAATAAATCCTGCAACTCTATTATGGAAAATACTACTTGCCCAAGATGCTTCTCCTAAGATCACTGTATTTCCTTCATCTGTTTCACAAGATGCAAGTACGAATAGACCTAAAGTTAATAAAAAAACACTTATCAATTTAGATAAAATTTTCATATAAATTTCTCCTTTTTTTTGTTTTCTTGATTCCATTGTAGCACTCACAAGGCTATTTGTCAAAAACAACACAGAATATAACCGCTTACATCTTAAAAAATTAACGTAAATTTTTTGTAAATTTATTATATTATTTTTAGATATAATTTACAGACTATTGACCGCTATGTAAGTCATAACACAATGACATAAAAAATGAAATAATTTGAGAGAATACCGAATACCACAATTTTATATATTTCCTATGTTTTGATGCTTTCATTTGTAAGATAACATCAAAGAGTCTATAATAGCCTTATGAAAATAAAAGGAGAATTACATGAAAAAGATTTTATCGTTATTTGTATTATTAACTTCAGTTTTCGTACTTGCAAGTTGTACAACTACTGGAACTGAAGAAAGCACTACATTAGTATATGATCGATTGGATCAGGAGTGGGTTTCAAGAGGTGAAATGAAAACTATTCGTGTTGCGATGGATTTAAGATATCCACCATTTGAAACTACAGACACAAATAATGAGCCTACAGGAATTAGTGTAGATTTGGGTGATGTGTTTGGGGAATTTATTGGTCGTATTGTTGAAGTTGGTAACACTGCGTTTGGATCGATTCTTGG
>JAYOFY010000036.1:0-7754 GCA_038117465.1 Acholeplasmataceae bacterium
CTAAAATCGTGATATTTTCTTCTTTGTTGATTTTCTCAAAGTCTTTCATGATCTGATTCGCAGTGATTGGATCTAATGAAGCTACTGGTTCATCAGCTAAGATAATACTTGGGTTTTGAGATAATGTTCTTGCGAGTGCAACACGTTGCTGTTGTCCACCTGAAAGTTGATCTGCACGAATATATGCTTTTTCTAAAATACCAACTTTGTGTAAAGATTCTAATGCTTGAAGTTTGTCATCTTTTGAGTAAAGACCAAAAAGTGTTCTAAAAAAATTCATATCGGCAGCTCTTGCAGCTAAAACATTATTGATGACTGAGGTACGATTGATTAGATTAAATGATTGAAAAACCATTCCTATTTTTCTTCTGAAACTTCTTAAATTTTTACCCTTAAGAATACTTACATTTTGGTCATTTACCAATAAGGTTCCATCTGTTGATTCAATCATTTTATTTACGAGTTTAATCAAGGTAGATTTACCAGCGCCAGATAGCCCGATAATCGCCACAAATTCTCCTTGATCTACTTTCAAAGAAACATTTTTTAATGCTTGAACACCGTTTGGATATGTTTTACTAACTTGCTGAAATTGAATCATAATTTCTCCTTAAAAAAAGTAGACTTAGAAATCTAAGTCTACTTTATCATATTTTATGAAAAATAGGAATTAATTGCCGTTAATAAAATCGTTTGCCGCTCTTGCACCATCATAATCAGAATCTTGTGCACGAGTATAACCTTCGTGAGAGTATACTTTGAAGATATCAGCAACAACATTAAACATACCAGCAGGGCTAGGTAATGCTGTTTGATCAGCAACCAAGTTAATGAATGCTTGTTCTATCGCTTCTTGTAATGCGTCATTCACTGTCGCTTTAGAAACTGTAATTGTATCATTGTAAATACCTTCTGTAACGAATACAACATCAGTTTCATCCCAAATAGTTTCAGTTCTTCCGTAACCACCTTCAGCACTTGAGTTCCACTCATCTGCATAATCTCTACGGAAATCTGCATATCCAAATGCAATGTCAACTTGACCTGAAGCAAGTGCTGCTGCAGCGCCACCATATCCTGGAACTTGAATCACATTTTCAGCAGGTAAATCAGCTAATGTGTATCCAAATAATTCTTTTAATAATAATGATGGGTATACACGACCTGCTGAAGAAGTAGGTGATTGAACACCAATTTTAACATCTTGGAGATCTTCCCATGTTAATGATTCACCTGCATTTACTTTTGCAGCTAATGCTCTCGCTTTATCAGTAATACCTGCTATACCTAATGAACGGTAATAAGTCACTTGATATTCTGGATCAGAAACTGTAGCTTCTCCGTCATTCCAATCTTGAGGATTGTCTGAGTCTTTTGATAAGCCACCACGAGTTGCAGTTAATGCAACATCCATATTAGAACCGTCTGCATATACTGCATACGTACCACCTGGAATGAACCCAATATCAGCAGTACCGGCATCTAGTGCTTCACCAACGGCTTCATAAGAAGTACCAACATAAACACTTACTGTCTCAAAGTCAAAACCTAATTCAGAAAGTTCAGCTTTAAGATAAGTAGGTAAATAAGAAATACCTTGAACTAGTGTTGCATTGTCTCTCGAAGGGACAAAGAACACACTTAAATTTGTTTTTTCTGGAGTTGCTTCACAAGATGCTAAACTAACAGTTCCAACAAAAACAAGCATTAAAAGTAAAACTTTTTTCAACATTGTAAATCTCCTTCTTTATTAATTTATAATTGTATTGTATCATAAAAGCAATCATGAATCATGGTTGTTTAAATGTAAAAATTATGTAAATTTTTCAAAAGAGGAAATATGAAATTTACACTTATTCATACATCAGATGTACATGGTGTATTTAACAATAAATATAAAGGTTATTTACCTATCTTAAACTACATCAAATCTTTAAAAGGAGATGTTTTAAAGATAGATACAGGAGATGCATTACAAGGTAGTCCTGAGATGACTTTTGCAAAAAATAACTTTCAAAATCTTTCAAATCCACTCATTGAAGTATTTAATCAAATAAATTATGACTACTATATTCCGGGGAATCATGATTTTAATTATGGGTTAAAGTATTTAAAACAGTTTACAGATAACATTCATTCAAAGACTCTTGCAGCAAATATCAATACACCAGAGGGTAAACTTTATAAACCTTATGACATCATCAAAATAAAAGATAAGGTTGTTGCAATTATAGGATTTACGAATCATTACATACCCAATTGGGAGTCTAAAGAGACACTAGGCAATCTCGCTTTTGAAAATCCATTAAAATCCATTAAAGAAATCTTAGATGAAATAACTGATCAATATCATCCTAATTTAGTTATTGTTGGATATCATGGTGGATTCGAATGTGATGATCAATTTAACGTTATAAACAAACATGGTGAAAATGTAGCGTGTCAAATGATAGATCCTAGAATTGATGTTATGCTTACATCTCACGAACACCGTCTATTTATTAAACAAAAAGAATTCACCTATATTACGCAAGCTGGTTATCAAGGTGCACATTTAATTCAATTAGAAATAGAGATTAATCAATCAAATCAAACAATTATTCATCCAAAAATCATAAATTTATCTCAATCAAGCGTACAACACAGTTTTTTAAATATAGATACATTTCTTTATCATAATGAGCGATATCTCAATGAAGTTATTGCGACCAATCAATCACAACATTCACTTGAGATTCATGATCAAACTTTAGATAGAATTAACAAACCTTACCTTGCTCAATTGATTAATCACATTCAATTAAAAACAACAGGTGCCCAAATAAGTAGTTGTTCTTTAGGTAATGAAATAAAGGGACTGCCAAATAAAATCAGAGTCAAAGATGTTTTAAATACGTATATTTATCCAAACACATTGATGTTATGTGAACTTACCGGTGAAACTTTAATGCAAGCATTGATTGAAAATGCACAATTTTTTGATATAGATCAGGATAAAATAACAATTTCAAAAAGATTTTTAGAACCAAAAAAAGAACTATATCAATACGATTTTTATGACGGAATTCATTATGAAATATTAATAACCAAGGAAGGTAATCGAATTTCTAATGCATCATTACAAGGTGAGCCAATTGATCCAATGAAAAGATATACTATCGCCTTAAATTCGTATCGTTACTTGGGTGGAGGCTATCCTACATGGCAAAAAGACTTAAAACTCATTAAAGAGTTTCAAGTTGATATTTCAGAAATCATCATCGAATATCTTAAGAAAAAAACAACTATTAATATACCGTATGAAAACAATATTAAATTGGTTAAAAAGTTCATGTAAACGTTTTATTAATAATTGTGTTGAAAATTTACAGTGATTTTGATATGCTAATTATGTCTTCAATATATCGTATAATCGACCGAATGTGGCGGTCAAGTCTCTACCATATCACCGTGAATGATATGACTACGATTGAAATCCTTTTTTTCGTTTTCAATCGACCACACAACATGTTTGGGTGGTTTTTTATTGATTATTGAAGACAAAAATAAAAAAAGGAGAAAGATGATATGGAATTCTTGAAAAAGTATTTCCAAGTTGAAGCACGAGGATCTAGTATCAGTGCTGAAGTCATTGGTGGAGTTGTAACCTTTTTAGCGATGGTTTACATTTTACCTGTGAATAGTTTTATGTTAGCTGACGCAGGGATGAGTCAGCCAGGAGTGTTTGTTGCAACGGCACTTGCAGCAGGATTTGCAACAATTTTAATGGGATTTTTAGGGAAGGTCCCAATTGCACTCGCATCCGGTATGGGTATTAATGCATTTTTTACTTATACTGTTGTCTTGGGTCTAGGATTTACATGGCAAGAAGCACTTGCAGCAGTTTTAGTATCTGGGGTTTTATTTTTAATTGTGAGTTTGACAGGTCTTAGAAAACTCATCATTAATGCTATTCCTAAAGATTTAAAATTTGCGATTGGTGCAGGTATTGGATTTTTTATTGCATTTATTGGATTAAAAAATGCAGGTATTATTGTTTCTGATCCAGCAACCTTTGTTGCATTAGGAAACTTAGCAAATCCAGTTGTTTTACTTGGTTTAGTTGGTATTTTCTTAGTGTTGATCTTATTTACAGCAGGTGGAAAATTATCTCGATTTGCAATCATTATTTCAATGCTTGCAGTCGGTATCGGTGGTGCACTATTAGGGCTCATTTTTCCAGGTCTAGATCCATTTATGCCAAATTTAACAACTGCGAATTTAGGTGCAGTTGCAGAAGTTGGGGGATTGTTTGGCCAAGCATTTGGTGCTTTGGGTTCGTTGTTATCTAACCCACTCGCGTACCCTGTCATTATTACCTTGTTGTTTATTGACTTTTTTGATACTGCAGGGACACTTGTATCCGTTGGACATCAAGCAGGATTACTTGATGAAGAAGGTCAGCTTATTGGTAATGATCAAGCATTACTTGTAGATTCAGTTGGGACGATGTTTGGAGCGGTTGTTGGAACATCTACTGTAACATCTTATATTGAATCCAATACAGGTATTCAAGCAGGTGCTAAAACAGGATTAAGTGCTGTAGTCACTGGGGTATTATTTTTACTAGCCATCTTACTTTATCCACTTTTTGGATTCGTTGATGCCGTTTTTGTTGATGGTGTTGCGTATTCACCAGCTACTTCACTTGCGCTCGTTTTTGTAGGGATTTTAATGATGAAACCACTTAAAGATATTAACTTTGAAGATCCTATTATATTAGCAAGTAGTTTTATCACAGTCATCATGATGATCTTAACATTTAAAATTTCAGAAGGTATTGCATTTGGATTTATTACTTATGCATTGCTCATGGCATTATCTCCAAGAAGAAAAGAAGTACACTGGATGGTTTATGGGCTTGGTGCATTCTTCTTAGTGCATTTACTCATTTATTTCATTTGGATAGCGTAATATAATATGAAAAAAAGCGTCTCTAATCGAGACGCTTTTTTGTTATAATAAGTTGAAGGTGATACCATGTATGATTTGTTTTCAAGTTATGAAGCGTCTGATATTATTACTCGATGGAAAGTTAAAACGTATAAAATACTAGGCTATATTATGTTTGCAGTCGGTGCATTTTTAACGATTGAATTTTTAGTGCTGGCGTTTTTCTTAGAAGCGGAAGCAGAAGCAGCCATGTTTTTCTTATTGCCATTTGGATTTGTGATGGCACTCATAGGATTTGTATCATTAAAAGCAGGAAATAACAGGGCTTTAGGAAAAAAAGAAGTTGTTGAAGTTAGGCTATTTAATGAATATCAAACAGAGTATACAAAAATTCCAGCTGCAAGACTTTCTTCCAGTAACAAAAACAATTCAGAGTATGCCGTAATGTTACTTTTAGGTACAGATACAATTGATGTTAACAGATTAAATCGGTCACTTAGAAAATTGGCCAGTTATCCAAGTGAGGATACTGTCTTTAATTTTTATGTCAATACAAAAAATGGTCAATATCTTATCAAAAGAAAATTTTATATCACTCATCAAAGAAAACATCACAAGTACTACTTGATGAAAGGGTCTGAAGATAAAGTTGTGAACTTTATTAAATCTAATGGTTATTATTATCAAATATTTGAAAACAATATACTAACGCAACAACATAAATAAAAAGATGTCTCATTGAGACATCTTTTTTATAGAAAACTTAAAGGCATTATTTTTTTAAGTTTTTCCAAGGAATGACATGAAGTAAGACATTTAATAAAATGCCTACGAGCGCAGCAAGAGACATACCTGTTAAACTTGATGCATTATTGATCACGATTTCTGCTTGACCTAAACCAACAACTAACATCGATGCAACAATGATTAAGTTTTTCATATTGGTTAAATCAACTTTTGCTTCAATCATGACTTTAAGTCCATTACCGGCAATAAGACCAAATAATAAAACGAGTACACCACCCATGACTGGTGCTGGAATTGTTGAAATAAGCGTCGTAAAAATATTCACAAAAGATAATAAGATGGCAATCACAGCAGCACCACCGATGACATATACAGAACCAACTTTTGTCATCCCAACAACACCAGTATTTTCACCATAAGTTGTATTTGCGGGTCCGCCTAACATCGCAGAAACAAACGTTGCAACACCATCTCCTAATAACGTATTTTCTAAACCTGGATCTTGTAAGAAGTTTTCTCCAGTAATGGAACCTAAAACAGTATGATCACCAATGTGTTCTGCTATCGTTACAAAAGCAATGGGTGCAAACATTAAGACAGCTCTAAAATCAATTGCATATGTACCGAATAATGTCACGTCTGGAAATGATAAGATTGCTGCATTACTTAATGGCGTAAAGTCTACTTGTCCGACAATAATGGCAAAGACATACCCAACTAAGATACCACCTAAAATCGGGACTACTTTGAAAAACCCTTTTGCAAATACTGCAAGAATCACTGTTGTTGCAAAAGATACAAGCGCAATCAATGCATTGATGGCATTGGATCCTAGAAATGCAAAGAATGCATCACAAGACTTTGGAGATAACCCTGCTTGACCTGTTGCAACGGATGCTAAACTAATTCCAATGATTGCAATCATCGGTCCAATCACAACCGGTGGTAACAATGTATCTAACCATGCTTTTCCTACAAAACGAATGATGGTGGCAACTAATACATAAATCAAACCAACAACCATCAGTCCTACAAATGCTGCACCAGCACCAAATGAGTTTGATGCAACTGCAATCGCACTAATATATGCAAAACTTGATCCTAAATATACAGGTACTTTTGCTTTTGTAAAAGCAATATAAATAAGTGTACCAATACCACTTGCAAGCAAAGCAACACTAATAGATAGTCCCGTTAAAATTGGTACTAATACGGTTGCTCCAAACATTGCAAACACATGCTGTAAGGATAATACTCCCCACTGTAATTTTGATTTGGGACGTTCTTTAATCCCAATAAATAATGTATCTTTCATAGATACCCTCCTAGAAATTGTATAGAGGATCTTTCTAAGAAAAAAAGACACCAGCGGTGTCTTTAAAATGTGCATGTATATAAAAAAATGCCGCCTTTTGATGCTCTCTGTCATCTTTTAAAGACCTCTACCGAAAATAGAATAACACAAAGATATTTCATTTACAAGTAAAATTTGGTAAAATAATTTTAGTTTGATTTGAGGGCGTATGAAAACAATTTTAGACACACCACAACTTCATCGAACATTAAAAAGAATGACACATGAAATTATTGAAGCATTTCCATCTTTAGAAGATGTTGTTTTATGTGGTATTGAATCCAAAGGTGTCATATTAGCGAATGAAATCAAACAACTTATAAAGTCATTTAGTGATGTTGATGTTCCTTTGTTTGCATTAAATATTCAACCCTTTCGTGATGATGAAAAGAAATTTGGTCAACCAAATAAAATAGACATTGATCTCAACAATAAAAATATTGTCGTGATCGATGATGTTTTATTTACTGGAAGAACAGTGAGAGCTGCAATTGACGGTATCATGTTAAACGGTAGACCTAAAAATATCAAACTTGCGGTCTTGGTTGACAGAGGACACCGTGAATTACCGATAAGGCCAGACTTTATTGGTAAAAATATGCCAACGTCTATGCAAGAAAATGTCTTATTTAGAAAAGCATACATGGATGTTATATTAGAGGGCACTCATGAAAACAACACTTAGAAAAGACGTATTCTTAGACGATTTTTTAACAACATT
>JAYOFY010000037.1:0-7634 GCA_038117465.1 Acholeplasmataceae bacterium
TGTACCAGACGGCACAAGATGTAGTCAGAAAATTTTAGACCATTCGCCCAAAAATCCATCTGCAACTCGTACACTTGGTGTACACCTCAAATACCTTCCATATAATGCCAATTCTAATCCACAGTTGATCTCACCCACACAGTGTGAGAACCTTCCATATTATGCGGCTGATCGCACGGTTTGGCTGTTGTGTAAGTTATTCGCAAGTACCCACACAACACAGATGGTGACTACATATAGTCGGCTTTAAAGGTTTTCGGCTCACGCCTTCGGCGTGGCTACCAACACCTACGTTTCTCGTTCGTATGAAGCAGTTGTTATAAGATCAAAACAAAAGTATATTCTTACAATGCCAACTCGAATACAGATCAAACGTAGCACAATCCGTAACGACAAACTCCCACACAATCTATTACGTTTGCAGTCGCAAGCACACGATTACCTCACACACACATTGTTGAATTTCAAACAGAAGAAAGACAAGTTTTTTATTGGCAAGCACATTGAGATAGCAAAAACTACCAGACCCAATCAATTCAACGTTTGGATTAAAAATCAATCTATTGCGGGTGCTTGTATGAAAAAGGGCACGACTGTGTTTGGACAGATGCATACCAGTAATGGTGATGAATTGATGTTGTCTGTGTCTTTACATATTCCAAAAGCAAAAAGCCATTTTGCCAGTTGTGAATTTAATGTTGAAGGTTTGTATTCAAATTTGATGGAGTACACACAAAACATTGAACACAATCAAGTCAAACGGGCTAATGGCAAGATAGACAAGTATTACATTGAGACTTACAATTACAGAGACCACTCAAAACTGATGAGATTGTTTTTCAACATAATCATATTAGACACTCGTGTTTTATGGGTTGACACTTACAAGACGAAGAACGGCAAGTGGCGTAAGGGTTTCGAGTACGGTTATCCTCGTTAATTTTTCAGTGCACCACACACAGTTATGGCCACATAACAGACGGCGGTGCACCAATGTGCGAACTGAAAGGCAAAGCAATTAATTGTTAATTTCGTTCGCACAGTCCTATTTACTTTTTAGTAGGATTCTATCTTTTCACACGTTCAAGTTCTTCATACAGTGTGTACAGCTTCTGTCTGTGTGCTTCACCAACTGGGTCGCCAGCTGGCAGTTTCATTTTGGCGTCAGCCCGCATATCGTTTATCTGTTCTCTGATTGACACGAAGTTGGGTCTGTTTGCGGCTGTGCCAACGATGGGATTCTGCACGTTGTTCATCATCAGTTCTTGTAGGAACTGTATGCCTTCCGCAGTGTCCACCAACGGATATTCTAACATTCTCTTTGGCAGTTTTTCCGCATACTGTTTCACTGCTTGTATGTTTTCCGCATACTTGTCACCCCATACTTTTTGTAGACTGCCTTGTTCTTGCTGTATGTCGGTGCGGGGTGCATTCATCAGTTGATCGGTTATCTTCGTCACTTGGTCACTGTACAGTGCCATCACTTCCTTTGCTTGCTGTTCGGTCAGCTTGGCGTGTCGGAATGCTTCGTTCACGTCCGCACGCAGATCGTCGTCCATATCCGCCAGTCCAAAATCTTTCGCATAGCTGAAGTCGTACTGTTCGGGCACTTTGGGATTCTTGTCAGCCAGTGTCCTTTCCAGTTCCACGTAGCTCTTTGCCAAGTCTTCCGCAGTTTTGAATTTCTCTGGTAGCCATTCTGGTCTTTCAGTGTTTTCAACTGTTTCCGTGTTGGCTGTGTCTAATAGGTTTGTTTTGTTTTCAGCTGCGATCGTTTCGTCGGCTGTGGTGTTCGTTGTGTTCGTTTCTGTTAGTTGTTCGTTGCTCATTTGATGTTGTCCTTTTCTATTTGGGCGGCACGTAACTGTGTCATATTACGTATTCGTTTCAGTAGTTGTTGTTGGGCGACTATGTATATCGCACTGTATGGGTTTGGACTGTCGGCTGTGACACGTGTGGTGTTTGTGACTCTTTCCAAGTCCATCAGCACTTGTCTGCCACTGTCTGTGTCGAACACTCTCTTGTAGTGTTCTTGTATTTCTTTTTGGTTCATTTTGTTTCGTTTTTTTTAATTTTACTTTATTTAACTTGGTTAACACGACTCCGAAATCAAGTTATGGTAAACTAAATTGGTTGATCGGCTGGTGGCTGTTGGCTGTTACGTACGATCTGTTCTGCGGCCTGTGACAGTGTCTGTTGTTGTTGCAACTGTGTGAGCATTTCTTCTATCTCGTCGTCACTCCGCAACACTTCGGGTGGCATATCACCATCACGCAGAATCTTGCGAGCCAGTTTGGTCAAGTCAACATTCATCAGTGCTTGCTGTCCCAGTGAACTGACCACTTGCAACAACTGTATGTCTCTGGTTATCTCACTCATCGCAATACCTCTCTTAACCGCACTGTTGACCACTATCTCAAATGCGGTGTTGTCTGTTACGAATTCTGGTATTGAACCACGTAGCTGTAATCTTTTAACCAGATTGAATATGATGGGACGTAGGAATTCTTCTTCCAAACGCAGTCCGTAAGTACCCAGTCTGCGATAGAACTCTGCTTGCCTTATCTGTATTTCAGTTGCAGTCATCGATGTGGCATTTTCTGGTGGCAGTATCACATCATTGAACATCATTCTTCTTATCTGTTGTCGATGGTCTTGTATTGTGGCGTCAGTGATTGCGAAGTTGCCAGCAAATGGTATTGGCTGTAAAGGTTGATCGACTGTTATCACATCACCAGCTTTCAATCTCACGTTTGCGAA
This sequence comes from Acholeplasmataceae bacterium, assembly GCA_038117465.1. Classification (GTDB taxonomy): domain Bacteria; phylum Bacillota_I; class Bacilli_A; order Acholeplasmatales; family Acholeplasmataceae; genus UBA8290. The sequence goes on from JAYOFY010000037.1 coordinate 2,761, forward strand.
GTTCACAGCCGTCTCACTGTTCACTTGCCAAGCACCCAACGAGGCGTATGAAGCTGCTTGTAGCATCAACATCTGTGCTTCGTTGATAGTCCTAATGTAAGGCAGTGCCATACGTGTTGGACTCTCACCCCAAACTTCACCAATCGTACGACCAAAACGGAAAACTACGAACATCTGTGTCTTCATCTTTTTCGTGTACACTGGTGCGAGTTCTTTGCCGATCATAACAGTGTAAGTGTATTCATCTTCGTTGGTCAATCGCATACAGCTCTCTGTCAATGGTATCATCGTCTGTGGTGCTTTTTGAGCTATCTCTTTTATGTTTGCGGGTGTGTTCTTGTAGTTCTCTGCCAAGTACTGTGCTGAAACCGTGTGCTCTCTAAAAACACAATCTACATCACCTTTGTAGTTGTCTAAAAAATAAAGTTGGTATGTTGGTATGCCAATGAATTCTATCTCTGTCTCTGTCTCATACACACCGATAGCACCAACACCACTGATGATGGCGTCGGTTAGACTTTCTGATGCTGCGATGTAGAAGTTGCTGTCACGTATGGTTTTGAACACAGTCCTATTTGCCTTGTCCAAAAGTTTCTTAATGTCACTCGCAACTTCGTCTTTGACATCTTCTCGCACACTCAAAGTCGCCCACTGTTGATTTTGCGGAATCAAAAGATTTAATATCGTTGAAACAAGATTCTGCACACTGTCTGGTGCTGTTGAATCATAAATTTTAGTCCTATCAGTCTGTGCTTCTCTGTTACGCCAAATGTCTCTGTTTGGTCTCGTGTACTTGTAAGCTTCACTGATTTCTTCTTCGTGTTTCTCACGTTGGGCTTTCGCCAACTTGTAAGTCTGTTGGATAATACTTAATTCCATTTTTCCTTTAGTTTGAAAGTTGTGTGAAATTTTCACCTAATGGTCTGAGACCACTTGATGTAGTTTTGACTGTGTCTAATATTCCTAAACTTCCACTGCCACCAACTCTGTTGATGAGACTTGCTCTGCCACGTCTTTTACGTTGGGCTTTTTTTGCTTCATTGGCAGCAATCTGCATTTCATTGTCTCGTTGTTTTTGTGCATCTGCTTCTTGTTGTTCTCGCAGTGCTTTCTGTTGTGCTTCCATCTGTGCACTGAAATCTGGTACTTTTGGTGTAGGTAAACACATATTAATATCCAAACTCTATGTTTAATGGGTTAGGTACGACAGTCAGTAGACTCCTACGTGTGCCTAAATTTGCTGAACCGTCATTGGTTACACCTAATGGATTCCTACTTCTGATGAAAACACCTCTACCTCTCTGTGATGGTGAACCACCTCTAATATTTTTTCCAATACGTCTTGCAGTGTTATCTTTTTTAACATCTGGTTCTGATACTGGTGCTGGTTGCGGTGGTGCTGGTGGTGAACTCGGTCTGCTTGGTGCACACATAAATTTTTCTCCTTTTCAAAATCTCTTTCGCACGTGCGTGTGTTTATACAAAAGAAATTTTTATAAATAATCTTGTTACAAACTAAAAATATTTATCACAAGACGGTTTAAGATTAGTTCATTCCTTTTGAAATTGAAAAATTCTTAAAGTTCTGTTGAAGGGGATTGTGTATTCGTGCGACTTTTGAAATGTCTAACTGAAGTTCTGGTAAGTGACTGATTGCTTCACTGGTAGCATCAATGCAGTCGTCCATTTTGTTTACACGTGGAAATGCTTGTAATTCATCTAAAAAAGGTGTGCCATCTCTCACACGTTCGTGCACGTACATCTTACCAACTTTTATGATTGGTTCTAATGTCTGTGCGATGAAATGTAATTTGTTCTGACTTCTGAATTTTGGAATTACATTGATCGCCAATTTCATTTGACGTGCTACTTTCCTCAATTCATTAGCCAAAGTTGAACTGAAGTTTTCTTCAACGAAAACGTGACCGATCTTGTGTTTAGCACACATACCAATCACTTCTTTGCATTGATTGTCAAAACTCCTATCTTCATCTACAGCAGAAAGAACTTTCAAGTCGTGCACGAAAACATTGTTGTCTTCATCTTTAGCACACACACTCAACACACTGTTGTCTCTGCCTTTAAGTCCAGTGGCAACGTCCCACGCCGCACAAATCCTTTGTATCCTTTTACTACCTAACTTGCAGTCTGTGATGTAGTTGCCAAAAGGTTGTGACACGTGATTCCAAACAAATTCATCGTTGTAGTAATTGATCTTTTCTAATTGTACCAACGGCTGATAAGTTGATTGTGGCACTAACATATATTGTGAATTGAAGTCACCTTCAGTGGTTTCCATTCTCTGTTGTTCTAACCATTTGTGTGTGAACATACCTTGTGGGTGATTTTGCCAAGCCAAATATTCTTCATCTTCGGTGGAGCTGTCGGGCAAGTGTTTCTGTCTAGTCCTTATCACTGGTATTTTCTTCGCCACGTAACCAACTTCTTCTAAATGATTGTAGATGGTATCTTCGGTGTGTGGCGTACCAACTGCTAAAATATTGTTTGATAGTTTTCCAAATTCAGCAACACGTTCTTTTATCTTCTCTCTTTGATGTGGCGAGATACAGTTGTCAGATGTTTCTATGTCATCAGCAATAATCATATCACTGTGATAACCAGTAAATGACGAGCCTAAACTGGCAACTGTAACAGAAGGGTTCAGTTGCATTATGTCTCTGTCTACGGTGAATGTTTCTGACTTCCACGTGTAAAGGTCACTTTTCAAATGTTGTAGTAATGGGTGATGTTCGATCATCGAACGTATGAACAAACTGTTCCGCAGTGCCAAATTTCTTTTTGCAGATATCAACAAACAAGTCCAGTTGGGATTTTGTAATAGATTCCAACAAACATATGCACCAATGATGTAACTCTTTCCGCCGTGCCTAAACACTTGTAACAGTCTTCTGTTGTCGTTGTTGGTCTGTTCCAACCAATCACAAATTTCAATGTGGAATGGGGGAGTGCTCTGCTGTGAGATAATGTTCTGTGTGTCTAAAAAGATTCTGAAAGGTATTTTAGGCATTGAACCTTTCTGCTAATTTTTTTGGATTCTTGCTTGTGCCAGTGTGATAAGTTTATCTGCTTCTCTCTTTTCTTCTTGTGAGTTCTCACCAGTTGGATGTAGTGCTCCACTTTTTGCTTGTGCCAAATATTTCAACATCTGAAGTTTGCTCCTTTTAGCATTGTCCAAAAAGGTAGTTTTCTTAATGTAGTCTCTGTCGTCTTTTGGTGGATAAGGTGTGTCGAACAGATCGTGTGCTTGTTCAATTTCATTGTCCCAATAACCATCTGCGAATTGTTTTAGTACTTCTAAAAATTTTTGTTCTATTCTGTTTTTCATTCTATTCCTTTTCGTAGCTGGCACTGGTCACACACAATCGATTGTATAAGCACGTGTATCTTTTGTCTGTGTTGCAAGACTAACGTGATATGCCGAAATGTCAGAAAATGACTTAACGCCGTTAGTACACCGTGCCAGCAATTTTATTTATTAGATAGGACAGTCACACCGAAAGGTAATAACGATATTACCTTCGGTGATGTATTAGATGAAGTGATGTCTGAATTGTTTGATTTCAGACTTGTCGTAGTATCTTTCAATAGTTGAAGTTGAGTTACCGCAAACTTTTGAAAGCTGACGAGGATTACTTGTAGGCTTATCCTCTGTGTGCCAAGTTATATAAGAGTGCCTAAGACTGTAAAAAGTGTAGTTGTTACCACACTTCGCAGTTCTCATATTTGCCCATTCTAAAAAACGAGGAAATGCAGAACGGAAGTCTGTGTCAAACACATAACCAATCTTTCTTTTTGTTGCATCTGTCATCGAATACAATTTTGAAAGAATGAAGTAAGTGCTTTTGTCGGCTGGCACAGTTCTACCTTTTCTGTTTTTGTCGATGTGCGGCTCTACGTAGATGTCAACACTGTGTTTGCCGTTTTCATCATCTTTGTAGAATTCAACGTTCTTCCATCGCAAACCTTTCGACTGAACTGTCTTACCATTAACGTTGTAGGTTAAAGGTAACAATTCGTGCGGACGTAAACCTGTCTTTGATAACAACGCCAAAGCATAGTACATCATCTGTCTGCTGTTACTGTCACGTCTGTTAGGAGCAAGCTCAATGTACTCCTTCAGCTTTCTCATCATTTTTGAGAAATCTTCTTTTGTGAAGGAAGGAGTAACTTTGCCTACAGCCTTCGTTTTCTCAAAACGAGGTAGTTCCTTAATGTAGCCTTTGCCTTCAGCCCATTTCAAAACAGAGCCTAAAATGTCTTCATACTTTCGTCTTGTAGATGTGCCCATTACACCATCAGTTTTTTTACGATTAAGTGGTAACCAAACTTTGAACTCATTAAGTACCAATTTCGTAATCTTGCTGACACCAATTTTTTTCTCGTTAAAAAATGGTATTAGGTAGTTGCTGATAACTCTAACATCTCTCTCATAACTTGATTGAGAAATCTCGCCATCTAACAATCTCTGTTTTTGATACGAACCGTATTCTTCTGCGACAAAGTCAAATGTCTTGTCGAACAGTTGAAAACCGCCTTCAGTCTGTTGTTTGAATTTTGCTTCTAACTCATATGCTTTTCTCGTAGCTTCACCACTTTCAGCAGTACCAGTTGAAACAATTTTTTGCCCTTTACCAGTGATGGTAATGTAAGCAAACCAAAAAGGACTTCTACCGTCTCTACGTTTTTTTAGAGTAAGTCCTTTCTTTATTTTTATCTTTTTAGTTTCAGTTGCCAATGCTACTGCATCAGTAACCAACTTCAATTGTGCTGTCATACACGTGCTCCTTTGTTTTTATTGTTGATTGTGTTTTTTGAAAAAGGTGTACGATTTTGAAAAACGTACACTGTAAAAA
>JAYOFY010000038.1:0-676 GCA_038117465.1 Acholeplasmataceae bacterium
CATTTAATATTCAAACATCTCTAGATGAAGGGACAAATTTGAAATTATTAAAACAAAGTGCAAGACGCTTATTAACGTATGATTTTATTCCAGAAGAAGACAAAGAAGCAATCAAGCTGAATATATCAAATGGTAAGGCATTGATTCCAGTATTATCAAAAGTGTATCAGGGTCCGATTAAAAAGGAAATGAGCAGCCGCATGCGCAAACATGCTAAAACAGTCATGGTATCCACAGCCATTTCACAAAATGGACGTTTAGATTTCATTACCATTATGCATGTCAATTTACGCATGATTAAAGAACTTGTTGAACTTTCTGGATTTCGCCCAAGTTATCAACAACTTGCCAAACTTTCTGTTAATGTCATTACAACAGCACTTGTCGCTGAAGGTTTAGAAAACCTTGATATCTCAGATGTGTTACCACAATCAACACTTAATTCATTATCTGAAATCCCATTAATTAAACCGATTTTATCTTCAGTTACACAAGGCATATCCAATGCACTATTAACTTTGCGCATTGGTATCGTTACAAGAGAATATTTATTTACAACGTCTAAAGAGCTTACTAAGAATGCTATACGTAAAACGGCATTACTAGAAGCAGCCTCTCTTACACCTCAAGTCGTCGCTGAGGGATTAGCCATTTTTCCAAATAAAATATTCAATTT
>JAYOFY010000038.1:732-7418 GCA_038117465.1 Acholeplasmataceae bacterium
AAATGAAAGCGTATAAATTTTACACAAAATATACTTGCTTTTTACAAAATTACTAAGTAAAATAATATTAAGGCAAATGCCAAAAATAGGAGGAAAAGTGATGAAAAAGCTTTTAGTTTTATTCGTATTACTTGCTGGTGTCGTGACACTTGCATCTTGTGAAGCTCAAACTTACGAGATTGCAATGATTACAGATGCTGGTGACATTGATGATAAGTCTTTTAACCAAGGGACTTGGGAAGGGATTGTAGAATTTGCTGAAGAAAATAACTTAACTTACAAATACTACAAACCAACTGAAGTTTCTGATGATGCATACATTGCAGCAATTGATTTAGCAGTTGCAGCTGGTGCAAAAGTTGTTGTAACTCCTGGATTCTTATTTGAACCAGCAGTATATGCAGCTCAAGCTACATATCCAGATGTGATTTTCGTCTTAATCGATGGTGTCCCACATCCTGGTGACTATACAACGTTTGAAGTAGCATCAAACACACGTTCTATTTTATTTAAAGAAAATGAATCTGGATTCTTAGCTGGTTACGCTTCTGTCATGGAAGGCTTTAGAGAATTAGGATTTATGGGTGGTATTGCAGTTCCTGCGGTTGTACGTTTTGGTTTAGGTTATGTTGCAGGTGCATACTATGCAGCTGAAGAATTAGGATTAAATGATTTTGCATTCGATCCTGCTTACTATGACTATTTAGGTGGATTTGCTCCTGATGATGCTCATAAAGCAAAAGCAGCAGCATGGTTTACTGCAGGTGTAGATGCAATTCACGTTGCAGCAGGTGGTGCTGGTAACTCAGTTATGGCAGCAGCTGATGAAACAACTGATAAATATGTAGTAGGTGTTGACGTTGACCAAGCAGCTCAATCACCATCTGTTATTACATCTGCAATGAAAGCATTAGCAGTTGTTGTACAACAAGCGTTACAAGAATATGTTGATGGCACTTTTGAAGGTGGCGAAACATTAGTATTAGGTGCTGCAGAAGATGCGGTAGCATTACCATTAGGTGAATCTTTCCGTTTTGAAACATTTACTGAAGCTCAATACAATGCAATTCTTGCGGATATCGTAGATGGTACTGTAGTCGTTCCATTTGCACCAGAAGAATTAACTGATTTCTTAACTGCTTTAGGTTATGGCGATGATGCCGCTGCATTATTAGCTAAAATTAGTCCAGCAAGCTAAGACAATAAACATTAACTTGGAAAAGGGGAAAGCATTGTCTTTCCCCTTTTTATCAAGTAAAAGGAGTTATGATGACACAAAAAACATATAAGATAGAAATGTTAAATATTACAAAACGTTTTGGTAGTTTGGTCGCCAATGATCAAGTGACATTACAAGTATATCCTCAAGAAATACATGCTATTTTAGGTGAAAATGGTGCCGGAAAATCAACTTTAATGTCGATTTTATTTGGTTTGTACCAACCGGATGAAGGCGAGATTAAAATTGATGGTTCAACCGTTTCAATTCATAATCCAAATGATGCAAATGCATTAAATATTGGTATGGTACATCAACACTTCAAGCTTGTTGAGACGTTTTCAGTAATCGATAATGTCATATTAGGTGTTGAAGAAACTTCAAGATTTAACAAAGTAGAATATAAAGATGCAAGAGATAAATTAACTCAAATTATCAAGGAATATCATTTAAACTTAAATCTCGATACGCTTATTAAAAATTTAACTGTTGGTCAACAACAACGTGTTGAAATTCTTAAAATGCTTTATCGTGATGCCGATATTTTAATTTTTGATGAACCTACAGCTGTATTAACACCTCAAGAAATTGAAGAGCTCATGAAAATTATGAAAAACTTCGTTAAAGAAGGCAAAACCATTATGCTTATTACGCATAAGCTTAATGAGATTAAAGCTGTCGCAGATCGTGTGACGATTTTAAGAAGAGGACAACAAGTTGGTGTTCATAATGTATCGGATGTTACAACACAAGATATGGCAGATTTAATGGTCGGTCGTAATGTGTCATTTGAAGTGAGTAAAAAAGATATAAAGTCTACAGATAAAGTGTTTGAAGTTCAAGCATTAAATGTGTTTAATGGCGATCAACACATTATTAAAGATGTCTCTTTTGAAGTTAAAAAAGGTGAAATTGTCGGGATTGCAGGGATTGATGGCAATGGACAAAGTGAGTGCGTCTATGCGCTTACAGGGATGATGCCAATTGCATCTGGACACGTTTTGTTAAATGGAGAAGATATTACACAAGACACAATTAGACAGCGCTATGAAAAAGGCTTATCACATATTCCTGAAGACAGACAGAAATATGGCGTCGTATTAGATTTTGATCTTCAGTCAAATTTGATGGTTCAAGAATATTACAAACAAACGTTTCAAAATAAAGGATTTTTGAAACTAGATGCGATTAAAACTCATGCCAATCAACTCATTGAACAGTTTGATATACGTTCTGAACAAGGCGCAACAACAACGGTTCGTAGTATGAGTGGTGGTAACCAACAAAAAGCCATTGTTGCGAGAGAAATGACAAAAACACATGATGTGCTTATTGCTGTTCAACCAACAAGAGGACTGGATGTCGGTGCAATTGAATATATTCATAGTCAACTCTTAAAAGCGAGAGAAGAACATAAAGGCGTCTTGTTATTTTCTCTAGAACTTGATGAAGTCATGAAACTATCCGATCGTATTCTTGTCATGTATGAAGGTGAAATTGTTGGAAGCTTTAATCCTAAGAAAACAACACAACAAGAACTCGGATTATATATGTCTGGTGCTAAAAGAGGTCATGTATGAAAAAACAAATCAAACAATTTTTTAATATAGCAAAACCTTCATTCATCGCGATTGCCATTGGATTATTCATGGGATTTTTGGTGATGTTAGCATTTAATCCAGCTCAAAGTATTCCTGCTTTTATTCAATTATTACTCGGTGGATTAAATCAAGGATCAACTGGTATTGGAAACACACTTTATGGTGCAGCACCAATTATTTTAACTGGTTTAGCTGTGGCATTTGCCTTTAAAACTGGACTATTTAATATCGGTGCATCTGGTCAAATGATGATTGGTGCCTATGTTTCCATTCATATTGGCGTCCTGTGGGATTTACCAGCTGGTATACATGTTTCGGTGGTGTCCTTTGGGGACTTGTCATTGGGTTACTTAAAGCACTGCGTAATGTAAACGAAGTTGTTACCTCCATTATGATGAACTATATCGCAGCAAATTTACTCATAATACTGATTAAAAATAATATTTATAATACAGATGCTGCGCGATCAAAATCCATCTTAGAAACTGCAATTTTACCTTCTCTTGGATTATTTCCTAATTCAACAGCAAACATTGGTTTTGGCATCGCACTATTGGTTGCAATATTGACGCATATTCTTGTTCATAAAACCACGCTTGGATTTGAACTGAGAGCCACTGGTTTTTCAAAAGATGCTGCGATGTATGCAGGCATGAATACTAAGAAAAATATAACCGTATCATTTGCGATTGCAGGTGGATTTGCAGGTCTTGCAGGTTCTGTAGCATATTTAGTAGCAGGTAAAACCATTTCCATTGCTTATACAATATTTGTAGAGGGATTTGATGGTATTTCTGTTGCTTTGCTTGGTTTAGGTGAACCTATTGGCGCGTTATTTGCAGGCCTCTTTTTAAGTCATTTACGTCAGGGTGGTTTTTATATGCAAATCTATGGATTTGTTCCACAAGTCGTTGATATTATCGTCTCAGTCATTATATACGTATCAGCAATATCAGCTGTCATTCCTAAGTTATTGAAATTATTTAAAAAGAAAAAAAGTGAGGTGCAATCATGACCTTAATTTATCAACTCATACAAGAAACATATGTTCCTGCAACTGTCTTACTAATGGTTGCATTAGGAGGTATGTTTGCTGAAAGAAGTGGTGTGACCAATATTGCGCTTGAAGGGATTATGATATTAGGTGGGTTTGTAGGTATTGGTACATTAGCACTCATTGAAGGTTTAGGCATACCGCCACAATTACTACTCATCATTGTAATGCTTGTAAGTGCGTTATTTGGGGCACTTTATAGTATGTTACATGCATATGCATCCATTCAATTGAAAGCCAATCAAATTATTAGTGCAACAGCTCTAAATTTATTTGCACCTGCGTTTGCCATTTATGTCGCAAGACTGATTCAAGGTGGCGGCTCACAAATTTCTTTTGTGACACGTTTTAGAATACCTGAAGTCCCTTTACTCTCTCAAATACCCATTATCGGTGAACTCTTTTTTACAAGAGTCTTTCTTTCGTTTTATATTGTCATCTTATTATTTTTTATCGCAAGATACATATTAAATAAAACACAATTTGGGTTACGCATTAATGCCATGGGTGAAAATCCACAAGCAGCAGATGCGCTTGGTGTTAATATTTATAAATATCGTTTTATCGCCGTCATGATTTCAGGTGCACTTGCAGGCATGGGTGGTACGATATTTGTCATTTCGTCATCAACAGAATATGCAGCAACCGTTGCAGGATTTGGATTTTTAGCAATTGCCCTACTTATTTTTGGTAATTGGAAGCCAACCTATGTATTATTTGGAGCGTTATTCTTTGGTTTCTTAAGAATCTTAGGCTCTTCATATTCTGTGATTCCAGTATTAAGAGATTTAGATTTAGATAGAGAATTTTATGTCATGTTACCCTATGTTTTTACATTGATCATTTTAGCCTTTTTCTCTAAAAATTCTAGAGCACCAAAAGCGCTTGGTCAAGTTTATGATCAAGGTAAGCGTTAAGTATTGACATTTAAGTTAAAAATAAGTAAAATATAAAAGGTCGTTCCACATAGAAACGGTATACAAGCGTCAAAGACCACCGTCATAGTGTGACTTCAAAATCAATAAGGAGGAATTCGACATGTATGCAATCATAGAAACAGGCGGAAAACAAGTGCGTGTAGAAGTTGGTCAAGAAATTTTTGTTGAAAAATTAGACGCCAACGATAACGATACTGTAACATTTGATAAAGTATTACAGTTATCCGGCAAAAAAACACTCATTGGTGTTCCGTATGTAGAAGGTGCAAAAGTTGTTGGTAGTGTTGTAAAACACGGACGTGGTAAAAAAATTATTGTTTTTAAATACAAAAAGCGTAAAAACTACCGTCGTAAACAAGGGCATCGTCAAGCATATACAAAAGTATTAATTAATCAAATTTTAGGCGAATGATCACCATTTTAGTCAAACGTCAGAATCAATCACTGATTCTTGATATCGAAGGCCATGCATTATTTGCTCCAAAAGGAGAAGATATTGTATGTGCAGGTGTGTCAACAGCTAGTATTATGACCGCAAATTTATTTGAACAAGTAACCCATACAACATCTCATTTAACAGATGGAAGATTAACCGTTACGGTTCATACATTCTTATCATCACATCAATATATTTTAGATGTGTTTAAAAAAGCAATAGATGATATCGATGCGTCATATCCTGGCTATGTTATATGGAAAGAAAGCGAGTAAGCTTAAATGTTAACTTTACAATTACAATTATTTGCATCAAAAAAAGGTGTGGGTTCTTCACGTAACGGACGTGACTCACATTCAAAAAGATTAGGTATGAAATTGTCAGACGGACAATTTGCAACTGCAGGTTCTATTTTATATCGTCAACGTGGTACAAAAGTTCACCCAGGTGAAAACGTAAGACGCGGAAGCGATGATACGCTATTTACAACCGTTTCAGGAACTGTTAAATACGAGCGTAAAGGAAGAAATCGTACACAAGTATCAGTGTACACAGCCTAATACATTATAAAAGGATATCCGTGAGATCATCCTTTTTTTTCTAATCGAGGAAATCATGTTTGTAGATGAAATAAAAGTTGAAGTAACAGGTGGTAAAGGTGGTAATGGTATGTGCGCTTACCGCCGAGAAAAATTTGTAGAATTTGGTGGACCATGGGGTGGTTCAGGTGGTAAAGGTGGCGACGTCATCTTTTTAGGTGATAGTGGTATGACAACACTATACCCGTTTCGTTATATGCGTCATATTAAAGCACCAAATGGAGTAGACGGACAATCTAAGGGGATGACTGGAGCACAAGGCGATCCTAAAATCATTAAAGTGCCACTTGGTACAATCGTCAAAAAAGAAGATGGTCAAATTATTGGCGATATCACGGAACATAACCAAAAACTTGTCATTGCAAAAGGTGGTAAAGGTGGTAGAGGCAATATGGCGCTTGCAACAGGGAATAATCCAACCCCAAATTACGCTGAAAAAGGAGATATTGGGGAACACTTGATGATTCATTTAGAACTTCAAGTGCTTGCAGATATTGGGTTTATCGGATTTCCTAGTGTTGGTAAATCTTCCATAGTTTCAGTGATATCAAATGCAAAAACAAAAATAGCGGATTATCCTTTTACAACTACATCCCCTATATTAGGCATGGTCCAATATGATGATGTAAGTTTCGCTGTTGCAGATTTACCTGGTCTCATTGAAGAAGCACACTTAGGTGTTGGATTAGGCATTCAATTTTTAAAGCATTTATCAAGATGTCGTGTCTTTGTGCATGTTTTAGATGCAACAAGAGAATCTTACAAATATGATTACGAAGCAATATTAAAAGAACTTCGTTCATATGATGCGACACTTATTGATCGAAAAGAGATTCTAG
>JAYOFY010000039.1:0-6248 GCA_038117465.1 Acholeplasmataceae bacterium
TATCAGAAGCATACAAGTTCACAAGACCCAACAGAGATATTTGGCGAAACAGAGAAAGCCACACAGACAGAACAAAAATATTTGATAGCACAGCACCAGATTCTGTGCAAAATTTAGTTTCAACAATTCTTAATTTACTAATTCCACAAAACCAACAATGGGCAACTCTTTCAGTGAGAGAAGATGTCAAAGAAGAAATTGCCAGTGATGTAAAAAGATTATTAGACAGAGCTAACAGAACAGTTTTTAAAACTATTAGAGATAGTAATTTTTACATTGCAGCATCAGAAAGTCTTACAGATGCAGTTGTTAGTGGCTGCGGTGCTATCGGCATTTATGAAACAGAAAACGACATAGAATTTATAGGCATACCCACACACCAACTGTATTTTTTAGACAATCACAAAGGTGAAGTTGATACTGTGTTTAGAGAACACACTTTGACAGCACAATATTTGGCGGAAACATTTAAAAATTTGCCAGACGACATTGAAAAACTTGCAACCGAAGCCCCACAACACAACTTACCAGTTATTGAACGCTGCATAAGATTTTTGAACGACAAAGAGTTCACGTACACAGTAATGGTAGGCAAAGAAATGCGACCTATCTATCAAAAAAAGATGAGCACACAGATGTTTGTGGTGTTTAGGTTTGGCAGAACGATTGGCGAGGTTTGGGGCGAAAGTCCAGTGCGTATGGCATTGCCACACATTAGAACAATCAATGAAGCACAGATGTTGGTGCTGCAAGCTGCAAGTTATGCCAGCTTGGGTGCTTGGCAAGTGAATTCAGAAACTGCTGTTAACTTTGGCAACGTGAAATTAAAAGCTGGTGATGTCATCACAGTAGACCAGCCACTGACTCCTATTCCATTTGCTGGCAACTTTTCAATCACAGATGCAACCATACAAGATCACAGAAATCAAATCAGACGCATGATGTTCAACGATGTTATCTTGCCGCCAGAACAGTCGCCTACAATGACTGCAACTGAAATACAGATACGACAAGCAGAGTTCTACAGAAGATTAGGACCATATGGACTACGTTTGGAACAAGAATTTTTAAGACCAATAATTGCAAACATCATTAAACGATTACAAAAAAAAGGTGCAGTGCCAGAGTTTGTGTTGGACAGCACTGCTTTTGAGATTGTTGTGAACTCTGCAGTCAAACGTGGTATTGCGTTGAGTGAAATCACACGTGATGTGCAGATACTGCAAGTGGTCAGCCAACTTGGACAAGAAGCAATGCTGAATATTGATTTGGTAAAACTTGCTCGTAAAATTTTACGTGACGGTGATATGTCACCAGAAGTGTTGCGTAGTGATAGAGAAATATCAGACTTGATTGAACGTCAGCAGCAACAAGCAGCTGTGCAGCAAGTGGCACAACAACTGATCGGTCAACAAAACAACACAAACCAAAATAACCAATAATTGAGTCGTATTACCGAATTTGAATACGTTACAATTATTTTAAACTGAAATGAAACAAACTGAATTGCAACAACATTACAAAAGAATTTTTGAAACTGAAAGTGGTCGTGTGGTACTGGCAGACTTGGAAAGAATTACTAACACCACTCGCATAACTTCTGATTCACCAAATCCTTATTCTGCAATTTACGTTGTGGCACAACAGCATCTACTAAAACGAATTCGCAATATGTGTTTATTGCGAACAGCAACATCAACTGAAACGGAGTAAACGACAATGAGTAGTGAAAACACGGTGTTAGAACAGCAAAATACACCACAAACAGCACCAACAACTGAAAATACACAGCCAGCAAGCACCAGCTTGTTGCAGACAGCAGCTGCGCCAGCTGCGACCGAAGACAAGACGGCACAAACAGAAAGACCCAACTGGCTGCCCGAAAAATTTAAATCCGCCGAAGACTTGGCGAAAAGTTATGTGGAGTTGGAAAAAACACTGGCAGACAAAGCACCCAAAGTGCCAGAACAGTACGACTTCTCGTACACAAAAGATTTTGGATTGGCGGACTTGGACGGCGAATTGAAACAAGAAGTCACAGATGCATTCAAGCACGCACGACTGACAGAGCAGCAAGCCAAAGAAGTTATGGCACTGTATTCAGATCAAGTGAGCAAGCTGACAGATCAATTGATGAATGCACCACGCACCAATCTCGTGCAAGAGCAGAACAGCTTGCAGACTGTGTGGAAAGATTCCTACGCAGACAACATCAAAGCTGTGCGACAGTTCGCAGACACACTGCCCAAACGAATGTTGGAGTTGCCACTGGTGGACACTGCGGAAGGCATACAGTTCCTACATCAGCTGATGCAGCAGAACATACAGAATCCCATCGTCACCAATCAATCACAGTCACCCAACGTGGTCAGCATACGTGAGCAGATCAACGACATGAGAAAAGATGATCGATATAAATTGCCACAAGGTGATCCAGTGGGCGAAGCACATCGCCAAAAATTATACAATCGGTACGAACAATTGGACAGAGTGCGTAAATAGTTTTCTAAACAGACTCCCTCTGTTTAGTTGTTATGGGGTCAGCCAGCTCGTGCACAGCTGGCTGGCTGAAAATTTAAATACAGAATGATATTGGAACATCTGCATTGGATTTGCACCGCCAAGCTGTGCAACCCACCAAAAAATTTACGAGAACTCAACTGCCAAATTCGCAAACTGGTGCGAGCCATTGACATGCAGATACTGGACGGCCCACATTCTGTGTACTGTGACACAGTGGGCAACAAAGGTTACACATCAGTGACTGTGATAGAAACTTCGCACATAGCATTCCACATGTGGACGGAACTGTCGCCAGCAATGGTGCAGATAGATGTGTACAGCTGCAAAAAGTTCAGCAAGCAGCAAGTGTTGGATTGGCTGGCAGAGTTCAATCCCATACAAGTGGAAATGTTCTATTTAGATCGCAAAGACACCATAAAACCCAAGCCTTTTTGATCGGTGTGCTCGCCCACTGTTTCGTGCTAATGTGAAAGTATGACGGACAGACTTATTAACAGTTGGCTCAAACCCAAACTGTTTTTGTTCTTAAAGTATAATTTTGTGTTTGATAATGCTCGATTCAACGAGGCATTAACAGAGTACGAGCAATGGTTAAAAGCAAATCCAATACAAGCAAAAATAGCAAATTTAGATGATAACAAGACAATTAAATATTACACATTAAGCAGCAAACAAAAAACCTTTACAACTAATGACAGTGCAAAGATTGCAAAGTGGTTGAGTGAAACCAAATTAGAAAAAACTTTAATCCAATATCATAAAAGAAAAATACCAAGTGTTGAAAAAACTGTGTATCATTTTTTGGCTTTAGATTACTATTGGAACAAACAAGCAAATAAAGTTAATACGACAGCATCGCATTAGCCTCGCCGAAGGCGTGAGCCGAAAGGCTTTAAATAGCCGCCGAAGGCGGCTGGCACAATATGTAGTCACCCTATTCTGCCGTACAGTTACTGTGTACAATACTGCACACCACCGTAGAACACAGAAAACCATTGCTGTTGAACAATTCTAACTGTGGCTGCGGTTGGAACAGTGGTGGCTTATTATTGCCATTGTATGGAAGGTTTTGGCACTGTGCAGTTTTTGTGCAGAGTTAATCGGTTTTGGCTGACGTGGGCATAAAATTTCTGACTACATCTATGGCCGTGCTTTTATTAAGCAATACCCCCAAAAAACGCCACCGCCGCCTTCGGCGGCAAGTTCCGTTTTTTTCAGCAATCATTTTAAGTAAGTGGTTTGTTTAATTTTTGCAAATAAGAATCGATTTTATTTTTATTAATTGCATAATTTCTTTCAGCATCAATATGCAAATCTTGTAAGTATAAATCACCAAGTTCACAACCTTCTAAAATATATTCCCAAACTTCATTAGCACCTTTAAGTTTTGCTATTTTTTCTTTTTCAGTCATCGTGCTTGCTCCTCACTGTTAAAGCTCATCATCATTTAACTTTCTCACATTTAATAACTTCATATCTTCGTCTTCGTTGATATTATCAATCCAGTATGAGCTGTCTTCGATCATATCTTCTGAACAATAAATTCGATGAAAACTTACAAACTCTCGCAACTGTTCATCAGTGGCTTGTTCTATGTCACAACCATATTTGTTTTTAAAAAGTTGTTTTTGCTCATCGTCAATATCCACAGTAGATTTGTGTCTTACTTTTATTTCATATTCATATTCAATTGCATATTCTGCTGTCATCGTGCTTGCTCCTCTACTTGTTTTACTTCTAACGTGTCATCTGTGTCGTCTAATGGCAATTCATCGACAACAACGTCTTTGTCTGTGCCGTAAATATTATCAATGTAATATTCGTATGCATCTTCTTCAGTGTCTGCTTCTATCACAGCACTTGTTCGAAAATATCGAACATCATATTTAGAATGCACTATCCATTTTTTAGTCATCGTGCTTGCCCTTCTTTATTTTTAACAACATCTAAAATAATTTCACATAAACTATCCAAGTCAAGTTGATTTAAAATTTTACGTGCTTCTTTGTCAGAACATTTGTTGTCTTTACGTGTCTTTTTTACACATCTTTCCCAAACTGTTATTTTACGCATTGTGCTTGCTCCTTTACTTGTTCATCGTAGATGTTTTGGTATTCATCTTCTGTTATCCAATTAAGCAATTCATCTAAATTGTCGATCATATCGCACACAAACTTTTTGTGGTTAAACAAAAAACTACGCATTTGATCTCTGGTTAGAGTGTATTGTTTGTCAAACTTGTCGTCGTCAAAAATATCTCTGCCTTCAATGCAGTGTCCAGTTTCTATGCACAAACTCAACTTGGGTTTATCTATGTCGTCGTAGATAAAATCTACGTAGAAATGTTTGTTGTCATTATGTAAATATTCGTATCGATTGTATTCAACCAAATAGGTATCTGTAACTGTGCAACATACATATGGATTTTCCGTCATCGTGCTTGCTCCTCTCTGTTAAAATGTGTCAACGCCCCAATTGTTTCACAGTCATTGAATAATTCCCAACTGCCAACTTTTATGTACAATTCAAAACCAGTTTCGTACCTATCTGGCTTTTTGAGTGATAAAACCAAATTGTTTTTGTCTAATTGTTTAGACAAATCATACTCTGCAACTGCACGCATTATGGAAAAAATTTTTTCATTATCTAACCATAAATGTTTGAATTCATAATCATCATTGGGTGTTATTTTGGTGTACGGTTCTTTTTTGCCTTCTTGTTCTAATATTTTTAAAACAAAATCACGCAGTATTTCTCTTTCTAAAGTTTCAGAACTATTTTCAACATTGTGCAGACCCAACTCGTGTTCTTTGCCATAAACATCTAACCCTTCTTTGTCACGCACGAGGTAGTTGATATAGATATGGTATGCTAACAGCCAATATCTAATATCAATATTCACTAATATGCTGTTATGATAATCTTTATAATCGTCGTACCAATCTACACAATATTTGATCAGTTCAATTGCAGAGTCACTGTAACCATAATTTTTTAACTCATTTGTGTTGTTTATTTTAATTTCAGTCATTGTGCTTGCTCCTCTCTAACCGAAACGTTTGTTGCGTCTGTTGTTAATAGATCAAAGTGTTTGTGATAAAATTTTGCGATCATAGTACCGCAATCACAGCCTTCGCATTCTTTGTAACCAATAAACCAGTTTTCGTTAAAAGTTACATCTCTGCTGACAGTTGCTTCTTCAACAACTTCGCCGTCTTTATAACCTATAACATCACTGCCTTTTTTTATTATGTACTGTTTTGTCATCGTGCTTGCTCCTCTCTGTAATATGCTGCACATAAACTTTTAAATTCTTTTTCAAAAGTTTTGGTTGTTATAAGTTTGCAGTTGTGTTTTGCGGCAACTGGCACTTGTTCATCTTTCACAAGTTCTGCTTCTGCACTCCAACAAACGTCAGCATTATCCCAATCGATGAGGATTGGATTACCGTTTTTATCTACGCAGTGTTCTAATAAAAAATTTGTGATTGTGTCGTAGTACAAAGTTTCACGCATACTGTTTTCTGCAAAATTATAATGAGTGCCAGTTAACAAGTGTGGATTGTCTGTACACACATAACCGTCATATCCTATTGTTTGATCGTTGTCGTAGGCGTCAAATATCAAAACTTTATTATACCATTTTGTCATCGTGCTTGCTCCTTTTTCTCTTTTTCTAATTGTTTTTGTATTAAGTTTAGATATTCAAGTTTTGACAATTCCTCA
>JAYOFY010000039.1:6258-7330 GCA_038117465.1 Acholeplasmataceae bacterium
TCACAATCATCTTTGTTGATATAACTTGCTGGACAATCGTCACTTTGTAAAAATAAATCAAAACGGTGTTTGCCAATTTTAAAATTTATTTCTGATTGTGGTTGTCCTATTAACGCAGTACCTTCATTAAAAATTTCAATTTCTGGTATTGCATTTCTTATTGCACGACTTATTTGTTGTCTTAACACAACAAGTTCAAACACACTTAATTTTTTTGCCATTGTTTTTGCTCCTTTCTATTTTTTAGTACGTAGACTGCGTTTAACATATGTGCCTTTGTCAAATGAAGGTGTCCATTTTCCATTGATAAATTGTTTGAATATTGATTTTCACTAAACCAATTTTTAGCAATTTCCGATGCTGCTTTATCTGAGTCTGCATTGATTGTTTTTGTTATTTCGTACTCTACATATGAGCTGTCAGTTCCATCTTTAAAACTGCAATTACATACGATGTAGTATTGTTGTTTCATTTTTTTACTCCTTTGTTATTTGGTTAAATAAATTTGGCACTGCTATTAAAGAATTAATAATCGCATTCGTTAATTCTGTTTGTTTTACTGGCAGTGCCACAATCATATTGCTTTTGTTTTTGCTGCAGTTGTTGCATCGATAGAATTATCAAAACAAATTTCAGTCCATTCCAACTCTGTCTTTTCTAATTCTGTTTCAATATATTTTTTAGATTTTTCAATGCTTTCAGCTGCTGTTTTAGACAGCACACAGTCGTCGGTTTTAACTGCAAACATACGATTATTGTGTTTGACTTTGATTGTGTGCTGATTGAAAAAAGTTTTATCTGTCATTAATAACCTTTCTCACTTCTGCTATTGCTTGTGCCATACCAGCATCAGTTGCTAATTCCACAGCACTGGCTTGGCTTACTGGAGCATTAACATATAAAGGCGCATTTCCGACAAAACTCATAATTGCTTCTGTTGCGTTATTTGCTAACAAAATTTGAGTTACAGTTACGTTTTGATTTCTGTCATACGATGCATTATGTTGTTCACACCAGTCTTCAAATTGTGCTCGTTCTTTAGCTGTCGGAAATGCGCCTTTATATGTTAATG
>JAYOFY010000040.1:0-307 GCA_038117465.1 Acholeplasmataceae bacterium
AAATTACTAAATTTAACGAATTCAAGTTTTTGAATAAAATATTTTACAATACAACTACATAGATAAAAAGCGTTGCTCACGTAGCTTTATGGAAGACATATAGAACTACGTGATGAAATATATATTGAGTCATAATTCATTGACAAAACATAGGCTTTTATATATAATACTAACGTTAACCTTATAAGGAGGAAATAACATGGTATTTGATCAAGTCAAAGATATCATTGTTGAAGAGTTAAGCGTAGACGCGAACCTCGTCACAATGGAAGCAAGATTATCTGAAGATTTAGGTGCAGATTCTATT
>JAYOFY010000040.1:317-7129 GCA_038117465.1 Acholeplasmataceae bacterium
GATGAACAAGCACAAGCCATCAAATCAGTTGGCGACATTGTTCGTTATTTAGAAGAAAACAAATAATAAAAAGGCGATGAATCGCCTTTTTTTCTTTTAAAATCTCTTTTTTTTTTGTATAATAAGTCATGTTAACAAGGAGATGACATCCATGAAAACTTATGATCCTAAAACAATAGAAACCAAGTGGCAGCAACACTGGCTTGAACAAAAAATATTTAAATCGAATATGAATACACATCAAGACAAATATTATGTACTTGATATGTTCCCTTATCCTAGTGCAGCCGGGTTACACGTTGGTCATATTGAAGGGTATACAGCGACTGACATCATGTCTAGATTTAAACGTATGCAAGGATTTAATGTGATGCATCCGATGGGTTGGGATGCTTTTGGTCTTCCTGCTGAGCAATATGCACTTAAAACAGGTAAAGATCCTAAGTCATTCACCTATGAAAACATTGAAAACTTTAAAAAACAAATGATACGTGCTGGTAAAGGTATTGATTGGGATAGAGAACTGGCAACATCAGATCCTGAGTATTTTCAATGGACACAATGGATATTTAAAAAACTTTATGAGCATGGACTTGCAGTTTTAAAAGATGTCGAAGTCAATTTTTGTGAAGCACTTGGTACAGTCCTTGCAAATGATGAAATTATTAATGAACAAGGTCAAATGTTTTCTGAACGTGGACATCATCCAGTCATTAAAAAAGCAATGCGTCAATGGGTCTTAAAAATCACGGATTATGCAGATCGCCTACTTGAAGACTTAGATAGTTTAGATTGGCCAGAATATTTAAAAGATATGCAACGTAACTGGATTGGAAAATCAACTGGTGCGATGGTGGATTTTAAAATTGATCAATATCATGAGACCATCCAAGTCTTTACAACAAGACCCGATACGTTATTTGGTGCAACATATATGGTGCTTGCGCCTGAACATCCTCTTGTACTACATATCACAACAGATGATGAAATGTCGGATGTAAAAGCATACATTGAAAAAACAAAACAAAAGCTTGATATAGAAAGAAATGCAGATCAAGAAAAGACAGGTGTTTTTACAGGTGCATTTGCAATCAATCCACTGAATCATAAAAAGATTCCAATTTGGATTGCAGATTATGTATTACCGCAATATGGAACTGGTGCCATTATGGCAGTTCCAGCGCACGATGAGAGAGATTATGCGTTCGCTAAAAAATTTGATTTAGATATTATTTCAGTCATTGAGCATGATGAAGAAGGCGTCTACACCGGTGATGGCAAACATGTTCACTCAGATTTTTTAAATGGGTTAAACAATCAAGACGCTATCAAAAAAATGATTACATATTTAGATGAACATGACTTAGGATATGCGCATACAACGTATAAAATGCGTGATTGGGTATTTTCTAGACAACGTTATTGGGGAGAACCATTTCCAGTTGTATTTGATCATGAAGATAATATTGCTTTATTAGAAGATGAAGACCTTCCACTCACACTTCCAATCATGGATAATATTGCGCCAAGTGGTACAGGGGAAAGTCCACTTGTGCATGCTAAAGATTGGGTAAATACAACATATCAAGGAAAAAAAGTAAGACGTGACACAAATACAATGCCACAGCTTGCAGGAAGCTCTTGGTATTTTATTGGGTATCTTCTTAAAGGGCCACTAGGCATGGTGCCATTAGATTCTAAAGAAGCGAAACATATTTTAGATTATTATTTACCTGTAGATTTATATATCGGCGGTACTGAACATGCTGTAGGACATTTATTGTACGCACGTTTTTGGACAAAATTTTTATATGACCTAGGGTATGTATCTGTTAAAGAACCATTTATGAAACTCTTTAATCAAGGCATGATCTTAGGTGAGGATCATTCAAAAATGAGTAAATCACTAGGGAATACTGTCAATCCTGATGATGTGATTGAAACATATGGTGCGGATGCACTACGTTTATTTGAAATGTTTTTAGGACCTTTAGATGCAGATAAACCATGGTCATCTGAAGGATTAAATGGTGCAAAGAAGTTTTTAGATCGTGTATATCGTATGTTTGAGTTTATTGATTCAGAAGATCAAGAAAATTTAGATATGATTTATCATCAAACAGTTAAAAAAGTGACGGAAGATTATGAAAAACTCGCCTTTAATACTGCGATCAGCCAAATGATGATTTTTGTTAATGAAGTGTATAAAAATCAAAAAATCGGAAGAAATCAAGCGAGAAATTTCTTAAAATGTTTAAATCCTATATGTCCACATATTACTGAAGAACTGAATGAAGTCGTCTTAAAATTTAATGAACCACTTATGTATTCTGATTTCCCAACATATGATGAAGCAAAAACCATTTCATCGATGGTTGAAATTGTGATACAAGTCAATGGTAAATTGAGAGCAAAACGTCAACTTCCTAGAGATACAGATAAAGAGACATTAGAAAAAATGGCGAAAGAAGATGACAATGTATTAAAACATTTAGAAGGTCTTCAAATATTTAAAGTCATTGTAATACCGAACAAGCTTGTGAATATTGTTGCAAAATAGACACGATGTGTCTATTTTTTTAATTTTACCAATAAAAATATCATATTTGTCGTAATATTAATGTAAGGACAAGATATGCCGACATATCAATCATTCATCTCTTCCTTTCGAAAAGGTCAATTTAAAGATTTTGATCAGTTTTATCACTTGACATCTAAACAAGTGTTTTTTACATTGAAAAAATATATACAAGATGCCATGCTTATAGATGATTTTATGCAAGATGTATACATGAAATTTATTGATAAAATTCATGATGTTGATAGTCGTAAAAACGTGAAAAGTTATTTAACAACAATTGCTAGAAATCTAGCCATTGATTATTTAAGAAAACAAAAACACGTCACATTAGATGAAATAAAAGTTTATCAAGCATTTGATGCATCACAAGTTGAAAAAGACTATATGTGGTTATTAGATCATTTAGATTTCACGGAAAAAGAAATTGTCTATTTACATGTTATAGAAGAAATGAAGTTTAAAGATATCGCAGTGATTGTTAATAAGCCTGTTGGGACAGTTTTATGGAAATATCAAGAAGCGCGAAAAAAAATGAAGGAGCTCATGAAAGATGCGATTTAAAAAACATATAAGAATCATGATTCAAAAAGCATCCATTCCAGATGTTTCATCAAAAATTCAATCTCAATTGCCTTCAGTCAAAACAACACATCACACACTTTTCAGAGGAATAAAGTCGCCATTCATTCTACAATTTTCTGCTTTTTTATTACTTTTACTTGGTGTTTCAATGTTTAGTTATCAACAATCAGAATCTCAAATCTATGCATTTTCAGACTATGAAGAAGTCATGGGTATTTCAACGGGATTGATACGAACATATTTTGATGATTCTGTGATTGTTGATGTGCCTCTTTCAATGTCTACTAGTAGCTATGATGTCATTGATCAAGAAATAAATTTGATGGTACAACATATTATTTTAGTTGAAAAAATGGTGATGACACAACGCAAAGTGATTCAAAGCAAACGCATAAATGAATCAAAAGAGATTTATGACGTGTCATTTGAAACAATTCATCAAGACATGGTTACATATGAATTAGAACTTGAGAAAAATTACCAACAATTTAAAAAAGATGTTTTTGCATTTGAAGGTAATTTTGATGATATAAATATTTCAGGATACACAACTTTTAATAACGCATCCCATCATCTTTATATAAGTGCTCAAAAAACAAGTAAAGAAGTGACTGTCGAATATGATTCCGAGTCAAAAAACTTCATTATCGGATTTGTTGAAGACAATATTAAAGTGAGAGAATTTGAGTATCAATTAATAAGAAATAATTTTGATATGCCAACATTAAGAATTGCTTATACGAATCAATCAAGAACTGTGAATATAACATTAAATTATTTACCAATGATGCGTAAAATACATGTATCTTACGAAATTATAGAAGCATCAAATGCATATCTTGGAACGTTTCAAATGGGGTATCGAATGATGAATGGCATGACACTTGTGATTTCTGGAAAGACAGAAGATCAGCAAACATTTAATTATGAATTTAGTCGATTTCAAAAAAATGAAATGGATTCCCAATAAAATCACCTTTATATTCGTATTATAAATGTAAAGCAAAGGAGGCTTTCATATGAGAAAAAAAATATTTTTATTAATCGCTGTTGTTGGTATGACACTATTTACAATTGGGTTGTTATCTTTAGACACTTCTGCTAGAGAAACAGAATTATTTTTAGATCTTACGATGGATATTGATGAACAAGAGTATGATGATACAACCTATCGTATGAGACGTTTGAAAGGTCATCAAGGTCCTCTATTATTTATTGGATTGGGTGAAACATTAAAAGAAGACATCATAGAAAAAGCTGCCTTATATAATGTGACAGTAGAACAATATGTTCTGATCAAAACAGTGGCTACTTATGATACAACCTATGATTTTGATGAGATGATCTCAGCCATCACAAGTGCTGCTAATGAAGAAGAAGTCCAAACATATGTAGATACTTGGAATCAAGTACTTGTTGATGCTAGCGAGTCCATTAAAGCAACTTTGGATGCTTTAAAAGACACCTACATGCCAATGGTAGAAGCGATTAGAGAAACATATAAAGATGATGTGCAAACGCTCATAAAAAACATCAAAGAAGCAGATGAAGAGTCTAAACAAGTATATGTTGAACAATTAGAAACTCTTAAATTAGAGATTCAAGCTGAAATGAAAGTGATTCAAGATGCGTTTCTATTAGATTTAGAGGAAGAAAATATCGCTTTAGAAGGTTTATATGGTCTTTTCATCAAAAGAACACAAGATCGATTTGAAGCAAGACTGGATATGCTAGAAAAAAGAAATCCTAGATTATATGAACGTATCAAACATCATTTTAATAAATAATAGACAAAATATACAAAAAAAGATTCGATGATTACGAATCTTTTTTTTGTATCCACAAAAGAATTGGTGCGAGGTCGTGATGTAGAGCTTTTGTTTCATATATTTGATAGTCTTTTTGAGCTTTTAGATAATCATGTAACATAATATATTCTTTATGACCTTCATCATGTCCAATATAAGCCATGATGATGATGTGCGAACCTAATTGTATATTTTGATGTAATGATTTGATCGTTTTTAAAGTGATTTCTTTTTTAGTTGTAATTGTTTTATCGCCACCTGGTAAGTAACCAAGATTAAACACATACATATTTGCAAAGTCAACATACGTAGACACATGCTCAAAAGAATCATGTATGTAATGGATGTTTTCATAGTGTGCAAGTTTATCTTTTGTTTTATTTAAAGCACTTAATTGTATATCAAACGTATACACGATGTTTGATAAAGAGGCTAGAAATTCTGTATCATAACCATTGCCACATGTCATATCAACAACAACATCATTCTTTTGAATGAGTGATTTGATGAGTGTATGATTTAAATGTAATAATGCTTTTTTCATACGTTCTCTTTCTTAAATCGCTTTATAAAAGTATCTACAATTTTCTTAAAAATTATAGCATAATTGGTCTCATTTTTGACGGATTTTTGTGCTATAATATTGACGTATTGGAGAATTTTGTGCTCAAACGATTCATCACGAGTTTACGCCAACCAAAACAATTAGTTCAGTATTTAAATGACTCAAAGGGTGTCGTTTTTTTATATATGTTGGTTCTATCTTTTATTGTCTTTTTACCATCATTACTTATCTATCAGTTGCAAGGTGTTATTACAGACAATCAATATGCGCTTTTATATGAAGATGTTCAAAACGAGATGTTTCCCAAAGATAATACATTAAAAAATGGCATTTTAACATTAAATGATCCGGTTGATTTTACATATGAAGTCTTTCGTGTTTCAAATCAAACGATATCCAGTTATCATATACAAATTACGTTGCTTGAAACTGGTATGTCAATGCATATTTCAAATCAAGAAATTGCATTTTTAAGCTATGATGATGCGCTTAATGTTGATTTTAATGATCCTTCTATTCAAAACGTCTCACTTTTCACTAGATATTTAGAAAATTTCATTGAAACATCACCAATGATTTCATTTATTTATATTTTTTCTATGTTTTTATCAAACATTTTTGATTATTTATTTGTTACATTATTTTTAACATTATTAATGTCATTTTCATTGTACAAATCGCAAATGCCATTCAAACAAAAATTTAAAATTGGATTGTATTTGTCAAGTATTTATCTCATATTTAATATGATTACAATCTTATTTAATATTCAGTTTTTACAATTTTTTAGTCTATTGATTACATATTTTTATTATGTTTCGTTTTACAAAGCTTTAAAAGGAGGAACAATGCGTGGACAAGTTTAAAGTATTTAAGACACAAATAGATATGCCACCAAATGTTCTTCAGTATTTTGAATTAAAAGAAGTACAGGTGGATTCAAAATCTAAAGTATGGCATTTTCATATTAATGTCACATCTTCTGTAGACGTACATCACTTAATGACTTTTGAATCGTATTTAAAAGTTTATTTTAAAGCAAGTGTCATCTCAAAAGTCACTGTAAGTTTTCATCAAAAAGCAGATTTTGATACGCCGATGTTAGAAAAATATATTCAAACGATCGTACATGAGTATCAAAAGTTAAAGCCAAGTGCTGGCGCATTAAAGCATTTTAATTTCGATATCGATCATGATGTCATCATGTTTCGTGTTGATGAAGATTCAGCCTACATCAAACAGCATTTCAAACAAATTGAAAAGATGTTACATACGT
>JAYOFY010000041.1:0-6627 GCA_038117465.1 Acholeplasmataceae bacterium
TCATTGTAATGTTTGATTAATTAATTTCTTTTTTATATGACTGAATTCTACCTTTTAAAGCAACCATTGTGCCCTTTTGACAATAAGACTCAATGAGCGTTGATAATCCTTCCCATACACTACACTTTACAAAATCCGTATCATATTGTCCATCAATGTTTTTAAATGGTCTTTGAACGGCTAAATATATATTCGACACTTTCTTACCATCATCTAAAATTCTTGTTTCAACATCCTGTGTAAGTCTTCCTACCAATACAACTTGATTTAACATACTGCCTCCTTTTTTATCGCATTATATAAACTTAAATTCATTAAGTCAAAATGCACTTTAAAACATCAATAAAATATCATCGATTGATTATATAAAAAAACAATTCAATGTCATTCATTGAATTGTTTAAATGTATCACATATATTAATTTGATTAAATTTTGCTAATTTTGTTATTTTTCGCGATTAGAAATGTATATGGAAGTGTTTTTAACATATTTGCATAATGAAGGACTTCTTTATAAGTGATGGCTTGCATTGCATCCATCACTTCATAAAATGATATTCCTTTTAAAATCATTCTCATATAATTAAACATTTTATGTTCATGCTGATCGAGAGATAAAATATTTGAAGCAATCAATACTTTTTTTATACGATGAAACATCTCTTCATTTAAATACGTTTGCACATCTTTTTTAATCGCATGCTCGAGTTCTTTAGACATCATTTCAAATGCATGTGTTTGGATATGTATTGTAAGGTGATTTGCACCTGAAACATGCGTCATATGAAATTGAATCGGTTGATTAATATAGCTATTTTTTAACCAATGCGCATACAAAGTTGAGCTGTCTCCCATGAGTGCATGAAGTGTAATATACATACTTAATTGCATCTTCTGAAATTCCATTTCACGCATGTGGTTAGGAAATTTAATGCCTAGCATTACTCTAGGAATAGAGATATCCATTTCAACAATTTCAAATGCCTTCACTACACTCAATGGATCTTCTTTTATTTGCATGGATGTCTTTAAAGGTTGAAATTGACGATTTTGATCCAGTGTGATTAAATAATTTTCTAAGCTAGGTATATCAATATTACCAGTAATAACGAGTGTGCGTAATTGATCATTTGCAATTGCTTGATGAACTTCTAATAATTGTTTTTTTGTGATGTTTTTAATTGATTCTGCTGTGCCTAAAATATCATATTTAATCGGATGTGAGTGAAATAAATTTTCATAAAGTTTTTGATACAACATCGTCATCGTATCATCTAAGTCCATGTTGATTTCTTCTTGAATGATACGACGTTCATTTTCAATATTTTCTTCAGTAAAATAAGCATGATCAAGTGTTTCTAATAATAAATCAATCCCTTTATAAAGATCTTTTGTCGCACTAAAATAATATATCATCGAATCATATGTTGTCATCGCATTGGGATCTAATCCAAGTTCCACAAACTTAGAAAACATATCCCCTGTATTTGAAGCAAATATTTTGTGCTCATAAAAATGCGCTGAACCAAACGGAAGTTGGATACGTTGATTTTCATGTTCAATCATTAAATGACATGACCCAAATGGTATACCGATTCCTGCGAAAGTCGTATGTAATGCATCTTGTTTGATTGCAATCACTTTTAATCCACTTTTTGTTGTGTAAGCATACATATGTTCATCATAATTTTCTATCCAATGATATTTCATGATTGAACACCTCTTACACGATGGATCATCACTGGTTTCAGTTTATTCGCTACATACATAATATCTTCTTTTGTTACATTCTTTATAGATGCAATCCGATGATTCAACTCATATGTTTCTGAATATAAATGATTTCGCAGTGCGCGCTCTATATAAATACTCTGTTTATCTAAGTTGGTTGTGATTTGATGAATTAAATATGATTTTGTTTGCTCAAGTAATTCATCAGAAATCTCATCATGTTGAAATGATGCAACAACATCATGAATACTCTCTTGAGCATCTTTTAAACGTGCTGCATCCACACCAGTAGCAATCGATAAAATACCATGATGACTATTAAGATAAGAATAAATAGAATAACACAATCCTTTTTCTTCTCTAATTACAGAAAATAATTGACTATTGGCATGTCCACCAAGCATTTCATTAAACAATTGCAAGGCTGTTTTGTATGGATCGTGATATCCAATATTCGTTTGATAACCAAAATGTAAAATTGCTTGATGAATGGGTAGATGAACTTCAATATCTTCCATTTTGTTTACATGAAGTAAAGGATATGTAGGTTTTATTTCACCTTGTTCATATTTTCCTAGTACACGTTTAATCAACATTTTCTCATTTTCAAAAAAAGATCCAGTCGCAAAAACTAGCACATTCCCTTTTAAAAATGTGTCATGATAATAGCGTTGTATATCTTTTAATGATGTCGAATCAATCGCTTGTATTTTCTCTTCAAGTGAATAAGCATCTAAGTAATATTTCTGTATGGATGCCTCATATAAATATGTCGCATATGTTTGTTTGTCATCTTTAATTGCTTGAAGTTGTTCAATGACGCGTCTTTTCTCTTCTTCAAAACGTGATATGTGATCAAATGAAGCTTGAAATAACATGGCTTCCATAAATGTTAGTACTTGATACAATAAATGGTCATCATTGACAAGTTTAGGATTGATCATTTTACATCTTAAATGGTGAACAAGATGGTTACCTTCTGTTGTATTATAAAATGTTATTTTTAAACCATACATATTTTCTAATTCTTCATTAATGGATTTTCTTGATGAAAATTTAGGATGTGATGCTTTTAAATAGCGATTTAAAAGAAGTGAAAAAACATCCATTTCTTTTTGAAATAGATGTCCTATCGTAATATGTATTAAATAAGATTTATAATGGTCACTTAATAATGTCATTAAATACTTTCTAGCGCAATTTCCATCATGTTTGTAAATGCTTTTTCTCTTTGTTCAGAGGTGGTTTCTTCCTGATTTACAAGAGAATCAGATACAGTTAATAAACATGCTGCTTTTTTGTTTAACGCTTTTGCATTTGAAAATAATGCAAATGATTCCATTTCAACTGCAATCGTTTGATGTTTTTGAAATATCTCTTTATAAGCCTCATGGTTGAGACGATAAAATACATCTGATGAATGAATGATACCTTCCTGTAATGTTTTATCTAATCGAGTTGCTGCACGTTTAATTTTATTGTTCAGTGTTTTTGACGCTGGAAGTGTATGTCTATTTGAAATTCCCATTGTTTTTGCAAAACTTGATTCAGAGTATGCTTTTGAGACTAAAATGACATCAAATAACTTTAAACTTGGATCATATGCCCCACAAGAACCAATACGAATGATATGTTTCACATCATAAAATTTAAATAACTCATATGAATAAATCCCAATTGATGGCATCCCCATACCTGAACCCATTACAGTTACTTTTTTACCTTTATAAGTTCCAGTGTAAGCAAACATATTTCTTACTTGATTCACTAAACGTGCATCTTTCAAAAATGTTTCAGCAATAAATTTTGCTCTCAGTGGATCTCCTGGCATCAAGACTGTAGAGGCAATATCCTCTTTTTTTGCACTAATATGTGGTGTTGGCATTTGATATCTCCTTGTTTTCCATAATTTCTACGCCTTTAGATGTCCCAAGTCTTGTTGCACCAGCTTCTATCATCTTCATAGCGTCTTCTCTATTTCTTATGCCGCCAGATGCTTTTACTTCCAAAGCATCTTGTACGGTCTGTTTCATCAGTTTCACATGTTCAAATGTCGCACCACCAGATCCAAATCCTGTCGATGTTTTCACAAAGTTTGCGCCTGCATCTTTAGCACATTGACATGCAAATATGATTTCTTCATCCGTTAAATAACATGTTTCAAGTATCACTTTAACGGTTTTACCTTTTGCTGCGTTCACGACTGCTTTTATATCGTTATATGTTTCTTGGTAATCTTTTGCTTTTACAAATGTGTTGTTGATCACCATATCAATCTCATCCGCACCAGCTTGAATGGCTTCCTTTGTTTCAAATGCTTTCACTTCTTTTGTATGACTCCCATGTGGAAATCCAATGACAGTACACGTTAATACGTTTGAATCTTTTAATTTATTTGATACATACGATACAAAATGAGTATTCACACATAAGCTTTTAAATTGATATTGTAGTCCTTCTTGAATTAATTGATCAATTTGTTCTAATGAAACTGTTGGCCCTAATTTTGTATGATCAATATATGTATTAAGAGATGTCATATTATCCCTCTCTTTCTAATATTTGACGACTTCTTATAGACTTAAATGAGGTATCAATATTTTTAATTGGTGCTTTTTTTACAATTTTATAAAATTTATTCGCAACTTTTTTCAATACAACATGGGTTCCTTCTATCGTTCCAGGAACTTTTGTTAATAAAGGTGCTGATTTCTTCTCAATTTTTTGAAAATCATATGCAATAAGTGATTGATCTTTTAATCGAATAAATATCGTATCAATTTCAGGTGGTATGACAGTTTGTATACCATCCATGATTTCAATCGCCTTAATGAGCTGAACACCATTATAAAGAAGCTGGTATTTTGGAACAAATACTGAAACATCTTTATAATAATCTTTTAATGCAAGAATATCATCTTCATACTTAAACATTTTATATGCCACTTTTTCATCTAGTAAAACATACGATTGCATTTCTTCGTGATGTTTTTGAATATATTTAGACTGCACCATATGATACACTTCTAAAAGCAATTCATACTTAAATGGCATGACATCCTCAAATAGTGGATGATATGGATACAACTTGAATGCTTTACAAAAACGCTCCATTGCTTTTAAAAATTGTTGAAATACATAGCGACTCATCAAAATTGGTATATCGATGTGTATATTGACATCTAAATAATTAGGACTTAACCTGTAAATATCTGGCACAGTTGACCTTGGCGTTATCGTATATTGATAGCCTAAAAAAATGGTTGGATGCTCATATTTAAAACGTACAGACGTTTCATCCATCTCCGTCTCAACATGCGATTCATCTCTAAAGTAATTCAGCAATAAATCAATATCAATATGTCTTGATTTTTCTTTGAAAAAGTGAATTCTAAATGTTTCCATGACATCCTTTCTTAAGCTTCTGTTTTGAGAATTTGTTCAATGGATGCGTGATTGGTATTATCTAGTGATAATGGTGTGATTGAAACATATCCTTGATCAATCGCTTTAATATCACTGTCATCATCTTCTAAATAATTTGTCACGCCATAATTAGGTACATAAACAAGTCCATCTTTCATAGCTGAAAAATCAGAGTGTTGATGACGTTTTCCTAATTTTGTAATTTTAACACCAATAGGTTTTGCAGCATGTGCTTTTGGAAAGTTAATGTTCAATACATAATTACCTAAATATAACTCTGATTCTTTCATTTCATCCATGAGCTTGACAGTTTCATCAAATAGATATTCTAAATTGGGCACAGATGCAGCAGAAAAAGCAATCGCTGGAATGCCTAAAAACTTAGCTTCTCTAGCAGCACCCACAGTGCCTGAATAAAAAATATCTGTTGCAACATTATGACCGTAATTAATGCCTGATACACATAAATCAAAATCAACATTAAATGCTTTGAGTGCAATGCCAACACAATCAGCAGGTGTCCCATCTACAACGATCATATGTTTAGAACCAACAATAGGTTCAGGATAAAATACATTAATATTTTTTTTAATGGTGATGGACATACTTTTTGCAGACTGACCTTCTTTTGGTGCAGAAACATAAACATTTCCAAAAAGGGCCATCGCTTTTACAAGTGTTTCTAATCCAGGTGCTAAATACCCATCATCATTTACAACTAATATATTCATAGCGACTCCTTTAATACACGGTGACATCTATCACATACATGACCGTCTTCTAATGATTCAAATACATTCCAACAACGCTCACATGTATGTCCTTCAAAAGGTTTCAAACTCGCACTTAATGTGTCAGAAATATCAACGTTGACTTCTGCAACCATTAAGATTTGTTTTAAACTAAATTGCATGTCTTGAATGTTTTCAAGCATCTCTTTTGGTATGTTTAATGAAACAGATGCTTGCATCGATTTATTGATCACTTTTTCATTACGTGCAATTTCCATTTGACTATTGACGACATCACGAACTTTTTTCACATCTTCTAAATAATTTAAATATTTTAAGAATG
Source organism: Acholeplasmataceae bacterium (assembly GCA_038117465.1). Lineage (GTDB taxonomy): Bacteria > Bacillota_I > Bacilli_A > Acholeplasmatales > Acholeplasmataceae > UBA8290. The sequence goes on from JAYOFY010000041.1 coordinate 6,233, forward strand.
TTTCTCTTGAACGTTTTTTTGGCATATCTTCTAAGTAAATATCTTCAAAACGTGTATTTGGTAAATACTGATATGCCTCAGATGCCGTATGTGGCATCAGTGGATTAATTAAAATCAGGAGTGTATACAATATGTCATAAAGTGTTGATTGTATCGCACGTCGTTCAAAATCATTTGTATTTTCTAAATATAAAATATCTTTTGTAAAATCTAAATAAAACGCACTTAGGTCATTAATTATAAACGGCATAATAACACGATAAACCTTGTCAAATTCATAGGTATCATAACTATCAATGACATCATTGATGACATCATCCATACGAAGCGTCATCGCACGATTCATATTACCACGCATTGAAAATGAAACATAATGCGCTGTGACATCAAAATCG
>JAYOFY010000041.1:6637-7023 GCA_038117465.1 Acholeplasmataceae bacterium
CTCCAAGAATGTATCGAATTGTATTTCTAATTTTTCTATAACCTTCAGAAATTTGTTTTAAGTTATCATCACTAATTCTTAAATCACTTTGATAATCCGATGTCGCAACCCACAAGCGTAAAATATCAGCACCTAACACATTCATCACTTTAATTGGATCCACTGTATTTCCTAGTGACTTTGACATTTTTCTGCCATGTCCATCTAAGACGAATCCATGAGATACAACAGTCTTATAAGGTGCTTTTCCATAGGCTGCAACGGAAGTAGATAAACTTGAATTAAACCATCCTCGATATTGATCTGATCCTTCTAAATATAAATCTGCAGGACAGGCTTCATTTCGGTTATTTAATACCGAATACGATGTTCCTGAATCAAACCAG
>JAYOFY010000042.1:0-2010 GCA_038117465.1 Acholeplasmataceae bacterium
GAATAGGTGATTCTACTAAATATTAATAAGACGATTGCGATAAGGATATAATGATACAATCCTTTTCCTAATTTGATTAATTGTTTGAGTCTCATATAATTGTCCTTCAATCGTCTTGAGTTTTAAACTAACGTCGCATCATTTGTTGACTATATAAATAAAATTGTTTAAATGTCCGTGCAGCATCTTTATAATAATTTAATTTATTAAAAAATTGATACGCTTCGTGATGAAGAAAATGCAAGGTCACATAATCATATTTCATTAAAGATTGTTTTAATACATACGTTTTAAAAAAATCTTCAGTATACTCATGATGATCATATGCTAATATTTTAAAATATTGAATCACGATATGCTCATCATTATCAAATAACGCCATTGCATCTTCAAAACGATCGTCATGTTTCAAATACGCTAATATTACTGAAATGATATCTTGCGTTAATTCAAAAGATTCAAGATGATATGTTTGTAAATAATAACTGACATACTGTTTAGAAATGACATCAAGTGATTGCATATTTGGCTGCATAGATGTCATTTCTCTACGTCTGTCCATATAATGTTTAACCTGATTAATTGTATCATAAATTCGAAAATTTAATGAAAGTTCATATACTTTTTCACTATGATGAAATAATAAGTAGTCTTTATGCGTATGAACCCCAATTTCTGAGAGCAATACATGCCATAAAAACTTTTGTAAGTCATTATGAATCAGTGTTTGTAATGTTGGATAAACAATATCATAAGCTTCTTGATAATATCCTTTTTTTATTGCATCTTTCGCATAGGCATACAACACAATAAAAAATGCGATATCATCATACAAATCAAAAAACGTAAATAATGCATGACGTTCAAATTGCTCTTGCTTTTCAACAAAGACATGCATGAAAAGTTCGTGCCATAACCCCATGTGGTCTGGATATGTTTGAAACGTTTTGATCAATTCTAATGCATCTGCATCTTTAAAAACCAAATAATTTAAACATCTTTCAACATGTTCATGAAATTGATCTGAAATCGTTAGTTCATCGTTTAAATCAAATCTCTCTTTGAGCAAATAAAAATATTTAGGGGATGGTTCTATTAAACTATTTTCAATCTTTGATAAATAAGAAATGCTGCAAATATTTTCAGCACTTTCTTCAAGTGTCATATTTCTTTCTAGTCTTTTTCTTTTAATTGCAGCACCAAAAGACTGATAGTTTGATTCCATCAAGTGTTTTCTTTGCTTGATGAAATGCTTCATTGTATAAACATTGAATTCCATCTGGAACACTCCTTTATTTTTTAGCTCTATTGTATAAAGGGTGTCAAATGAAAATCCATTTATTTTTTTCTCAAAACGTTATTTTTTATGTTTTAAAGGATAGGCACACATATCAAATAAGGGGCAATCATTACACTTTGGTTGCTTTGCTGTGCAATGATAACGTCCAAAAAATATAAGTTGATGATGAAGTTTTGTCCAATTTTTTTTAGGAAATTTTTTCATTAATTTTTGTTCAACAACAAGTACTGAATCATTTTTTCTAGCGAGTCTTAATCGTTTTGAGACGCGTTCAACATGCGTATCCACTGCAAGTGCAGGGATATCAAATGCATTGCTTAAAACAACATTTGCTGTTTTTCTACCAACACCTGGTAATGCTTCAAGAGATGTTCTATCATTTGGAACAATACCATCATATAGGGTCATGAGTTGTTGAGATAATAAGATAATGTTTTTTGCTTTATTTTGATATAAACCAATCGTTTTTATAAGTGGTATCACATCTTGGGCGGATGCTTTGGATAAAGCATTAGCATCTGGAAATACTTCAAATAATTTTGGTGTTACTTTGTTAACAGCCTTATCCGTTGTTTGAGCACTTAATACTACCGCAACAAGTAGTTGAAAATGACTTTGATGCGTGAGTTCAACATGCGCATCAGGATACATATCTTGAAGGGTATTTAAAATGACATTGATTTTATTCATTTAATTGACTTATATAGATG
>JAYOFY010000042.1:2020-6687 GCA_038117465.1 Acholeplasmataceae bacterium
TATTTTTAGAGAGTATGACCATTTTCTCAATATTTTTAATGGATGCACGCTCCTTCAATTGATGAATGCTATCGATAATCACATCCGTAGAAACACGTTGTGTATCCATAAAATGTCTTAATTCCTGCAATTCTTTTGAGGTAAGTAATCTCTTTAAATAGGATTCTAATAGTTGAATGATTGTTTTTAATTGATCATCACTTGGTTTTGATTTCTGTTCTTCTTTTTCATCCATCATTTCTTCAAGTTTAGAATATAATCCATCTAAATGAAAAAGTTCTTTCGCTTTTGTTTGCGTGGTTTCATCTAAATATGTAAATACATATGATTTATCTATGAGTCCATCGATTATCATGCCTAAATCTTGATGTACTAAACTCACTCTTTTCGAAATAGCTTGCATCGTAAATGTATTTCTTTTTTTAGAAATATCGATCAATGCAAAAAGAACCATCATCTCATCTGAAGTAATTTGAAGTGCTTTATGGTGTTGTAAAATGAGTGATTCAGGTTGAACAAGTTGTCGTTCAACCATTTTTTTTAGTTTCATAGTTTCCTTTTTCTAATGCATCTTTCGCAGCATGTTGTTCTGCTTCTTTTTTCGTTGAACCTTCTCCTTGACCCAATATAATTTGCTTATCAAGTTTCACAACAATCTTAAAATGTTTGTTATGTGCTGGTCCAGATTCTTCTAATACATGGTAACTAATATTTCTTTTGTCACCACTTTGTATAAATTCTTGAAGTGTGGATTTATAATCTTTCATGCCATATGTTTCATTTACGTGTGGAATCACAATTTGATCAAATACTTGTTTTACTTTTTCAAATCCTAAATCCAAATATATCGCTGCAAGTAATGCTTCAAATGCATCTGCAATCATTGCTTGATTCGCGCCTTTTTGCATTTCGCCTTTCCCTAATCGCAAATAAGATTTTAAATCAATATGCCCCGCATATAACACAAGTGCTTCTTCAGAAACAGATTGTGCTTTGCGTTTAGACATTTCACCTTCATCATCATCCATATGATCAAATAAATAATGTGTCATTAGAAGCCCTAATACGGCATCTCCTAAAAACTCTAAGCGTTCATTTTTAAGTGTTTGATGCTCATTAGCATAGGATGCATGTGTAAGTGCACGTTCATATAATTCAATATTATTAGGTTGTATATTTAATGTTTGAAATAATGTTTTCATGCCTTTTCTTGATATGCCTCTAGCGCATCTTTCACTTTTTGAATGACGTTTGCTTCTGCCATTTCTTTAGCTTGTCGAATGGCATTTTTAAATGCAAATCCATCAGAAGATCCATGCGCTTTAATTACAATATGGTCAAATCCCATAAGTAATGCACCACCAATCTCAGAAGCATCTAAAGATTGTTTCAAGTTTTTCAAAGCTCTTCTCATGAATAGTGCACCAATCATAGAAAAAAGTCCAGACTTAATTTCTCTTTTTAATACCATAGACATACCTTTAGCTGTACCCTCCATCGTTTTCATGACGATATTTCCAGTAAAGCCATCTGTTAAAAAAATGTCAGCTTCAGAAGTCACAACATCTTTAGGTTCCATGTTACCGTAAAACGTTAATGTCGGATGGTTTTTTAATAATTCATGAACTTCTACATCGAATTCTCTACCTTTTTTATCTTCGGTACCAATATTGATTAAGGCAACGGAGGGATGTTCACGTTTTAATACTTCTTTAACAACGATGTTCGCATACATCGCAAATTCAACAAGATGTTCTGGTTTAAAATCTGTATTTGCACCACCATCTAATAAAATCCTACCTTTTTTATCGTAAGAAGGAATTATTGGTGCAATTGCAACACGCTTCATATGTTTCATACGTCGAATGATAAAGTGACCACCTACAACCACAGCTTGCGTTGCTCCTGCACTAACAAAAGCATCTGCATGACCATCTTTTACAAATTGCATGGCTTTAAACATCGACATCTCTTTGTTTGATCGATACACCTTAACAACATCTTTTTCAGCCATATCTATGGCATATGGTGTATGAACAATGTGTAATCTTTCGTGTTGTTTTAAAAAAGGTCCCATTTTTTCTTGATCACCAAATACTGTGATATCAATATTTTTGTATTCATTTAACGCTTGCATCACACCTTCACAAATCATTTGTGGTGCGTGATCGCCACCCATACCATCAACAGCTATTTTGATCATAATTTTCCCTTCTTTCAATCTGTATTATATCATATACATATTATATCAATATGGTGTTATCACTTCATGTTTTTGTATATGTTATGTGTCTTTTGTATTAATCGAGCATCTTCAATAAAATCAAGAAACTTTGTAGGAGGTAACCCACTTTGAACTTTTCCTAATAAATCTCCTGGCCCTCTCAAGTATAAATCGTGTTCAGAAATTTCAAATCCATTAGATGTTTTTTCTAGTAGTTTAAATCTCTCGTCTTCTGGTTTTTTAGAAACAACATAACATATTCCTTTAAGATGACCTCTACCGAGTCTTCCTCTGAGTTGATGAAGTTGTGATAACCCAATATATTCTGCTTCTAAAACCACCATAAAAGTTGCCGTTTTAATATCAATGCCTACTTCAATCATTTGTGTAGATAACAATACACCATTGGATGATTTTTTAAATGTTTCAATAATCTTTTTTTGTTCATGTTTTGGCATTTGACCATGTAAGACATATAAATCTTCATTAAAATGAGACTTTAAGACATGATATGTATGTAAAATGTTATACGTTACATGTTCACTATCAATGGCAGGTACAACAACATATATGTGCTGGGCATGTGTTAAAGCTTGTTTAATTTGACCAATAATTCCAGGGAGTGCATCATAAGATACACTAATCGTTTTTATTGGTTGTTTTCCTTGAGGTAATGTTTGAATAGTTTCTATTGTTGTATCACCAAGTATACTTCGAAGTAATGTTCTTGGAATAGGCGTTGCTGTAAGATACATGACATCTTGGTCAAGTGCTTTTTGAATGATATTTTTTCTAATATCAACACCAAATTTTTGTTGTTCATCAATGATCACAAGACCCAACTTATGAAACTTCACATCATAAGATGCAAGTATATGTGTCCCAATCACACACTCAACAAGACCGTGTTGAATATTGTCTATAATCGTTTGTTTATGTTCTACTGAAGATGTTAATAAGACACTTTTTATATTAGGAAATAACCTTTGCATCGTTTCAAAATGCTGAATCGCAAGTATTTCAGTGGGCACCATAAGTGCAACTTGATATCCTTGGTTGATAAAATATAAGGCAATAAGAAACGCAACAACGGTTTTTCCTGAACCGACATCTCCTTGAATTAAATGTTTCAATGGATATATTTTTTGTGCATCCGAAACAATATGATGTACTATTTTTTTTTGATCTTCGGTGAGTTCAAATGGAAGTTTATACAAATATTGATCAAAGTCATTGAATTGCGTAAGTTTCATGTGTTGTCTTTTTTTTACCGGCATGATGCCTTTGAAAAGATGCCATGCTTCTTCTACTTTGAAATAGTTAAGTGCTTCATCAATATCTTTTTCATTTTTTGGAAAATGAATCCATTGATACGCTTGATGTCGACTGACTAAATTCAATTGATCACGCAAATAAACTGGTAAGGTGTCTTCAATAGCTTCCGATAAAATCGACTGAATCATTTGGTGGATTCTGTAATCTTTGATTTCAGCTACATCGTATACCGATATGAGTTTATTTTCATATTTGATAGGTTTTAACTGTGACACGATAAATATTTTTTTGTGTTGATCAAATTTTCCTCTTACTAGATAAGGTTCATCTTGAACGAGAATATGTTTTAAATAGGGTTGTTGATACGCGACACAAGAAAGTATATGATCTCCAATTTGAAGTTTAAACGTGACTTTCAATACTTTATGTCGTGACAAAATAGGGGGCTTTATAAGTGTCCCTTTTTTGATGTGCATGTCATCATCTAAAAAGTATGAAGTATATCTATTGGGAAATGTGTTTAAGACATCTTCTTTTGTGTAAATACCTAGACTTTTTAAGGCGACAGATGTTTTTGGACCAACACCTTTAATTGATTGCATACTTACTGATACATGTTCCTTAATAAATACATATCGGCTAAAACACAAGCAACGGTATTTTCAATAACAATACCTGCACGTCTTGCGATTGCGACATCATGTCTTCCTTTAGCTTGAAGTGTATCGACCGATTGCTGATCAAAATGATACGTTTCTTGTGCTTTTTGAATTGATGATGTTGGTTTTACAAAAACATTTATGACAATTGGATTTCCATTAGAAATACCACCCGTAACGCCACCACTATGATTTGTTTTTGTCATACCATCTTTATTGACTAAGACATCATTAAATTCACTCCCTTTGGCTTCTAACAATGAAAGTGTATCACCAAAGCTTACGAGTTTAACTGCAGGAATCGACATCAGTAATTGTGTGATTACTGCATCTAATTTATAAAACATCGGCTCACCTAATCCGATATCGACATGATTGACTGTTAGCTTTATCATACCACCCACGGAATTACCTTCTTTGCCGATTTCTTCAAGGTATGCATCAAAAGCTTTTGGATCTTTACATGTACCTAAAGAGATTAATTCATGATGAAATGTATAGGGTAACAT
>JAYOFY010000042.1:6697-7010 GCA_038117465.1 Acholeplasmataceae bacterium
ATCTACCTGAAAAGCGACCACCACCTCGATAGTCATGAAATCCAAAATATTTTTTCATCGCAACAAAGTCTGCATGTCCAGGTCTAGGATGAGATTTTAAATGTTCATAATCTTTTGATTGGACATCTTTATTTTCAATCATGATATGAATAGGTGATCCGGTTGCTTTATCATTAAATATACCAGATGTAATTTTAAAGTCATCTTTTTCAATGCGAGCAGTCGTCCCAACAGCACCAGGACGTCTTTTTGAAAGATCTTCTGAAATACGATGTAAATCGATCTCAGTTCCTGGTTTCATGCCATCAACAAC
>JAYOFY010000043.1:0-6947 GCA_038117465.1 Acholeplasmataceae bacterium
AAGATCGTTCACCTAAAAACATTGATCGTCAAATTGTAGACAACAGAGGCGGAAGACAAGAATCTGATGAGTTGTTAAAATCAAAAGAAGCATATCGAAATAAAGATATTATTACAGCTGCGGACGAAGGCAGAGGCACTGTATACAATCAAACATCAAAAGATATTGATACAATGATTTCTGCTGTATTAAGCCAGCCAATATTCAAAAAACGACATTTAGATGATTTGGGCATAACATGGAATAAAAACACTGGTGAATTGATTATTAGAAATACAGATGAAGCTGTCAAAGACCCAATTGGCAGAATTTTAGTAGAATTAAAAAACAAGCAACAACAACTTAAAAAGGAACAAAAGGCATTGGAAGACTTGCACGTCTGTTTGCCTTTATAAAATTATGAGCAAAAAATGTTTTGATGAATTTACTAATACCACTGGCAGAATATTAGATGATGCTGAAAAAGAATTATTACAAATCAAAGTAAAATCCAACAAAGACAAATTAAAAATCGAAGGTAAAAACTTAGACACAATTGTTGACGGTGAAAACACAGCTCTACAACAAACGGTTAAAAGAGAGTTTCAGATCAAAACAAAAAATGAGGTTGATAGAACAATAAGAAAATTGAGCACTGAAACACAGCTAAAAACGAGATTAGAAGAATTAGATGCAGTTGCAAAAAAAATACAAGACAGTGACAAAAGAATATCTAAACAAAAAGCATATCAACGAGCTTTTATAAGTTTAATTTACAATACCAACGACACAACAGACATACCATTTGAGCAAATTGAAAAAACTTTATTTAAAAACACTTTTGGTGAATTTTTAGCAAAAGTAAGAAAAAGAATTGACGAAGACCCAATTAACTTTATTCAAAACGAAACAAATTTTAACGATATGTTAACAGAGTTTTTTGTTTTTTTTAGAGATCCTAACAACGTAAATTCTGTAACAAAAAATAAAAAAGCATTTGCAATGGCACAAGAATTTTTCAATGCCAAATACAAATTGTTTGAAAGAAGAAAACAGAATGGTGACAACAATATTTTATTAGACCAAAATATCAAAGTGCGTTGGAGTTCTTCAAAAATAAAAAAATTAAAACGAGATGAATTTATAAAAGAATTATCAGATAATTTAGATGAAAGAATACATGGTGACATAGCAGCACGAAATGAAATAGCTGGAAAAATTTATGACAACTATACACAAAAAGAAACACCAGACTGGCGAGAACAAGGTGATACAAATTTAAAAGGTGTGTTTGAAAATGCACAAGACACACCTATTGATTTTATGCCAGAAAATCGTGCGCCAAGTTTGACATTCAAAGACGGTGCAAGTTTTACCAGCATCAGTAATAAATTTAGTGATGTAGATAGCAGAGTTTTATTATTAAATTATTTTAATGAGTCTGCACGAGAATTAAGTTTGATACAATTTTTTGGTGCTGATTATAGAAACGGTGCAAGAAAATTTATTGAAGAACTTGAAAGAAATGCCAAATATGAAAATGCATTTGTTGTTAAAGGAAGGCTTGGCGAAATAGAAGCAGTAAAAAGATTTTTAGAAAGAAAAATTAATCCTATCATTGCTGAAACCAGTCAGCTTGCAAGTGCATTCACAACATTTAGAAATGTTGAAGCAGCAGCAAGATTAGGTGGTGCTTTTATTACAGCATTAATGGACACTCCTATTATGGCTATTGCTGGCAAAAAATTATTTGGTTTGCCAATGGCAGATTTGTTGGCAAGTATTTTTAAATTTGGAAAAAACGGAGCACCAAGTGACTACAAAAAATATGCAGAATATATTTTAGAAGGCTGTGAAAGTTATTTGGGTGCTTTACAAGAACGATTCAACGTTTCAGATAGTTTGACAAATTTTGGCAAAGCAGAAGGTTTGAGTGTTAGGGCTGCACACACAGTTTTTAAAATTAGTGGTCTAAATTGGTGGACGGAAGGTAGAAAAGCAATGGCTGCTGGTGTGTATGCAAAAGAATTAGGCAACTTGATTAAAAATAAGGTCAAGTGGGAAGATTTAAGTCCGCAATTCCAACGTCATTTAGAAAAATTTGGCATACGTGGCAAACGTAAAGGTGGTGAAAGTGAATGGACAAAATTATTACGTGAACAGCCGTTAGACGAAAATGGCAGAATAGATTTGTATGCAATTAAAGAATTAAGTTTTGAATTTTCTTACGGCAAAGCCAGCACTCGACAAAAAGTTACAGCAGCAATTAATGATGCTGTGGACACACTTGTAATGACACCGTCACAGTACGACGTTGATACAGCTGCGTTGTTCAATGACCCATTAAGTGTTGGTGGACAAGTTGTAAAAAGTTTAACTCAATTCAAAGCATTTCCAATTTCAATGTTTAGAAAAATTTATGCACGAATGTACAAAGCAGAAGGATTGGCAAGCACAGTATCAACAGCAGCTGCATTATCTGTTTCACTAACATTTATGGGTGCATTGGTTTTACAATTAAAACAATTTTTAGCTGGCAAAGAAACTTACAAACCAGACAACAGTTTTTGGGTTGAAGCAGTTAAGCAAGGTGGCAGTTTAGGAATTGTCACTGATCTGTTTATGATGTTTGGTGGTGATGATATTTTAAAAAGTTTAACTGGTGGCAAAGTAAAATACACTTCATCTGACAAACGTGCATTAGACTTACTCGGCCCACTGTTTGGTGACTTTGTAAAAGCAACAAGCATGGTCACAGACTTGCCAGTGCAGCTTGGTCAATTTTTATATAATGAAGATTATGATTTTAGAAGATTGATGAGGAATAGTTCAAAAACAATTTTAGATTTAGTACCAGCACAATCACTTTGGTATACAAAAATGTTGTACAGAAAATATGTGCACGAATACATGGCACAACTCACAGACCCAGTTGGTTACAGACGTAGAGAAGCTGCTTTGAGAAAATATGCTTTAAAAGAAAGAAGCAACGACACTTACAATAATTTTATTTACGAAAGCCTACCTAACTTTTTACCAGCACAACAATAAATATAGAAGTTAGGATTTTTAAATGACATCTTCGGCATTCACAGACAGTGCAAACAGATTAAGTTACACAGCTGACAGCAGCACAGTCACCTACTCCTTTAACTTTGAAATAATTGATCAAAATTCAATTTCAGTATTTGTCGACGGAGTTCAAAAAAGTATTTCAACAGATTATTCTGTTTCTTTTGACAGTGGCACAAGTGGCACTGGTTCTATAGTATTCAATTCTGCACCAGCAACCAATGCCAGCATCATTATTAAAAGAGATACAAATATTATTCGTACAACAGATTTTCAGACAAGTGGCAGCTTCACAGCTAATGCAATAAACACAGAATTAGATAGGCTTACACAAGGTTTACAAGAAGTAGATGATAAAATTTCATATAGAGTGCTGCGTGTCGACGACTGGCAATCAACACCTTCTGATTTTACGATACCTTCAACGAGAGCAAATCAATATTTAAAATTTGACAGCAGTGGCAACATAACTGTTTCAGATAGTTTTGTTGGAAATACAATTACAACAACTGGCAACGTATCAGTGGGCGGTACTTTGTCTGTTACTGGCACAACCACACTGGCTGCTGTTACAGCAAGTGGCAATATTACTGGTACACTTGCTACAGCTGCACAGCCTAACATCACAAGCATAGGCACTTTGTCTTCTTTGACAGTGGACAATTTAACACTTAACGACAATCAGATCGCATCATCAACTGGTACGATTGCACTTGATGACAATATTACTGTGAACGGAAATTCCACAATCAGTGGCAGTGCTACAATCAGTGGAAACATCACAGCAACAAATATTGCTGGCACACTTACCACAGCTGCACAAACAAATATTACAAGTTTAGGTACACTTACTGCACTTACGGTAGACAATTTAAATTTAAACAGTAACGTAATTGCAAGTGACAATGGAACAATTGCTTTAGACGACAACGTGACAGTAAATGGCAATATCACAGCTACAAATATTGCTGGTACTCTTACGACAGCAGCACAGAGCAACATCACAAGTTTAGGAACACTAACAAATTTAGATGTAGACAATATCAACATCAATCTAAACACAATATCTGCAACAAGTGGAAATTTATCTTTAAACAACGTGACCAGCTTCACTGTTGATAATATAAATTTAGACGGCAACACTATTTCAGTTGGCAGTGGCAATCTTACACTTACAGCTGCTGGCGATATTGATGTTAATTCAAACAAATTGATAAACGTTTCTGATCCAATCAGCAACACAGATGCAGCTACAAAAGGTTGGGTCAATACCACGTTGGCTAATGCTGGCGTCAGTGTTGGCGGAAGTCCTACATATCAATCAGTTATTGCAAACGGTAGTTCACGTGTTGATGTGGTCACGTCAGACGGCGACACACATATCGTAAATGCCAGCACCACACTGTACAAATTTGAAGCAGACGAAGTTGAGATTGATAACCCAATTCGAATTACAAAAGTTGGCGGATACTTCGCACACAGAAATACTTTAGACACTGGCACGTTTACGACACAAAGTGGTTACGTGAATTTTATGATTTCACCGATAACAATTAATAATGGTGCGACAGTCACAATTAGTGACGGTAGTGATTTGAGGTTAATTTAGTAAATACAGAGAGGAATAAAAAATGAGCACACTTAAAGTAGATTATTTAAATGGCAGCACTGGTACAACAGTCACAGTACCAAGTGGTCAAATTTTATCTGTCGACACATTTAAAAGTGACAACATACAGATCACAGATAACACTGTATCTACATACACATCAAACACAAACATAAACATCGCACCCAATGGCACTGGCAAAGTTTCAATCAGTGGTCTGCTTTATCCAACAGCCGACGGCTCAGCCAATCAAGTTTTAAAAACCGACGGTGCTGGCAATTTAAGTTTCACAACGTTGAGTGCAAATTCTATTTCTGAAAACAACACCAACATCACAGTCACAGACAGTGGCACTGGTTCTATCGTTGCCACAGTGGACGGCAACACAGAATTAACGATCACAGACGAAGGTGTGAGAGTGCACGGCAATTTGACCATCGATGGCACACAGACAGTGATCAACACCACAACACTATCTATCGAAGACAACATCATTGAATTGAACAGAAATGTCAGTTCCAATGCTGGCATGCCCACATACAGTGGTGTCAAAATCAACAGAGGTTCAATATCCACTGCAACAGAACAAGATTTATTTTGGGCTTGGGACGAAAGTTTTGCTGGCACAAATGGTGGTGCGTGGACAGCATTCAGTTCTGCGAACGACAGTGGTTCTGCTCCAACGTTGGTTGATGTGCGAGCAAACACAGTGCACGCCATTGCAACTGGTGCTCAATATTCCGACGTTGCAGAGAGATATGCAATCGATCGAGCTGCGGACAAAGGCAGCATCGTAGCATTGGGTGGTTCAAAAGAGATCACACTGGCAGCTGGTGAAGAAGGCGGAAACTTTTTTGGAGTCATCAGTTCGCAGCCAGCTTACATGATGAATGCTGGTGCTGGCAATGACGACACACATCCATACGTGGCTTGTGTGGGTCGTGTGCCGATACTGGTCAAAGGACTTGCCACAAAAGGACAAGCAATCGTTTTGAGTGATGAACGAGGTGTTGGCAAAGCTGTGCCAAAAGAAAATGTCAATCCGCACAAAGTTGTGGGCAGAGCACTGGCAGATAAAAATACCACTGGCACTGGCTTGGTTGAGTGTGTGGTAAGAATTAATCTTTAAAATTGATATCAAATATTGATATCAAATATTGATATCAATATCCAACAACGTTTCTAATTGAACAATCGATTGAAGTTATCTTGTCTTCGATCACTGGGTTCTGCCACCAGCACCATTTCAACAGTTTCATCAGCCAGTGTTTCAGCATCGCCAAATTTGGCACTGCTAAAATCTCGCACAATGGTATTGAACATGTCAATCTGACGATTGGTCAGATCGTTGTTGTTGCGACGATTGATTTTGGTGATGATACCACACAGAGCATCCAGCATCGAAATAGGCTCATTGTGCAGTGTGCTCTTGTATCTGTATCTGTCTTCTCTCAATGTGTCTATGCGATCGGTCACAGCACTGTATGGTTCTCGCACACCATTGTTGACCCCACGTTCCAACAGCACAGCCACAAAGCTGATGATGTGATTGGTCAGACGTTGGTATTCAGTGGACTCCATGTTGTAATATTCGGTATTATTCTGTTTGGTGGTTGATTTATAATAAAAGTTTTTCATTTTTACTCCTTATGTTGTTATGGTTTAATGTTCGACTACGTCGAACAACTCGTGCACTCACGTGCACTCGTATTTGTTCGTTGTTGATTTGCGTGATTGCTCTTTACAGTTTTGAAGTCGTACTTCACCTATTTTAAGGTGAAGCACAGACTGTATCCTAAGTATCTTTACAGCCGTCAGTGTATTAGTTTAGATAACTTCTTTCGAAGAAAAGTGGTAATCCGATACTTTTCACATCTGCTTCAACTACGGAAATTTTGAACAGCTAAACTAACAACTTGTTCAAAATCTAGTGTTGTATCTTTTTCACAGAGCACTATCGTTTTTTGCCATTGGACAGCACGGATAATATTTTGTTTGAGATTTGCAACTCATTCCGTTTTTGACGAAGCTGTTATATTGCCTAAATTTTTTGTGAGCCTTGCAAGTGCCTATAATAATACTTATGTGAAGTGCCTAAATGAGTGTGTGATATGCCTAAAAAATGTGCCTAAATGTTTACGAACATTAATAAAATTATACAACAAGTGAATAAAAAATTGCAAGTTTTTTTGAAACATTACCAAAATATTTTTTGGAAAATAATTTTTTCTAGTGGTGAGCCCGACAGGATTTGAACCTGTGACCCATTCCTTAAAAGGGAATTGCT
>JAYOFY010000044.1:0-6814 GCA_038117465.1 Acholeplasmataceae bacterium
CGTATAGGCAGCAAGCGTATGTTGCGTTCCTATAATATCATATGTCGTTGAAATTTGTTTATATCCAACAGCAAAATACTTAAACACATAAGCAATGATCAAAACAACACTGCTTAATGAGATGATTAATCCTCTTTGAAATAAGATTTGATACAGTGGATTTAATAACTGATCAAGACGTATATAAAAATAATAATATATTAATGCAACCATAACCCCTGGAAAAGCATATCCAACAAGTGGCAACTTAAATATAAACATCCCTTTTTGATGATGCATCAATCTTTGTATGTTTTTTATGATCAATGCAAAAAGTATAATGGCTGCACTAGAAATGAACGTCATCATAAGTGTTTGAATCAATGCCTGAACAGAAGACAATACAGAGGCTATGTTAACTGATTGCACACTATTTAATATAAGTTCAATCATTGGAATGAAAAGACTGAATAAACATATGAACCATAGTGGTGTTGTATATAACATCGTCTCTTTTAACGTCAATTTCTTTAAATACGATGTCACATTAGATTTTGATGAATCGATGATGGATTGTTTAAATATAAACACATATATTGTAGAGACAAATAACAGTACCACAACATATATCAATGCTAAATAAAAACTGGATGTTAAATCATTCATTTGAAACCAACTATCAAACATTCCAACAGTGAGTGTTTTGATATTTAAATATTTCGTGACACCATAATCATTGATTGTTTCAAATGTAATAAAAAGTAAAGCTGACATGAATGTCGGCAACATGAGTGGGATATGAATACGTGTTAAACGCTTTAAGAAAGGAATTCTAAGTAATCTCGCAACATCAAAATGATGTGTTTTTCTTGTTTTAAAATACACTTTAAATGATAAATATGCATAAGGAAATAAAGATAAACTCAGTATAAATATTGCCATCGGCATTGAAAACACAATGCCACTAAAATCTAATCCTAAACTTGATAGTATTTGATAAAGTCTACCACTGTAAGAAAGTGTATCAACGTAAATATAACTCAGTACATATGCAGGAATGGCTAAAGGTAAGTAAAGTAATAATGACAATATCCTTTTTCCTTTAAAAGACATTGTTTCAATGATATATGCTGCATAAAACCCAATCATCATACTAAACACACTGACACTTAAGACTAAAGTCATTGTATTTGTAACATAAGTCGTTAGTAAATTTGAGACAATAAATGACCATTTTGGTGCATCACCAAAAAACATAGTAATCGCAAATACAAAAGGCATCATCAATACAAATGTGATGATGACCGAAGATTTAAAAAATGGTTTTTGGTTTTTAATTGTAGTTTTTATGTCCAATTCGCCCCTATCATCAATTCAAAAGCACGTTCATGATATAAACCTAAATCAGATAAATCAATCGATTGACGTTTAAAAGTTCCCCACCCTACAAGAAGTGGATGCCAAGTTGTGTTTGGATTCACGGGATACTCATAATTAACATTTGTAAAATGTGTTTGAGCACGATCACTCGTTAAAAAACGTAATAATTGTTTTGCGCCATCTACATTATTTGCATGTGTGACGATACCGCCAGCACTTAAATTGATATGTGCACCTGATGCATTGTCACCTTGATTCGGGAAAAACACACCGAGAGATTCTCCAACAGCACGTTCACTTTCATCATCTGAATTCAATAACAACCCCATGTAATACGTATTCATAATAGCAAGGTTCGCACCTACATTTGATGCAACAAGTTTTGCTTGATCACGATCATTTCCAGCAGGTTCTCGGTAAAAATTTGAAACAAAACCATTCAAAAAGGGTTGTGTAATAACATCTCCTTGTGTCATCAACATGGATGCAATCCACGAAATATTATATAAATTTGAACTGGTTCTAACAGCAATTTGATTTTGCCACATTGGATCCGCTAAATTTTCATAAGTTGATAATAATGATGGATCTATGCGATCTTTTGCATACATAATGACACGTGCTCTCATTGTAAGTCCATACCAGTGATAGGTGTCATCGTAAAGTCCATCATCGACTTGACTTTTCATTACTTCATCTTCAAAAGGTTGCAATAAAGATGCATCCATCGCACGATATAATCTACCAGCATCTGCAAATATCAATACATCTGCCGGCGTATTTTCACCTTCAGTTATTAATCTTGCAACTAGTTCATCTGCACTCGCACGAACAACATTGAGCGTTATTCCCGTTTCTTCAGTAAACTGATCAAAAAGTATTTGATCTGTATCATAATGTCTTTCTGTATAAATCACAACAACATTTTGATCACTTGCACATGACATAAGTGTCATCAATAATAAAGCATCCATGATAAGACTCAATATTTTTTTCAATGCAAACCCCTTTTGTGATATATTTTTATTTTACTTGATTAAATGAACAACTTTCAAATGATATCATAAAAAAAAGCTAGCCATGCTAGCTTTATTCATAATGTGTCATACCAAGTTCTGAAAACATTTTAACTTTAACCTTTGAATTTTCCATCATATCATTTTTGCTAAATTTCTTTTGATCATCAAGTTCAATCCAATCTTGTCCTCGATGATGTTTCATAAAATGAATGACGTCATAAAAACTATACCCATCATTTTGGTTTAAGTGATACATTCCTGGTAAATACCTTTCTACAAGATTAATAATGGCATGACATGTATCCTCTAAAAACATCAATGATAAGTATAACCCTTTTGATGCAGACATCACACCTCTTTGTCTCATTTGTTCTTTTACAAAAGATAACATGTTATATCCGCCTGGTGCATCACCTATTTGCCACGCAAGTCTAACGACGTAACTATCAGGATACACATCAAAGCATAGATCTTCTTGTTTTATTTTGCCAAGAGCGAAATCATCTGTGCCATCTGGTCGATCATAAACTTGATAAGGAGCTTCTACTTGTCTTCCACTAAAGACTTTATAACTGGATGTAAACACAAACTTTGCCTGATGTTTTTTTGACCATGTAAGCAAATGCTTTGTCATCGTTTCATCTGATTTCGCTAAATGCATAATGGCATCAGGATGGATTTTATCTAAGTATTGATGAACGCTTTTTTCATCAGAAATATCGACTGAATTTCTATCAAATGAAAAAGGTTGATGATTTCTTTTTTGAATGATTTCTATAAGTTTTTTACCAATGGTACCGGATGCACCCGTGACAAGTATGTTCATAAGTCCTCTTTTAGACATTTATATATGATTTTTATATAATAAGTATATCAAAGAGTCGGAGACACTACTTAGAAAGTGAGTAAGAACCCATGAATTCACAAAAACCAACATATACATTTAAAAAAGATGATTTTAAACATCATACTTATGATAAAGTTAGATATGGTGATACGGATAAACAGGGACATGTCAATAATGCCATGTTTGCAAGATTTTTAGAATCTTCTCGAACAGAAATCCTTTATCATCCTGATAGACCCTTACATAATGAGGAGACATCCTTTGTGATTGCGAACATGTCCATTGATTTTCTTTCTGAGATTCACTGGCCTGGTCAAGTAGATTTATATGCAAACGTATTAAGAATTGGTAAAAGCTCTATTACTTTTGAACAAGCAATTTATCAACAAGATGTGTTATGTGGATATTCAACGTGTGTCATCGTCCATGTTTCAAATGAAACAAAAAAGTCGACACCATTACTTCCTTTTGCAATTGATTATTTAGAAACATTAAAAAAATGAATCCTTATTTAGGATTCATTTTTTATATTATATGCAAGAATTTTTCTAATAAGATCAAAAGGTATCTTAGCATCTAAAGGTATTTGAATCGCACCTTTAGAAGTTTTATAGTCTTTTAAATCTTCTTTAAATATTTCTATTGCTTGATGATGAGGATACAATCCAATATGTCTTTGATAAATATTAAAATAAAATATATTTTTCTTTATTTTATAACTTGGCATACCATAGGACCAACCTTCAATGATCCGTTTGTCATAATTTAATATGTACGTTCTGATTTCAAATGCCTTGGCTTTTAATTCAGGAGGCAGTGACTCAATCCAGTTCTTTACTTGTTCATTCATCGATAACGTCCAGATCAGGATGACTGAGTTTTTTCATATCATAATGCGTTGCATAGTAGTTTCCCATCAATCGAGTGAGAGGATGATATGCTTCAACATCAATTTGACCATCTTTTAAATATTTTTCATCAATAGATAGTTGTTTAACCTCTAATATGAACATATCATTTTGAGGTAATGAAATGTGCTGATGTAAGCTACATTCCATTTGAAAAATGGTGTTTTTAATACTTGGTGTTTCAATCTTAATCGAAGGTATAAGTTCAATGTTAAAGGTTTCTGCTTCACTCTCATTTTGTTGAAGTTTTTTTGCAGATACATTCATTTTTTTAATCATGGATGCATCCGCCATATGAATGACGCATTCTTTTTCTCTAAGAATATTACGTGCAGTATCTTTTTTATGACCTTGGATACTACCAATAGACAAAACAACCATTGGTGGACGGGTATTTGCACCTGAAAAGAAGCTGTACGGGGCAATATTGACACTTTTATCATCATTTAAGGATGAAACCCAAGCGATAAGTCTCGGTGCCATGATGCCTGAAAAAAGTGAATAAAAAGCTCTAGGATGAAGTTTTTCAGGATCAAATGTTTTCATTTTTTTCATCTTTTTTAATAATTTAAGTGTAAGAAATATCGATAAACCAATAATGAAAAAATCTAAAATTGAGTTTAAAAACTGACCATAATATAAAACAATGGCATCTTCTGAAAATACATACGTCCCTAAAGTTTCATTATATGATTGTGTGCCTCTTAAAACAAAAAACCAAGCACTCATACTTCTTCCACCGATAAGACTAAATAAAGGCATAATCACATCATTGACTAAACTTTTAACAATATTATTAAAGGCCGTCCCTAAAACTAGACCAATGGCTAAATCAAGTGCATTTCCTTTTGAAATAAAGGCTTTAAATTCTTTAAAAAATTGTTTCATATGAACTCCTAAAGTTTAATATATCCTCTAAATCCTCTAGCACCATAATAAGAATCCGCCCCATTATGATAAATGAATGTACGTTGATAACGTTTATCTCCAAATAATGCACCACCTAAAGATCTTAAGGTCTCATCTGTTGCGATCCAAGAAGATGTCTTTAAATCCAAATCTTCTATGTCTTGAAGTTTTTTATACATGGTTTCATCTAACATTTGAATCCCAATCTTCTGTGCTTCTTCCATTGCTGACGATGCAGGTGGAAATTTTTTTCTTTCAAGTCTTGCTTGTTTATCATAACACAAACTTCCACGTAACTTAGGTGATTCTTTTGCCATATCTATGACATAAAGCGTATCATCAAGTAAGACAACATCTGGTTCACCACCCGTATCTTCCATGCGTTGGATGATGTCTATATATTGTTTAAGTTTTGATTCAATGTCTTTAAACGCTATATTTAAATGTCTATGTGGATGTTTCTTGAATCGCAATTCTAAAATTTCTAATAATTCCATAGGTTCCCTCTCTATCATTATACACTTTTTTTGTTATTTAAAAATGACTGCATATCAGATGTAATCATGCGGAATGTCGTCCAATCATCTAAAGGTTTTGCACCCAAAGACAGATAAAAATCTATCGATGGTTGATTCCAATTGAGACAATTCCATTCAAAGCGTGCACATTTCATTTCTAATGCTTGAGACACTAAAAATTTAAAAAATAACGTTCCATATCCTTGATGTCTTTCCTCTTCATCAATAAAGATGTCTTCTAAAAATAATCCTGATTTTCCAACAAACGTTGAAAATTGATGATAGGTAACTGCAAATCCTATTTCTTTATCATCTTTTGTCAAAAAATAGACATTCGCTTGTTTCTTTATAAAGATAGACTCGAATAAGATGTCTTCAGTCGCAATCACTTCATCTATCATTTTTTCATATCTCGCAAGCTTTTTTATGAATTGTAGGATAAGTTTAACATCCTCTTTTTGTGCTTGTCTAAACGTAATCATATGTTTTCTCCGAATAAATTAGGAATTTTTTTCTTTTGTTTTTTTCTTTCGTATAATAGTTTCTTACTTTTTTCAAATTGTGTCTCTAAATCAATGACTGGCGCTATATATGGATTATGTTTTAATGTCCAAGGTGTAAATACATCAGGTACAGGAATGTTTTTTAATTCAGGAATCATTTCATAAATAAAGGATGCTTCTTTGTCATGCATATGACTTTGTTTGATGACATCATACATTGGCACATGACGATAAGGATTTAATCCTGCTTGCATTTGAATTTGACTCCAATGAATGCCCGGTTCATAATCAATAAAATAGGCACCCAAAATATCACCAACATCACGCCAATCTAAAAGTAAAACATTCGATGCAAACGATGCGATCATCGCACGTTGTTTAAAATTAATCCATCCTCTTATTTTAAGTGCTCTGATACAAGCATCTACAATGGGAAATCCGGTTATTCCCTCTTTGAATGCATCATATAAATCTTGACGCGTTTCTCTAATACCTTCAAGTTTTTTATCCCAGGCTTCTTCATTTAGCTCTGGGTGTCTCTCCACACGTTGAATAAAGTGGCAATGCCAATATAATCTTTTTTCAAATGCTTCTAATTGTTTTTTTAAAAAAGGATCTTTTATCGTTTTTAAATGTTTCTGAGTGGATAAATGAAGCATGCGAATTGATAGATTCCCAAAAGCTAAATAAGGACTCAATAAAGAAGATGAATGAATACTTAATGCAGGCTTTTTGATGTACACTTGATATT
>JAYOFY010000045.1:0-6621 GCA_038117465.1 Acholeplasmataceae bacterium
GATTAAACCAAGTCTTATCAGTTTATCTTTAATTGGGCTTGCTGCAATCATGGGCATCTTAAATCAAGGACAAAGCTTTTTCTTATACATATTAACTTATGGATTATTTTGGTTTAATTTAGGTGCTTGGTTATCGATTATGCCATCTATGATCAAAGCTTATTACGGATCAAACTATTATGCAAGAGTTTATGGCATGATCTTTACTGCTTATGGATTAGGTGTAATCATCTCAACATTAATATCTGGATCGATTATCGATGCTTTAGGGGATACCTTATATTTATACATATCTATTTTAGGTTTATTAGGATTTGGTTATATATTTATATATAAACTCAAATCTTATGAACCTTTGGAAGATAAGGCTTTAAATGTTTCTAAAATCAAGGTATAATAAAAATATAAAAACATTTGAAATGGATGGATCTTATGAAATCAAGTGAACATATATCAAGATATGAAGAAATCGCTTATTTAATCGCTAAAAGAATTGTATCAGGAAACATTAAAGAAAACGATAAATTAAAAGGAAGATCTTTAATATCATCAGAATATAATGTCTCAAGTGAAACAGTAAGAAAAGCAATGCAGCTTCTTTCTAACTATAACGTTGTTACAGTTAAGGAAAGAAGTGGTATTTATGTTTTATCAAATACACATGCTAAAGCATACATCAAACACTTTGAGCATCAGAGATCAAATAAAAATGCTGTTCAAGAAGCTGCTAAGCTTCTAGAACAATCAGCTAAAATCAATCAACAACTTGAAAAGAAATTTAAACAAATCGTTAGCATTTATGAAAAAGATGTCTTTCCTTTTCCATATTTCATATACGAAATCCATGATGATTCACCATTTGTCAATAAAACCATAGAATCCCTAAATTTTTATGATCAAACAGGTGGGATGATTATAGCAGCTGAATATCAAAACATACTTACGCAAATCCCGTCACCAGAAACGAAACTAAAAGCCCAAATGACACTATACATTTTAGGGGATAAAACCATTAAAGATAAAACGTTTCATTTCTTTAATGAGTAACAAACTCACTTTATAAACCCATAAGAACTCCCATGAGTTCTTTTTCTTTAATCCCTCATGAATTGTTACATATACCATATAAACAATCTTTATTATTGTCGATAACAAACAATGAAATCATTTATGAATAAAGATATAGTGAACATGAAGGAGTGATGAAAATGTTTATATTGAAAAATGCTTATCTTGTTCACGAAGATAAGACGGTTAATCTATTAGTGAACCTAAATCTAGAACAATTCGATCAAACAGATATTATCGATCTTGAAGGTCGTATGGTCTTAAGAGGATTTACAGATACACATATGCATCTTGATAAAGCACTTATCGGTGAAAAGGTTGTCAATACATCAGGAACTTTAGAAGAAGCTATCAAGATCATGAGTACTTATAAACCAACGATGTCTGATCAAGACATCTATGAACGTATGAAAAAAGTCATCGATATGGCTTATGCACATGGTACTAGATACTTAAGAACCAACATTGATATCGATGACAATATTAAATTAAGAAGCTTAGATATCATTCATAAGCTTAGAGATGCATATAAAGATAAGATGGTTATTGAAAGCATCGCTTTTCCTCAAGAAGGCTTTTTAGATAACGAAAATAACTTTTCATATCTAGAACTTGCACTTAAGAAAGGTGCCGATGTCTTAGGTGGTATTCCAGCATTTGATTCAAATCCAAAGCTACATCTAGAAAAACTGATGGAACTAGCTAAAAAATATGATGTTGATCTTGATGCACATATCGATGAAACAGATGACCAGAAAACATTAACGATTAAAGATTTAATCAGATTAACAAAAAAATATAATTATCAAGGTAGAGTCACTGCTGCACATTGCTGCTCATTGGCAGCTAATGATAAAAAAGTTGTAAATCCTATCTTAAAAAAAGCAAAAGAAGTAGAACTCAACATCGTTCCACTTCCAAGTACGAATCTTTATCTTCAGGGTAGAGGAGATACTAAAAATATTAGAAGAGGTATCACACCAATCAAATCAATTGTTTATGATCATGGTATAAATATCTCTATAGGCTCAGATAATGTTAGAGACCCATTTAATTGTTTTGGTAATGCAAATCCTTTAGAAGCTGCACTTATTGCAGCACATGGAGCGCATATGGGATCTACTGAAGATTTTAATACATTATTTGATGCAATCAGTAAAAATGGGATGAAAATCATGCATCAAGATTTCCATATTGAAAATACTGATTTCTTTATCGTCGTTGATGCCAAATCACCAAGAGATGCAATCATAGGTGTTTCACCAATCTATGGATATATGGAAAACTATAAGTTTTTTATCAAATAATCGCATTAATCTTCATTGATATCCTCTAAAAGATTAATTTGCACATACAAAGCTAGATAAAAATCGAAAAAGTGACTTCTGATATTATTGATTCTATATCCAAGCTTTTCAATGACTGATAATCTATATTTTAGTGAATTTGGATGAATGAATAGTGCATCAGCAGTTTTCTTAATTGAAAAACGATATTGGATATATTTGTAGACTGTATTAATTAATGGTAGACTGGTTTTTTTCTCATAATCAAGTAATCTTCCAATAATTGATGTTGAAAAGGCATGAAGTTCTTGGTAATTTAATGATTTTAAAAGATTGATTAAGCGTACATGGTTTTCATTAAAAACAGATAAATCAATATGCTTTCTATTGGCGTTGGTTACTGTTTTCGAAAGAATCGCAAACGTCTCAGGGATTTCATGTGCTTTGCCAATTGGATTTGAATAAGCAAGTTTAATCTTAGTTTCAGGTAGTTTTTCTTCAAGATGGTCATAAAGTGTTTCAACAACTTCTAAAATGTTTGATTCATAGGTTGTATTGATGATAAAAAGAATGAGATCATCCATGATCACATATCTTGATGTCTTTTGACGAATGTTTAAAAGCTCTAAAAGCAAATCTTGGATGATATAAACTGAAGACTGAGGGTTATGGTTACCTTGGATAGAAAAAAGCATTAAAAACAGCGGAAACTTCACATCCCAGTTATAAAACTTAGAAACTTCCATTAATTCTTCATTAGAGTTGTAATTAGATGTGATGTTACTGATAAATCCTAATAAGAATTGATTTTGTCTCATAAAGTATTCGCGTTTCTTTTGATAGACGAAAATAGAGAGCATTTTATAGATCTCTGCATAATTGTATAATAGATATCTTTTATCAGCGGTAGTTAATAAAGCGACACGATAGATAACTTGATTATCGTATTCGATATTTGTGACATAAAGAAGTAAGTCATTATCTTTAACAATGGTGTTAACAGGATGTGCATATTTTTCATAATAAGATCTAATCACATCATTAGAATAATA
Organism: Acholeplasmataceae bacterium; assembly: GCA_038117465.1. GTDB lineage: Bacteria > Bacillota_I > Bacilli_A > Acholeplasmatales > Acholeplasmataceae > UBA8290. The sequence goes on from JAYOFY010000045.1 coordinate 3,407, forward strand.
GAGATTTTTTGATACTGGATTATAGATAAGGACTTCTAAGTCTTCGATATCTTTAGCACTTTCAACTAAAGTTTTAGTCGATGGGTTTTCACTAATGCTACTTAAAATTGTTGTATAAAAAGGCATCATCTTATTCTTATTATATTCACTACCTTGTATTTCACTTAATATAGAATTAAAGATATTGGATAAGTTAGCATCATAATCAATGGTGATGATTGGAAATCCTAAAGCATTGGCTTTATCGATGATCTCTTTAGGGATCTCATCGATATATCTATGGATTTTTACAATAATACCAGCACTGTTTTTCTCAACTAAGATATCTAATAATTTATGAAATAAAGGAATATCTCTCTTGATTGGATATAGTGTCGTTAATATTAAAGAATTTTCAATGACATATTTTTCAAATTCTGGTGTTTCTAAAACAGAAACACTAGAAACTACACTATCTAGATTGTTGTGTCCAGCTAAGACTTCATATGATTCGATAACATTTATTCCTAATAATTGACTAAGTTTTATCATACACTACACCTTTTTTCTTTTATTATATCAAATATATCCATCATATTGTTTAATAATGACATAAAAAATCTATTTCATTTGTTTAAAACTCACATATATTTATTGAAAGCGCTTTGATATACTTTTAGTGAAAGTTACAGTTTTTTTAAAAAAATAAGAAAGGATTAAGTAAATATTATGCAAAAAATAGAAGTATTTAAGGTTCCTATGGCTGCACCAGATGATTTGTCGTTATTCAAGAAAATGATTCATGACAAACAAATCACCCCTAATGATATTATTGCAGTATTAGGAAAGACTGAAGGAAACGGATGTGTTAATGACTTCACACGTGCATTAACAACAACTGTTTACAAATCATACTTGGCTCAAGAATTAAAAATGAGCGAAGAAGATGTTCTACATAAAGTTGCATTTGTTATGTCAGGTGGAACTGAAGGTGTTATGTCACCACACGCGACTATATTTACAAAAAAGGATGTTAAGCCTGTTTCTAGAAAAGGTAAATATCTAGTTGCTTCATCCGGTTATACTAGAGATTTCTTACCAGAAGAAATTGGTACAACAGTGATGGTTGAAGAAGTTGCTCGTGTTGTCAAAGCATTAATGAAAGATGCAGGATTATCTGATCCAAGTGATGTTCATTTTGTCCAAATCAAATGTCCACTCTTAACATCTGATCGTATTCAAGATGCTTATGAAAGAGGACAACAAGTGGTTGTCACTGATACATACAAATCTATGGGTTATTCAAGAGGTGCATCAGCTTTAGGTGTTGCAGTTGCTCTTGGAGAAGTAGAAAAAGAAAAAATTACCAATGATGTCATTTGTCATGATTGGTCATTATATTCAAGTGTTGCATCAACATCTGCAGGTATCGAGCTTATGAACTGTGAAATCATCGTTTTAGGTAATGCAGAAGATTCTGCATCAGATTTAGCAATCGGACATAGTGTGATGAAGGATGCTATTGATTTAGAAGCAATCATCGAAGCACTAGAAAGTGCTGGAATGAAAGTTGATAAATTACCTTCAAAAGAACAAAAAGCTCAAATCGTTAATGTTTTAGCTAAAGCAGAAGCGAGCACAACAGGAAAAGTTAGAGGAAGAAGAAACACAATGCTAACCGATTCTGATATTAATCATACAAGACATGCAAGAGCTGTTGTTAATGGTGTGATTGCATCTGTTGTTGGTGATCCTATGGTTTATGTTTCAGGTGGTGGAGAACACCAAGGTCCAGATGGTGGTGGACCAATCGCTGTAATTATAGAAAAGAAATAAAAAAATAAACATATAAAATAAAAAAAGAAGGGTAGAAAATATATGAATTTAATTTTAATGCTTATTCCATTGTTTGTCATATTGTTTTTCCTAATCAAGAAAAAACATATGTTAGTTGCTGGTATTGCTGGCGGTGTGGTTGCGATTATCATTTCTTGGATTTTAGTTGCAACAGGAGAGTTAGAAACTGGTTTAAAATTTGCTGATATCAATAATTTAATTGTTAATGTTGGTATTAAAGATATGTTATCTAAATACTTAGTTCCAGTGATCTATGCTGCTGGTGCAGTTATGATTGCTAGATCTGGAAGTTTTAAAGCTTTAGTTGAACTTTTAAATAGAAAGTTAAAAGGTAAATTACCTTGGTTAGCAGCTGCTATCGTCTTAGTACAAGCATTAGCTACTTATATGGCTGGTATGGGTGCTGGTAACACAATGGTTATTGCTCCATTAATGTTTGCTGCTGTTGGATTTATTCCAGAAGTTGTTGCTGCTATGGCTATTGCAACTGCTATAGGTTTTACAACATCTCCAGCATCAACTGAAACCGGTCTTGCCGCAACTGCTGCAGGTATGGAAGTTGGCGATTTTGCAAATATGATGTTACCTGTAACAATTATTGTGTTCTTATTAGCTGCTGGTTTAGCATTTTATGGTGTTTATAAGAAAAAGAATGTTGTTAGAAGTAATGAACAAGAAGAAAATGAATTTGCTTCTAAGACAAATAAACAACTATGGAGTATGGTTGTTCCAACAATTGTTTTCTTGGTATTAGTTGTATTTGGTGGAAAAATCAATGGTTTATTCCCAATTCCTGTATTTGTTCCAATGCTTAATGTTATTATTGCTGCTATCTTATGTGTCATTTTCTGTAAAGAAGATTCTCAAAAGGTTAGTTCAAACTTAATAGATGGTTCAAGATTTATCTTAACAACATTATTTGGTGTTGGTATCTTCTTAGGATTTATTAACATGATTGGCTATTTAGGTACTTTCTCAGAATTGGCTGGATTAATCTCTAATGCTCCAGAATGGATCGTTATCTTCTTAGCTTGTTTATTAGGATTTGTAATTGCAATTCCTTCAGGTGCATTTGCTGCCGGAGTATTAACACTCATATTACCAACATTAGTCTTAATCCCTGGATTATCTCCAATAGCATTTGGTTTAATTGCTGTTTCAGTTGGTTTAGGTACTCAAATTAGTCCAGTACAAATTAACGTTGCTGCACTTAGTGAAGGATTCAAAATTTCAATATTTGAAGTTATAAAGGGGAACTCTAAGTTTGTTTTAATCACAGCATCCTTAGTTGGTGTCTTAGCCTTAATCGTTGGTATACTATAATTACTAGTTAAACAGTTCATTCATATAAGGAATCTTTTGTGATCATAAAGCATCTT
>JAYOFY010000046.1:0-6382 GCA_038117465.1 Acholeplasmataceae bacterium
ATGATGATGATTATGGTGATTACGATGACGATGATATTGAACCATTTATATATACTAAAGATGGTGCGCAATTCATATTTTATGTGAATAATGTCTTAACATATGGGACTTCTCCAAATGATATGATTACGCAAACCACGATACAAGTTGGAGAAACACAACGTATTGAAATCGGCGAAACGAATTATGCCATGTATGACGTTTATATTAGTCCTACTACAACGATGCGAGCCATTATAAACATTTCTTCCGTAGATACAAGTGTGAGACAATTATTAATTACTTCTTTGATCCTTTCTCCAATCATTTTAATTCTTGTTGGCTTTGGTGGGTATCTCATATTAAAGAAATCGTTTCAACCCATTAATGATGTTATTCAAACCACACGAAACATTAAAGAAACGAAACAATATCATAATAGAATTCCACTTAGAAAAAATGAAGATGAATTGTATCACATGAGCACAATGATTAACGAGATGATTGCCTCCACAGAAGATGTATTAAACAGAGAAAAACAGTTCACATCTAATGTTTCTCACGAATTAAGAACACCACTTGCAGTATTAAAAGCACAACTTGAATTTTTAGATGAAAAACTTAAAACATCTGAATTCAAAAAAGACATGAAAGAAATCTTAAAACAAATGCAATATTTAGAAGATATGGTAAAAACCATATTAATGTTAACAAAACTCAACGAAGAAAAAACATTCCAAGTAGAAAGTATTCCTTTATTTCCTCTTATAGAAGATGTGATAGAGAGTTTAAAAGAAGAATACAAAGAAAAACAGATTCAAACAAATTTAGACGGTGATCCATCCATCACATTTGATGGAGATATGATGCTCATCACATCTTTGATTACAAATCTTATATCTAATGCGATGAAATACAACAAGGATCATGGTCACGTTGATGTATCAATTGTAAAGGTCAATGATAAAGTTCAAATTAAAGTAAGTGATACTGGTATTGGTATGTCAGAAGAAGATTTAAAACATGTTTTAGAACCCTTTTACCGATCAGATACGATTCGCACGCAACATGAATTAAGTTTAGGTGTTGGTATGACGATTGTATCCAACATTATAAATTATTATAAAGGGACACTGAACATGACATCGACATTAGGTGAAGGCACAACGTTTATTGTGACATTATAAAAAAAAGCACTGAAGTGCTTTTTTTTATGTATTGAACCTTTTTACAATTTGCTTCGCGTAAGTCAACCCAATTCTGAAGACATCTTTCACGAGGTTTCCTGTAAAGCTAAAGGCTTCATAATGGATTTCAACGTGTTTATTTTCTTTTCTTATACCTTTAACAAAAGCATCAATCATTGGTTTTGGACCACACATAGAAACAGATGTGTGATCATTAAGCGCTAGCATATCTAAAGTGAGCCGTCCTCTAGTTTGAGAATCAATAATATCAAAACTGAAATGAGGATGTTGTTTTTGATAATGTGTTAATACATCGACATGAACAGCATCTTCAAAATTTCTAACAGCATAATATAAATGGGCGGGCTTATCTAATGTATTTTGACTTCTTAAATAACTGATAAAAGGTGTTACACCGATACCACCAGCAATCCATACGTGTTTGTCTTTTTTTGTTTGAAATGTCATATGACCAAAAGGTTTACTTACGTGTATTTTCATACCAACTTTTAAGTCTCTATATAATCTTTTTGTATGATCTCCAAGTGTTTTGACAGTAAAATAAATGCTTGTATCATCTGAACCTGATATCGTAAATGGATGTGTCCCAGACATGATCTTTTTTTGATCTAATTTAATAAATGTAAATTGTCCGGTTTTAAATTTATATGGTTTTTTCATCGTTAATTTGATGTCCATCATCGTATCATTTAAATGCGTAATTTCAGATACGGTGCCTGTAAATTTAAAGGCAACATGTTGATAAAAGAGTAACATATATAAAGATGAGCCAATACCTATAAGCGATGTCGATATCATAAATATCGATAACGCATCAAAACTTAATAAATCAACCCAAGATGATGCAAAACTGTGATATAAACCGAGTCCGTATGGCAAAATCATGAGTTTATGAATATATTTAAAATGTTCATATTTAAATATAAATGATAATAGTGCCATCACGATTAAAAAGATAAATAAGTTTCTTGCAAGTTCTCCAAGATCTTCAACATCAAGTCCAAGCTGAGCGTATCTTGCTAAAATAATTAAACCATCATCGCTTGCAGTTGTCTGATGTAAAAAGATAAGACCCAAACTACCGATGGCTAACCATCGATGCCAAAAATAGACTTGATCTAATCCGCCAAAAAGTTTCACTAAGAAGCGTTGTTTTGTAGAAAGTAAAAAAGTTAAAAATAACGCCATAAGAATCCAAGATCCAAATAAAGAGGTCACAAGCACTTCTATATTTAAAAACGATTGATTCAACCGTGATACCCATAAATAACTATTGATTACAAATACAGCAACAATAAAGATAAGCCCTCTACCATATGTTTTTAAAAACGTCATAACAAACCCTCACTTTTTAATATGCCATCATTATAAAAAGAGTTAATGAAAGTTTCATGAAAACATGAAAACTTTATGAATATCTTCGTTTTCAACCCCTCAAATATGGTATAATTATCTTAGGTGAAACATGATGTTAACAGGCATTAAAAAAATAGGATTGGTAATTATTGTGTTTGCGATTGCAACCACTTTTTCAGCATGTGACACAAGCGAAGAGATGCATTCTATTACCTTCTATGATTATATGTATACATCGATTACCGTTTCGCTTTATGCAACTGAAAATGAAGCAGATACCCATTTTGAAAAAATCAACGATATGTACAAGATGTATGACGCACTCACCAATAATTATGAAGGACTTCCAAGTGATTCATCTTATTTAGAAAATATCTATACGATCAACCAACAAAAAGATGTCACATTAGATATTGATGTTGCATTATACGAACTTATTCAAGAAGCCCTATCCATTCAAGAACTTACAGAAGGGTACTTTAACATTGGATTAGGAAAACCTGTAAAAGCTTGGAAAACGTTGATCTCAAATACGCCTAAGGATGTGACGGTTGGATCTCATCTTTATGTAAGGACATACGACAGAACACCCATTTATGAAACATATGAGGTCGAAGAAATCACAGAAACAACATATGCACTTTCTGATGGAGAGACAACAGATGTTTATGACGTTAATAAGCTAATTTATGATATTGAAGTCACTGAAAATGCATTTGATCAAACAATGGCAACCATTGATGCAATGTCTATTGAAAACAATGACATCTTATTAGAAGAAGCAAACAATACGTATTACATCACGATATCAGGGTCTGATATCGAACTTGATGTTGGGGCATTTTCTAAAGGATATACGACTGAAAAAGTGAGACAATATTTATTAGAACAAGACGTCACCTATTTTTCTATTTCAGCAGGTTCTTCAACGATTAGTGTTGGTCAAAATATTAACAGACCCTCCCAAGATGAAGTGTATATTGTGTCTCTTACTGATCCGATCACATCCCTTCCATTTTTTAAAGAACCTTATGGCATTATTCATATTAAAAATCAATCTCTTGCAACATCTGGAAACTTTGAACAATATACAATGTATGAAGGTAAGAGATATCACCATTTGATTTCTCCATTTACATTATCTCCCACCCATGATTATGCTGCGCTTACCATTATTGGAGATGATGCAGGACTATTAGATGCTTTATCCACGGCGTTATTTGTGATGCCAAAAGATGTATTTGATCGTTTTATGGAAACACACCAAGCATCGTTAAATATACAGGTGATACGATATAATACAGATAATACAATCGATACGTTTATTTCTGATCTTTATTTTGAGGATCTTATTTCATGAAAAAACTTACAATAAAAACAAAAAGAGACATCTTATTAGGTGTTGGTGTTGTGATATTGTCATTACTTATTTGGCTAGTATTAACATTATCATTATCAGGTGGTACAGCAACGTCTGCAAGCGTTTATTACGGTTCTAACCGAGAAGCCATTGTCAGTATTGATTTTGTTTCCAATCAAGTGAGTATTCATTATTATCAAGAAACCAATACGGATACAAGATATCCTTTTGTAGATTTAAATAGTCAAACGATTACATTACTTGGGGATTATGAAGTAAATGGCGAAAGACAAGAAGTTGTTATTGGCTATAACTTTGATGATCAATCCGTTCAAATATTAGAAGAATCATCCCCTTATAATGTATGTTCTAAACAAGGTGTGATTACAAGTGGTGCCCTTATTTGTTTGCCCAACAGTGTTCGAGTAGAATTTAAAAACGCAGAAGAAGATTTTATTTTATGAGCCAAGTAAAAAAATTGACGCTTTATGCAAATTTACTTGCGATTGCCATTGTCTTAAATGTATTAGAGTCATGGATTAATGTCATTCCTGTTCCAGGGGCAAAAATAGGACTTGCAAATATCGTCACACTTGTGGTCTTAGTTTTATATAATCCTAAAGATAGTATATTACTAGTTATTATGCGCGTTATCATTGTCTCGTTACTTACAGGAAAACTACTCAATCCAATCTTTTACATGAGTTTATCTGGCGGGATCTTTGCAAGTCTTGCGATGGCATTCATATATAAGCTAAATTTCTTTGGGATACCAGGCGTATCCATCATTGGCTCATTCTTTCATACATTGGGTCAAATTGTTGCTGGAATCTTTGTGATTGGATCGGTTGCAGTCATCGGATATTTACCCATTATGCTTGCCATTTCTGTACCTGCTGGTATTGCCACAGGCATCATTACTGTGAAGTTTTTAGATGTATTAAAAAATTTTACGCAAGTTCGCGCATAATCACTTGATAGTTCTTATTTAATTTGATATAATAACGCTTGCGAAACTTACTATGGCAAATAAGCCATGGCGGAAGGAGAAAAGCATGAGAAAAGACGTTCAACCAAAAACACGTTTAGTCGTTTTTCAAGACTCTCAAACAGATAGACAATTCTTAATTGAATCAACAATTTCAACAAAAGATACGGTTGTATATCAAGGAGACGGGAAAGAATACCCAGTCGTAAAAGTGGAAGTGAGTTCAGACACACATCCATTTTACACAGGACAACAAACGTTTATTCAAGCTGCGGGACGTGTGGACCGTTTCAACAAACGTTACCAACGTGGTCAGCATGCAGTTGAAAAACCTGCAGTAGAAGAAGTCAAAGAAGAAGCACCTGCTGAATCAGAAACACAAGAAGATTAATACAAAAAAAGCGTGAGTTTCTCACGTTTTTTATTATCAAAAAAGGGGATCAGTATGTATCATACGTATAAAAATGGATTTATTGAAGTGGTTTGTGGACCAATGTTTGCAGGTAAAACAGAAGAACTCATTCGTCGTATCAAACGTTTAGAATATGCAAAACAAAATGTTTTAGTATTTAAACCAGCCATTGATAATCGTTATTCAGTGAAACCTGAAATTGTTTCTCATAACTTAAGTAAAAAACCATCGATTGTGGTGTCATCATCCGGTGAGATCTTATCTCAAGTGGAAAAAGATACACATGCGGTTGTGATTGACGAAGCACAGTTTTTTGACCAAGGTATTGTTGGTGTTGCTGAATCACTTGCAGATCAAGGCATACGTGTGATTGTAGGGGGTTTAGATAGAGATTTTAGGGGTGAACCATTTGGACCTATGCCAGAGCTTTTGGCACGTGCAGAGTTTGTTACAAAACTCACAGCAATTTGTGTCAAAAGTGGACTTCCAGCGACACGTACACAACGTATCATTGATGGTAAACCAGCGAATTATCATGATGATACCATTTTAGTAGGAGCGTTAGAATCATATGAACCGAGAGCAAGACAATACCACGAAGTGCCAGGAAAAGACGACGCATCTTAAATTCATGCAAGAAGCTTTATTAGAAGCCCAAAAAGCGTTTGATAAAGGGGAAGTACCGGTAGGAGCCGTCATTGTTAAAGATGGTGACATCATTGCACGGGCGCACAATTTAAGACACACTCAAAAACGTGTGGAAGGTCACGCCGAAATGCTTGCGATGATTGAAGCAGCAACCATTCTAGGTGATTGGCGTTTAGAAGGGTGTGATTTGTATGTAACGTTAGAACCATGTCCAATGTGTGCAGGTGCACTCATTCAAAGTCGGATGCAGTCATTATATTATGGCGCGAAAGATCTTAAAGCAGGTGCCATCGAATCAAAACTACAATTACTTGATATCCCTTTTAATCACCAAATTCAAGTATGTGGTGGTATCATGGAAGGTGAAAGTAAAGCATTACTTCAATCATTTTTTAAACAATTACGATAGATTACCTTTTGAAGCATCACCA
>JAYOFY010000047.1:0-367 GCA_038117465.1 Acholeplasmataceae bacterium
AGCTTACAATGCCGATTGAAACATCCCCTTGAAGTTTTATTTTTGTAGATAAATATTGGATGAGTACACTTGAAGCCACAACGAATGGGATTGCCAACCATAAAGGTTGATCAAAAAATAATAACCCAATCACAAAACCAGTAAAACTTACATGTGATAATCCATGTGCAATCATTCCTTGCTGATTAAGTACTAAAAAAGGACTTAGTAGAGATGCCGTAATAGATAAAATAACACCTATCAATAGTGCATTTTGAAGAAACGTATATGTAAAAAAGTCAATCATGATGATGTCCTTCATGAGAGAAATTTTCATAAGCATTGAACTCACCAAAAAATTTCATACTCTGGTCAATATATAAGACTT
>JAYOFY010000047.1:377-2616 GCA_038117465.1 Acholeplasmataceae bacterium
CTCTAAATGCTGGATCGAGTGCACTTGTAGGCTCATCTAAGATGAGAACCTCAGGATTTAATAAAAGTGCTCGAATAAGAAAAATACGCTGTTTTTGTCCACCAGATAAATGTTTCATCGCTGATTTTTTATAGGATGTCATTTGCATCATATCTAACCAACCATCGATATCAGCATCACTTTTTGAAATATTTTTTAATACTTCCTCAACGCTTATAGGCACATGATCAGAAACATGTAACGCTTGAGGTAAGTACCCAATGTGAGAGGTATCCATCTGAATAGAGCCACTTGTTGGTTCTAATAAATTGACCATGAGTTTGATCAGTGTGGATTTACCGCTGCCATTCGGTCCAACAACATGCAGAAAATCACCTTTATCAATTGTAAAGGTGATATCTTTAAGTGCTTCATATTGACCAAAAGTCATGTGTATTTGATTAACGTGTACCATAGTTTTCCTCAATGACAAGTTTTATATTTTGAATATTGTTATCAAAAATATCAAACAATGTGACATTATTTTCAAAGTCTTGTTGACTAATATTATGGAATTGATGTAACTCGTAGTAGGATACTGTTTGGTTTTGTTCTAAAAGTGCCGATTGTATTGTAATTGCAGCAAGTGGTTCCTGATCAAATACCGGTTCAATAAAGAATGCTTTTATATTGTTAATGATTAAAGCATCCATAAAACTTGATAACTCAAGAGATGATAATTCAGCATCAGGAATGAAATCAGGAAATAATGAAACAATGTCCAATCCAAAATATTCCCCAAATTCAGCCATCGCATTATGTCCAGCGATATATAATGTCAGCGTGTCATTGTTGTAATTAGATAAAAAGCTTTCTAAATCAGCTACATGTGATTCGAGTGTCTCGATATATGCGTTAGCATTCTCTTTGAAGAGGTCAGCAGATGAAGGTTTGATTTCAATTAGGTGTGCAAGGATTACAGTTACCATATCTTCCATCGTATGTGGGTTTGTCCAAAAATGTACATCATGTTCTTCATCATGATCATCATCATGCTCTTCATGTGCATGATTATGATGTTCTAAGTCAAGTTCGAGTTCTAAATTCAAAACAAGAGTCTGTGTAAGGGATATATCATCTACCCAATTTTCCAATTCATCGGATGTGTATATGAATAACTCTGAGGATTCTATGTATTGTCGATCTATTGATGTGATTTCATAGCTATGAGGGTCTGTACCAAAAGGCAAGACGTTTTTCACACTCATTTCATTTCCAGCAATTGCTTTTGCGATATCATATTGAGGAAATAAGGTTGTGACAATTTGGTAGACATCCCTATCTTTATTTTGACAGCTTGCCAAAAGCATAGCAGATATCAGCATCATCATTACTAGTATATATTTTTTCACCATAGTACCTCTTAACATTGCATATTATTATTGCAAATCATTTGCAACTAAATTATAACATAGTTTCCATTACTTGCAAATCATTTGCATGAAAGATAAATATATGACTTTAGATTGCCTTCGTGAAGTGTTTGTGATATAATCAAATTACTTCATGAGTGGGATATTGTTCCGCTCAATTTTATTGAGAGGGATTCATGATTGAAAAATTAAAACAAAAATTAATCGAAATGATAAAAACGCATCCCTTTGAATTGTATGATGTTCATCAAACAATGATATTTGGACAACAAGGACTAGAAATTCTTGTGGATAATGATGACGGACCAATCAACACAGAAGCACTTGAACGTTTCCATCATGAGATTTTACAATTGGATGACACATGGATTCCAGATCACTTTGTAATTGAAGTGTCATCAGTAGGCATAGAGAGGCCTTTGAAAACATACAAAGATTATGATCAAGCACTAGGAAAATACATATATGTCGTCTCTGATTATTATAAAGGCTATGCAGATTTGATCGAGCGTCAAGAAGATACGATTACGATTGAATATTTAGAAAAAACAAAAAAAATAAAAAAAGTCATTCCAATAAAAACGATATCTACTGCAAGAAGAGCAGTAAAATTTTAGGAGAATAATATGATTAGTAAAGAATTTTTCAAAAATATTGATTTAGTTGCTGAAGAAAAAGCATTAACAGTAGAACAAGTGAAAGAAGCATTTGTTCAAGGCTTAATTGCTGGATGTAAAAAAGCATTTGATGTGCGTTCTTGTCGAGTTGAATTGAAAGAAGAAAAAAATGAGCTTCTTTTATTTACACAACAGCTTGTTGTGGAAGAA
>JAYOFY010000047.1:2626-6328 GCA_038117465.1 Acholeplasmataceae bacterium
AATTTCACACAATTATTATTAGATGAAGCAAAAGCCATTAAAAAAACTGCAAAAGTTGGTGATATTATAGAGACGAAAGTATCGCCTCAAGATTTTGGTCATTTTGCTGTTCGTGATTTTAAAAGCAGACTCAACGAAGCACTCATTACGATGCAAAAAGAAAACTTATTCAATTTCTTTAAAGCGATGGAAGGCAATGTCTTATCATGTCGTGTCATTGATGTTAAAGATGACTTTTACAGATTAGATATCGGTAGAGACTTAACCACATTGCTTCCGAAAAAAGAAACTTTACCAAAAGATAATTTTCATGCTGGAGATTATGTTAAGGTCTACGTTTCTGAAGTAGAAATGAAAGGGAAGTGGCCGAAAGTATTTGTTTCTAGAACACATAGTAATCTCATCATTAAATTACTAGAGAACTTAATTCCTGAAATCAAAGAAGGCATCATTGAAATTATGGGTATCAGTAGAGAACCAGGAGATCGTGCAAAAATTGGTCTTAAATCAAATGATCCAAAAGTCGATCCTATTGGAGCATGCGTTGGTGAAGGTGGTGCAAGAATAAAAGAAATTGTACGTGCCTTAAGTGATGAAAAAATTGATTTATTTAGATGGTCAGACAATGAACATGAGCTCATTGCAAATGCATTACAACCATCTGAAGTCGTTGCAGTAACGAATATTAACCCTAAAGATAAAACAGCATTAGCCATTGTACCAGACGATCAATTATCACTTGCCATAGGTAAATTAGGTCAAAATGTGAAGCTTGCTGTACAAGCATGTGGATGGTCCATTGATATCAAATCAGAACAAAATGCTGCTATGGAAGGTATTTTATATTAAGGAGGTGTTTCATGAAACATACACCACTTAGAACGTGTTTAGTCACAAGAGAGAAACTCCCTAAAAATCAATTATTACGTATTGTTAAAACAAAAGATCAAGGTGTTATTTTTGATCCATCTGGTAAAATGAATGGCCGTGGCGCTTATATTAAAAACGATATGCGTGTCATTGAAAAAGCCAAACAAAAGAAATTGTTAAGTAAGCATTTTGAAACAGACATCGATGCATCATTGTACGAAACTTTAGAGGCGATGTGTCATGATGCATAACTTAGGACTCGCTTATAAAGCAAGAAAGGTTGCTGTAGGCACGGAATTATCAATAGAAAAAATGCGTCAAAAAAAAGCAGTATTGATTGTACTTGCAAGTGATGCATCAGAAAATACGAAAAAAAAAATTAGAGACAAAGCGTCTTATTATGGCATAGACGTGATGGAATCATTAACCTCAATACAATTATCGCAATCGATTGGTAAATCAAATATCAAGGTCATTGCTATCTTGGATATAGGTTTTAAAAACATCATCTAATAAAAAAAGGAAGTGAACATATGCCAAAACAAAATAAACCAGTAAATAAAAAATCAAATGCATATCATAAACCAGCAAAGCATGCAGCAAAAAAATCGAAACCATCTGGACCGCAAATTCTTACGTATAAAGATGGTATGAATGTATCAGATGTTGCAAAAGCCATGGATGTATCCAGTGCTGTGATCATCAAGAAACTGATGCTTATGGGTATGATGACATCTGTCAATCAAATCATAGATAGAGACACTGTTGAACTAATAGCAATAGAAGAAGGATTTGAAGTTGTTGATGAAGTCATTACAGACGTCACGAGATTTGATGAAATGGATATCGAAGATGATCCTAAAGATTTAGTGAAGCGTCCACCAATTGTTACGATCATGGGACATGTGGACCACGGAAAGACAACATTATTAGATACCATTAGAAAATCACGTGTTGCACAATCTGAAGCAGGTGGCATTACACAACATATTGGAGCTTATCAAGTCGATTATCAAGGAGAAAAAGTTACTTTTATCGATACACCAGGCCATGCTGCTTTCACAGAAATGCGTGCACGTGGTGCAAAAGTCACAGATATCGTGATTATCGTTGTCGCTGCAGATGATGGTGTTATGCCGCAAACAATCGAGGCCATTGATCATGCAAAAGCTGCAAAAGTACCCATTATCGTCCGCAAGCAAATCCTGAAAAAGTCATGACGGCGTTATCAGAAAAAGGATTAACACCTGAAGAATGGGGTGGACAAGTTCCTTTTGTAAAAATATCTGCACTTAAGGGTGAAGGTATTGATCAATTATTAGAACTCATTATTTTAGTGAGTGAGGTTGAAGAACTTAAAGCTAACCCAAAACGATTTGCACAAGGTACAGTGATTGAAGCAAGACTTGATAAAGGTCGCGGTTCAGTTGCAACCTTGATTGTTGAATCTGGGACATTAAGAGTGGGAGATTATCTTGCTTGCGGGAATACTTATGGAAAAGTAAGAACCATGGAAGATGACTTAAAAAAACGTTATAAAGAGGCACTTCCAGCAATGCCAATTGAAATTACAGGACTCAATGAAGTCCCTAAAGCTGGAGACATTTTTAAAGCATTTGATGATGAAAAAATGACACGTCAAATTGCTGAAGAACGTCAATCACGCGATCGAGAAAAAGAACTTAAAAAACGTTCTAAAACCTCACTTGAATCCCTTATGGGAGACATAGAATCATCTGAAAAAGAACTTAACCTCATCATTAAAGGTGATGTGAACGGATCCATTGAAGCACTCAAAGGACTCTTAGAAAAAATTGATATTGAAGGTTTCCATGTAAATGTGATTCGAGGTGAAGTTGGTGCGATATCAGAAAGTGATGTCACACTCGCAAATGCGACACAATCGATATTAATTGGATTCAATGTAAGGCCAACCGCATCTGTTAAGGCACTTGCAGACACACAAGGTGTTGAAATCAGATTATATTCCATTATTTATCGTGTTCAAGAAGATATCGAAGCTGCACTTAAAGGTATGCTCGCACCTAAATTTGAAGAAATTGTGATTGGTCAAGCTGAAGTTAGAGAAACATTTAAAGTATCTAAAATTGGTACTATTGCTGGTTGTATCGTAACAGACGGTTCGATTATTAGAGATGCGCTAGTACGTGTTTTAAGAGATGGGATTGTTGTTTACGAAGGTAAACTTGCTTCTCTTAAACGTTTCAAAGATGATGCGAAAGAAGTACGTCAAGGATTTGAATGTGGACTTTCTATTGAAAACTTTAATGATATTAAAGTAGGAGATATAATTGAAGCTTCTAAAATGAAGGAGATGGAGGTTTTATAATGTCTATTTCTATTGAGAGACTTGCAAGCTTAATTCAAAGAGAACTTGCTAATATTGTGAATGAAGAAGTTAAAAATAGTCAAGTTGGTTATGTGAACTTAACAGAAGTAAAAGTAACAAAAGATTTGTCTTATGCAACGATCTTTTATACGGTGTTATCAGATGATGATGACATTATTAAAAAAGCGCAAGCATTGCTTGAGAAACATACATCAAAAATTAGAAAACGTCTTGCAGAAAAAATTCGTAATGTAAGAAAAATTCCAGAATTGTTGTTTAAATATGATGAAGCATTAGCATACGGAAATCATATTGATCAACTTCTTAAAACAATCAAGTAACGCAAGTTACTTTTTTGTTATAATAACAATGAGGTAAAGATGTTCGCTGAAGTCATTATTGATATTAAACATCATGATGTTAACCACACCTATGATTATAAGATTGAGAAAGCTTATGTCCCTATTTTAGAAGTAGGGATG
>JAYOFY010000048.1:0-2208 GCA_038117465.1 Acholeplasmataceae bacterium
TTGCACAAGTACTTAAAAGACAAACATTGACAGATGAAGCCTATATTGCAACGTTTAAACCTACAAAAAAAGTCATGCATTCAAAAATATATAAAGACAAACTGCTTATTCTAAAAAGACTAGGTATTGGACTCATTACTGTTGATGCATCCGCATCAATCATCAAAGAATCAGAAGTCGTTCTACCAAGAAAAAATAAAAAGAATAGAAAGCGTCTAATAGAAACATTTGCGCAGTTGAATAAAGAAAATATTGGTGGAAGTCATCAAGTAAAAAGAATGACTTTGTATCGAAAACAAGCAATGTCTATTGCACAATGTATAGGAAAAATGCCTAAAAAGGCAGCTCAAATAAAATTAGAAACTGGCATTGATAAAGCGTATTCAATCTTATATAAAAATTATTATGGATGGTTTGAAGCTCTGGGTAAGGGTATGTATCAATTAAGTGATCTTGGATTAAAAGATAATGATATATGACTTTATTCCTGTAAAGTGATATAATGATGTTCAAAGGGGAAATTATGTCAAAATCAAAATTAAAACAGCCAATATTAGATGAACTCTTCGAAGCATTTAATACTGTCACATCAAAAAAAGATTGGTATAAAATATTTGAAGATTTATGTACAATTCAAGAAATTAAAGATATGGCATTAAGATATGATGTCGCAAGAAAACTTCATGCAGGCTTAAGCTATCAAAACATAAGTGAGATTACTGGTGCATCTTCAACCACGATTTCTAGAGTTGCAAAAGCTTTAAGTTACGGTGAAGGTGGATATACGTTGTTATTACATAAAAAAGACTAAGAGGTTACGTCTTTTTTTATTTTCACATGATACAATAGTATTACATCAATAAAGGAGAATACGATGATATTCGATTCAAAACATCAAGCACGAGCAGATATTAAAGGAAAAGTACTTCAAGCATTTTTTGCAGTATTACTTGCAGGTATTCTTGGAGGTATTTTAAGCACACTCATACAAGGCATCAATCCTTTCCCTGTACCAGCTCCAGTTATGGGTGAAAATTTTTGGGAACAAGCAGAAGCATATGCTCCAGAATTTTTACCTGGAACAATATTTAACATAGTAACAAGTCTCGCTTTAAGTTTTTTCTTTATAAGTGTATTATCCATTGGACTTAATAATTTTTTTATTAGAACTGGTCAACAAAAAGAATTAGATGTTGTGAGTTCGTTGTTTATGGGATTTAAAACACGTTATGCATTTATATTAAAAACTTTATTGACTTTATTTTTGGCTGTTGCAATATATATCGTACCGATATATGGACTCATGGTGGTAGGTTTATTGGTTGCATTTACTCAACCGATTGTTGGAGCTGTGATTTCTGTATTAGTATTCATTGGTTTTATATTCCTAATGATTAAATTACTTGATTATGCACTCGTGACATTTTTATTAGCAGATGAAGAGATTGAATATGAGGAACCTAAAGCATATTTAGAGGCATCTAAACAAATGATGAAAGGATATAAACTTGACTTTGTCTTACTCGCATTATCATTTATACTTTGGTTTATTGCCAGTGCATTTACATTCTTTTTATTACTGATTTGGTTACTACCTTATATGTATCAATCATACGCAAATTTTTATTTAAAGTTAAAACCTAAAAAAGAAGTTGTTGAGACATCTATAGAAACTGAAGAGATGTAAAAAAAGAAGCTTACTTAGTAAGCTTCTTTTTTTATCTTATTTATTTGTTTAATAAAGAAATCAATCATTGGTCCAATGGTTATTGCTAATATAACAGTACCAATAGAAACTGAGCCAAATCCAATACCAATGATTACGACTTGAATGATTGCAATCAAAACAGCAAGAATTTCTACACCGACACGTACTTTTAAAAAGTTGTTGACCTTAAAGATGTCCATGAATGCAAATGTCATCTCATCATAGACCATTGAAGGGAATTTTGTTGTAATCATTAGAGATAGACCAAAAGGCAATAGTGTTGATCCAAATATAAACCATAAAATTTGATTGATTAAACCGCTTGGATTTATGTTGGATAGAATAAGTAAATCCCATAAATCCATCATCGATGCAATTCCAAAAATAGGGATGACAACAATAAAGTATTTTAATTTTTTACGATAAAAGATAATAAAAGCTAGGATCGTAAAATTCGTAATAAGTGAGGCTGTTCCTAAGGTAATATCAAATAATATTCT
>JAYOFY010000048.1:2218-6109 GCA_038117465.1 Acholeplasmataceae bacterium
CGTTTACGGCATCCCAAGAACCAGCACCTACACTAGATCTTAAAATGAAATTGACACCACCACCTGCAAGAAACATACCAAGGATGTACATCATTATTCTTATATAAAGCCATTTGTTTTTAAATGTGTTTGTATTCATATCGACTCCTAGCGTGCCTTATGATTATATAAGATTATGATGAATAATTCAATCCAAATTGGTAAGGAAATAAAAACCTTGTAGGATCATAAGTTTCTTGCCAAGAAGTGACACCCCAAGTAGACGCATCTTTTGGCCAAGAATAACTGAGTCTTCCTGAGAAGTTTTGATATCCAAATATGAGTTGTGTGAGTGCATATCCACCCTCACTTCCTGGTAAAAATGCTGAGATAAAACCATCAAAATATTCTAAATGTTGATCTAAAAATAACGGTCTACCACTAAACAAAACACCAATAACTATTTTACCGTCATTTTTTGCTTGCATTGCTTGAGTGAGTGCATGAATGTTATCTGGATGTGCATTTCCAGAAACGATTGAAGGATAACCTTGATCCCCAATACCTTCAGCATAAGGCATTTCAGCAAGTGCGACAATGACAACATCGCTTGTGTCATAAGAGGATAAGGTTATTTCTTGTTCCAATCCATCTTTTAAAGAGGTACCGACATTAAAGATATTATCTGGATTTCCTTGCCAGTTGGTTGTCCAACCACCAGACATGAGTCCAATATGATCAGAAGCGGGACCAGTTAAATAAATGTTTTGTGTAGTCGTTAATGGAAGTGCATCATTGTTTTTAAGCAACACCGCACTTTTACTTGCAAGTTCTCGTGCAAGAAGTGTATGATCAAGCTTCATATCATTTGTATAGTCTAATTTGAATGTAGGTTGACTCATTAGATTTGACTGAAACTTGACTCGTAAAATTCTAAATACGGCATCATTTATTCTTTCTAAAGAAATATCACCGTTACTGACAGCAAACAACAATTCTTGATAAGCAGATTTCCAATCATAAGGTTCCATAAGCATATCGATTCCAGCATTTACAGAAGTCACGATTTGTTGATAAAAACTTCCTTCAAGTTGATGGATTGCATTCCAATCACTGATAATAAACCCTTTAAAGCCAAGATCTTCTTTTAAAAGTTCTTGAAGATAATATGTATGACCATGCATTTTTATACCATTAATACTACTGTAAGATGCCATGATGGTTGGTACTTTCGCTTGTATGGCCTCTAAATAAGGCGTCAAATGTACATCAAGATTCATTTCATCAATGATGGCATCGCCTTGATCAATACCCATGGTGCCACCATCTCCTAAAAAATGTTTTGCTGTAGGAATGATCCCATTTTCTAAATAGCCTAAAATTGCAGATTTTGTTAAGTTTTCAAAAAGTTCAGGATGCTCACCATAACTTTCATAAGAACGCCCCCATCCAATGTGCTGATTCACAGATAAGCTTGGAGCAAAATTCCATGTAATTCCGGTGGTAAGTAATTGTTCTGAAGTTGCTTTAGATAATGCATAGGTTAAATCAGGATCATTGATCACACCCATATTAATTTGATGCGGAAAAATTGTCATATCATACACGTTATTATGTCCATGTACAGCATCTACACCATATAAAAGTGGAATTCCTGATGAAGAAGAAAGTGCTGCTTCTTGAAACTTTTTGACCATATCATACCAAGCTTGATGATCATCAAACATATCATTAGGGTGACTTCCACCACCTGATAAAATTGATCCTATGTTAAACTCTTTAACTTCCTCTAATGATATATATCCTCGTTCTGCTTGAATCATCTGACCAACTTTTTCTTCTAATGTTAAGGTATCAAGCAATTCTTGTGCAAGCACATCACACGTGCCTTCATAAATATCACAAGGAGGTTCTACAAAACACGTATAACTATTCGGATCCTCACATGGATTGATGGATATAATTTCAGGTGTCGTTGTTTGAACACAACCGGAAACAAATAATATTATGACAAGTAGCAGTAATTTTTTCATTATGACACACTCCTTTAGAAAAAATAAAGAGACAAAGTCTCTTTATTCACCACTAACTAATTTTTTTCTTATTTTTGTTGAGAAGTATTCAACAAATAGTACAACGATGATAATGCCCCAAAGAGCAGCAGATGCGTCTTGCCATCTAAATGCACTCATTGCAGATAATAAGGTGAATCCAATGCCACCAGCTCCAACAATACCCAATACGGTTGCATTTTTAACATTGATTTCAAATCGGTAAATCATCACCGATATGAAATTCGCAGTAAGCTGAGGAATGATTCCGAATCTTATTTTTTGAAACAAAGATGCACCAGAAGCATCTAAAGCTTGTAAAATACCTGGATCTATATCTTCAATAACTTCAATATACATTTTAGATATCATACCAATGGATAAAACACCAATAGTTAAGACACCTGTTAGAGGTCCTGGACCTGAAACCCTAACAAACATTAATGCTAATAAAAAGAAAGGAAATGAACGGATAATTGTTATGATTGTTGAACCTATGTAGGCAAAATTACCTACGATATTTTTAGAAGACAAAAATGCAAAGGGTAATGATAATAAAGAGCCTAATAGTGTCCCTAAAAATGCAATTCCCAATGTTTCAAACATAAGTACTGGGATGCTATCAACTTCTAAAGAAAAAATAAGATTCCATGTTGGATTTACAAATGCTTTTAATATGTTTTGGGCTATTTGTATGCTACTCTCAGTGATTCCAGGATAATTAATAACATCCAATGACCAAATCAATAAAAAGGTAATAATGGTACCTGTAAATATATTTCTAACGAAAGATTTAGGACGGGCTTGATATATTTCAAAAACGCTAGGATTGATTGTTTTCATCATGATAATTTACCTCGAATAAACCTAGATATGTTCTCAACAATGATAACAACAACAAGAAGCGATAATACAATCATAGATACATTGCCATATTCTTTGAGAGACATTTGGTCATTTAAAATTAATCCGATTCCACCTGCACCAACAAAACCTAAAATCGCACTTGCACGTAAGTTTATTTCAAAATTATATAAAATGATAGAGTAAAATCTTCCAATTACTTGTGGGATAATGGAAGTTCTAAAGGCAACTAGTTTAGAAGCTCCAGAAGCTTCGATTGCAATGAAAGGCCCTAAATCTATGGTTTCGATAACTTCATACATCATTTTGGATATGATGCCAAAAGTAAATATGATTGTCGCAAGTAATCCTATGAAAGTCCCATATCCAAAAATGAATGAGAATAATAGCGCATATACAAGCGTTGGAAATGTTCTTATGACTGATAATCCAAACTTAATCATCATAGGAAATTTTGAGTTTTTCATTAAATTTTGAGATGCCAAGAACGCTATAGGTAAAGCAATTAAAGTTCCAATAAAAGTTCCTAGAATAGAAATTTGAATGGTCACAAATAATGGATCAATAACACGTTCAAAATAACTAAAGTTAACTTCAGACACCATCGCATTTAAAATGGTAAAAAAGTTTGGAATTCGGGTAATAAAAAATTGGAAACCAAAACGCTGAAAGAAAGAGCTTACTATTAAGTTCCAAAAATAAATGAATATAAAAAGTATAATGAGAGAAGATAACAACGTGTAACTTTTTGGTTTAGTGATTTCTGTACCATCCGCTAATGTCATTGTTCTTCGTATTACTAATTTTTCACGAAAATTAGAAAAGAAATTACTTATCTTTAAACATAATGTCTTCATCAGTAAGATCTCTTCCGTATATTTTTTTAAGTAAATCCTCAGTTATTTTTTCTGAAGGACCGTCATAAATAATTTCACCATTATTGATTCCTATTACACGATTGGCATATTTTAATGCTAAATCAACATGGTGCATATTG